>PCBT01000032.1 GCA_002731375.1 Rhodospirillaceae bacterium | reverse complement strand
ATCCCCCTGATGATCGACAATACCTTCGCCACGCCCTATTTGTTCCGGCCCTTTGAGTATGGTGCCGATATTGTCATGCATTCGGCGACCAAGTTCCTCGGCGGCCATGGTGTCGCCGTAGCCGGCCTGTTGGTCGATGGCGGCCGCTTCGATTGGGAGGCATCGGATAAATTCCCCACCATGACCGAGCCCTATGACGGCTATCACGGCCTGGATTTCGCCGAGGAGTTCGGCCCCAACGCCTTCATCATGCGAGCTAGAATGGAAGGCCTGCGCGATTTCGGCGCCGCCATGAGCCCGCAAACGGCGTTTTATATCCTGCAAGGCGTTGAAACATTGTCCGTACGCATGCAGCGCCACGTGGAAAATACCAGGGAGATCGTCGAATTCCTCTTGGGCCAGGATGGCGTGGCCTGGATCAGCTATCCCGAATTGCCCGAGCATGCGGATTATGATCTGGCCAAGACCCTGATGCCAAATGGTGTCGGCGCAGTCTTCAGTTTCGGCATCAAGGGCGGACGCGGCGCCGGCGCCAAATTTATCGAAAGTCTGGCAATCCACTCGCACCTTGCCAACGTGGGTGATGCCAAGTCCCTGATCATCCATCCCGCCTCCACCACCCATCAACAAATGGACGCAGCGGCGTTGGCGGCGGCGGGGGTCAGCGAGGACATGGTGCGCATATCCGTGGGCCTGGAAGACATTCGCGACTTGAAGGATGATCTGGGCGGCGCCCTGCGCCGCTCACAGCGCTAGCGCATTCGAGAGACAGGAGTTGGAGCCATGGAGCTGAATGTCGATGGCCGCAAGGTCTACGCCGCTACGGGTGGCAAGCCCTTTAATTCGAAACTGCCCACCATCGTTTTCATACATGGCGCGGCGGCGGATCATACGGTGTGGAAACTGCAGACCCGTTATTTCGCCTGGCATGGCCATGGCGTCCTGGCCCTGGACATGCCCGGTCATGGCCGCAGCGACGGACCGCCGGTGCCGATAATAGAAGAGCTGGCTGATTGGCTGATTGCCGTACTGGATGCAGCCGGCCTGCAACAGGCCGCTTTGGTTGGTCACAGTATTGGTTCTCTGACCACCTTGAATGCGGCAGCCCGCTACCCCGAGCGGGTTAGCGCCTTGGCGCTATTGGGCTGTGCCTACCCCATGCGGGTCAACAACGAATTGTTGAACTCGGCACGTGCAAACGAGGATTTGGCCAAGCAACTAACCAACGCCTGGGGCTATGGCCGGGCGGCGCAACTGGGGCGGCACACCATACCGGGCACCTGGATGCTGAAGGGCGGCATGCGCCTGGTGGAAGGTTCCGCCGAAGGAATATTGTTCAATGATATGAATGCCTGCGACAAGTATAACGGCGGCGAGGCAGCGGCGGGCCGGGTGAAATGCCCGACACTATCGATCATGGGTGAAAAGGACATGATGACGCCGTTGAAGGCGGCCCGGAAAACAGCCGCCCTGATTGCTGGGGCCCAAGAAACCGTTATCGCGGGCGCCGGCCATAACATGATGGATGAGGCGCCAGATGAAACCCTGGATGCCCTCCGCGGCTTCCTAGCTGCACGGAGTCCTCATGGAGGCCATGACTGAGATGAATCGCTGAAAAACAAGCCGCGGCACCTCTGGCACCTCATAAACGACGAGATCCCGCGCGCGGGCTATGACATTCCGCTGAGCCGGGCGTGAGGAAACCTGATGCTGGCTTTGAAAGCCCCTTAACGGCAAGCTTTGATGGCGGCGAAGGCCGCATTGACCATGGCGTGCATAGCGGCTCAATTGTAACGTTCTTGAGTGATTTAACACAAAAATAATACGTAAACTAGCCAAGGTGATTTCCCTGTGGTACGAAGTCTGCCGGTGTTTCGTCGCTAGCAAGACCCGTGGCTAAATGGCGCTTTGTCTGGCGCCATGAGTGGTTGCGGCGTCTGTTGTAAATTTACCACTATAACGACAGTCAAGATGATCTTAACAATGATCGTTAAGAGAATCGATACGACCTGGGTTATGTTTACGCTTGGTTTTCAGGGAACTATGTGGCGCTATGAGGAACAAGTTAGCCGTGCGAGAGCATTTCGTGACAGTACGCAGTAGCGCCAAGTTGGCCCTGGCCGGAGTTATCACGCTTGCTGCCCTGACCGGTTGCGCCACGCCGCCGCCCGCCTCCGACAAGGAAGCGATGGCGGCCTTCAAAGAAGACAACGACCCATTAGAGCCGCTAAACCGCTATTTTTTCGAGTTTAACCGCGGCATTGACCATTTGTTGTTGCGTCCCGTCTCGGAATTTTACCGTGGCGCCTTGCCCAAAGGACTCAGAAACAGCGTCCGCAGCGTGGTCAATAACCTGGAGACACCAGGCATTTTCGTGCATGACATCCTTCAAGGGGAAGTCGAGCGTGCATCGGACAGTTTTGGCCGCTTCACGACCAATACCTTCTTTGGCCCGGCTGGTCTGAACGATGTCGCCGCGGGCGACAATCCAAAAGATCCCGATGCGGGCATTCCTTTCCATGGTGAGGATTCGGGCCAAACACTGGCGGTTTGGGGGGCGGATCCGGGGCCGTATTTGATGCTGCCTATCTACGGCCCGTCGAATGTTCGTGATACCTTGGGAATGGCAGTCAATTTTTATATTAATCCGATCAACTATATTGTGCCAACCGAGCACCGTAGCGGCTTTGCCTTGGCGCGCACTGTGATCAAGGGTATCGACACCCGGTCCCGTACTATCGAAACATTTGACGAGATTGAACGCGGATCGATCGATTTTTATGCCACGGTACGCAGTTTGTACCGGCAATACCGCGCCTCGGAAATCGCCAATGGCCGCGGTCCCATGAACCCTTTGCCGGAAATGTCGGAAGAATTAGAGGAAGACAAAGGCGTAGAGCGTGTTTCCTCCATCAGAAAATAGGCTTGGCGGTACGTCCATGCTACGCCGGAAATTCTTGGGCCTCTGCGCACTAACGTTGGTAGTGACAGCTTCCGTGACGGTCCGTGGCGCCGTGGCGCAATCCCAAAATCGGCCGTTATTGCCAGGTGAAGCCAGGAAACAGGTTAAATCCCTGGGTGACGCCGCGGTGGCGATGCTGTCAGACCAGAAGTTGACCCAGCAGGAAAAAAACCGCCGCTTCCGCCATCTGCTGAACCAAAGTTTCGCCCTTAGAGGCATTGCACGTTTCGCCTTGGGGCGTTATTGGCGGCGTGCGAATTTTGCCCAACGGCGGCGCTATCTGAAACTGTTTGAAGACTATATCGTTAATTCGTACGCGGCCCGTTTTAGCAACTATTCCGGCGAGTCGTTTATGGTGATCAATGAAAGCATTGACGAACGCGGCAGGGCCATAGTCAAGACGCGCATCCAGCGCNCGGGGGGCGAACCGGTCGAGGTCATTTGGTATTTGCGAGAGCGCCTGGGCGCCGTACGCATTGTCGATGTCATGCTCGAAGGAATCTCCCTGTCCCTGACCCAGCGTTCCGACTTCGCCGCCGCCGTACGCACCGCCGGCGGCGACATGGATGCCTTCCTGGACACATTGGAAGCCAAGGTGCGCAAGATCAAAGGCGTGACGAAGTAGCCTTAAAACGCCCTAGCGTTCAATGGTACCGACGGATGGGAGCCGTCCATAGCATCAAAAAGAGGCCATCAGGTAAATCCTAGAGGCAATATTCCGAAGGTTTGGATTTCACAACTGGGCGTCTGAATACTGATGAATTCGGTGCTCGAGTTAGCTCCTATTGATCCCTCAAGTTCTCTCAGTCATCTTCGTGTATCTGTCGGTTTTTGATGCAAATCTGGTCTAGAACGAGGGTCGACCGGCCTTGTCGTTAGCAAATGCGGATTTGTCCATGTATCGTTCGGCCTCGCTACATTCAGCCCTAAGGTGGCTCAGGCGAATTCCAGCGCGCATGCGATTGCCTGCCAAAAGGCCTCCGGCGCCTCAACATGGGGGCTGTGGCCTAGTCCCGGTAGCACCGTGACCTCACCGAGCTTAGCCATGCCCGCAGCAGTGCCGACCGCATCGTGCTCGCCGGTAAAGAGGTGGAGCGGCGCGCGCGCTGCTCCGGCGAGCGTGACAGAGTCCGGCGCGCTAATCACATTTACGCGCGGGTCGGTCGACAGCTTGTAACCGCCTTCGGTCGCCGTGACACTCAGATCGGCAACGCGTGCGCTCGGCTCAACTAGCTCGGCCAGTCCGGCGACCTGCAGCGCCCGATCAACCGCTGCCGCGCGGTTGTCGAAGACCCGCGGTGGCGTTGCCGCGATCTTGGCGGCCCGAGCGACTTCGTTGTCACTCCAGTCGACCTTGTAGCCGAAGGCAATGACCCGGCGGACGGGAACGCCAAAGAGGTCGTTCGCCAATGCGACAGCGACCCCGCCGCCCATTGAATGTCCGACCACCGTAATCTCGTCCTCAGGGTCGATGATGTGGGCTACATCCGCTGCATGGAGACCGAGGCCGTACGGTGCGCGGTGAGGAGAGCGGCCATGGCCCCGCAGGTCTGGCACAAGCCAGCCGCCCGGCCACTCAGCCGCCAGCAGTGGTAGGAGACCATCCCAAACCGCAGCGTTGCAGCCCANACCGTGCAGCAGCACCATCAAGGGCCCGTCGCGCCCGCCGCGCTCGGCGTGGATCGTTGCCAGCTGGTCCAAGTCGGCCTCCTCTGCAGGAACGAANTATGCGTGGCCGGCGACTATAACCGACATACCCCGGATGACCTACGGTAGTGGTCATCAACTTAGCCATGCGGGCCTTCGACAGCGATTTCGAAGTTGAGGATCCTGCACCAAAAGATCCGCCAGCCGCCCTTTTTACACAGCCTGGGTCAAGAGCAAACGCAACAGGCATCGGGAATGACCTTTCATCGAATCAACGGGATATAGGCTTGTACCTGATGCGGTGGGGTTGGTCGGCGGCCTGGCCCAGGCGGCGTTTGCGGTCTTCCTCGTAGGTCTCGTAATTGCCTTCGAACCATTCCACGTGGCTGTCGCCTTCAAAGGCCAAAATATGCGTGGCGATGCGGTCCAGAAACCAGCGGTCATGGCTGATCACCATGGCGCAGCCGGCGAAATTCAACAAAGCCTCCTCCAGGGCGCGCAAGGTATCCACGTCCAGATCGTTAGTCGGCTCATCCAGCAGGATCAGGTTGGCGCCGGACTTCAACATCTTGGCCAAATGCACACGGTTACGCTCGCCGCCCGACAGCTGGCCCACGGGCTTTTGCTGATCGGGACCGCGAAAGCCGAACCAGGTGCAATAGGCCCGGCTGTTAACGCTGCGCTTGCCCAGCTCGATCTCTTCCGCGCCGCCTGAAATCTCCTGCCAGGCCGTGGCCTCGCCGGCCAGGGCGTCGCGGGATTGGTCCACATAGCCCAGCGCCACCGTGTCGCCGACNCGCAGGCTGCCCTGATCGGGCGCCTCTTCGCCGACCAGCATGCGGAATAAGGTGGTCTTGCCGGCACCGTTGGGACCGATCACCCCGACAATACCGCCGGGCGGCAGTTTGAAATCCAGGCCATCGATCAACAGGCGTTCGCCATAGGCTTTTTCCAGGCCCTGGGCCTCGATCACCAGATCGCCCAGGCGCGGCCCCGGCGGAATAACGATCTGCGCCCGTTTGACCTGGGCCTCCATGTCCTGGGCCAGCAAATTCTCGTAAGCCCGGATGCGAGCCTTGCTCTTAGCCTGGCGGGCCCGGGGCGATTGCTGGATCCATTCCAGCTCCATCGCCAGGCTGCGTTGGCGGGCTTCTTCCTGCTTGCCCTCTTGCTCCAGGCGTTTTTGTTTCTGTACCAGCCAACCGGAATAATTGCCCTCGTAAGGGATACCCCGGCCCCGGTCCAGCTCCAGAATCCAGCCGGCAACATTGTCGAGAAAATAGCGGTCATGGGTAATCGCCACCACGGTGCCGGTGTAATCATGCAAATGGCGCTCCAGCCAGCCCACGGATTCCGCATCCAGATGGTTGGTCGGCTCATCCAGCAGCAACAGATCAGGCTTCTCCAGCAACAGCCGGCAGAGCGCCACCCGGCGCCGCTCGCCACCCGAAAGCTTGGTTACATCCGCATCGCCCGGCGGGCAGCGCAGGGCATCCATGGCGATCTCTATATGGCGGTCCAGATCCCATGCCTCAGCGGCATCGATCTGTTCCTGCAATTCGCCCTGTTCCTCGATCAGGGCGTTCATCTCGTCGTCGGTCATTTCCTCGGCAAAGCGCAGGCTGACCGCCTCGAACCGGTCGAGCAGATCTTTGGTGACACGCACCCCGTCGGTAACATTGCCCTGGACATCCTTTTGGGGGTCCAGTTCCGGTTCCTGGCTCAACAGCCCGACGCGGACGCCCTCGGCGGCCCAGGCCTCGCCGGTGAACTCGGCTTCAATGCCGGCCATGATCCGCAGCAACGTAGATTTACCGGCGCCGTTGCCGCCGATAACGCCAATCTTGGCGCCAGGGAAAAAGNCCAGGGTGATGTCCTTGAGCACTTCCCGGCCACCGGGGAAAACCTTGCGCAAATCACGCATCGTGTAGATATATTGATAGGACGCCATGCCTGATCGGTCCGCCGTTGTTACAAAAAAAGAGGCTGTAGGAGCCTGAAAGCTGCCCGCTGGCTTGCAGATACCCGCCTCCGGCTCCCGAAGTCAACATTGCCACGTTCATATTGGCGGCTGCAATTCGTTCGCCCTCGGTTCAGGTAGTGTGGGGTAGTATGGGATAAGGTTCATGGGATTTATGCATATTCCTTTTCACCGCCTTGGCTCTGCCCACGGCGGCGCAGGCAAGGCATCGGCTGCCGGCCCCATGGCAGGAGCATGCGGAGCAGATGGCGCCCTGGGTTCATCGGCATAGTTTGCTGCTAGCGAAACAGAATCGCGACAGTGATCATGATCGGGCCCGCGATGCGGTCAGCGCTGGCGATGTGCTGCCCCTGCAACAGATATTGCGGTGCCTGGCCGGCGTTATTCGGGCCGGTTGCTGGTGGTTGAGGACGACAAGGACCTGGCCCGGCAATTGCAGGCCGCATTAAGCGATGCCGGCCACGCGGTGGATCTGACCCACTTGGCGCGACGGCAAGCTTATGTCCCGACGCTCCGACATGCGCCTTGAAGACATCACCGGAATTCTGCCGTGGATTACCCTGGTCGATGCCTTTTCCGAGACCGAGATTAGCTTTCGTCTGGCAGGCACCATGATCCGCGAGATCATGGGGTTTGAGCTGACAGATCGCCATTTGCTCGAGATGATGGAGCCTGGGTACCGCGCTTCACGCGGCGCGCGCGGTACGCACAGCCACACAGCCCTGTGGCGCCATTTGGATTTGGGAGATTGACTTCGCGGGCCGGAATAGCCGTTCGGTGGAAATCCTAAGTCTGTCCCTGCGGCCCAAAAGGGAGGGGCAACCACCGCAGACGCTGAATGTCTTCGGCATGTTCGACGGCATAAACCCACCGCAGGCAGCCGATCAATTTCAACAGCTTGCCGCAACCGAACAACACAGCTTTGTCGATATCGGCGCCAGCGTCCCGGAAATCTAGTCCGCGCCGGCGGCGGCGCCCACATGTTCGAAATATTGCCGCTCCATGCCGCGCTGGTTTTCGTAGATCGAGCCGCCATGGGTGGCTAACGGATAAGGCATGCGTACCGGTACGTCTTCCAGACGCGGCACCAGGCTGCCTTCGCCCCGGATCACCCATCGCTCGAATTCATCATAGCCGTCGCGCAGGCCCGCCAAGGGCCAGGCATCGGCGGCGGTCATCTCCCAGATCAACAGGCGGCGCTGCCGGTTCGAGCGGTTGGCCGGAGAGCCATGTACCGCCCGAGAATGAAAAATCAGCATATCCCCCGCCTTGCCGGCCATTTGCACGGCCTGAGAAAAATCCAATTCATTGGCATCAAGATCCAGGGCGCCGCAGAAGGCGCCATCGGCGTGGTGGTCGAAAACAGGGCCCTTGTGACTGCCGGCCACGATGCCGAGGGAGCCGTTGTCCGCATCCATGTCATCAAGCAGGATAGCGACCGTTAGCACATCGTCGTTGGTATGAGGGTAAAAGGCCCAGTCCTGATGCCATTCCACCGGCGCGCCATAGCCAGCCGCCTTAATGTTGATCTTGCCACCGTAGAGGCGAATGTTTTCGCCGATCAGGGCGGCCACGGGGTTGGTAACCTCTGCGTCGCGGACCAGTTCCTCGAAGGCAGGAAAATGCAAATGCGGGGTCTTGATGCGCCGGACTCGTGGCGCATTCGGTTTATGGCTCGCCTCCAGATCATATATGGCGTCATGATCTTCCACACCTGCGGCCGCCTTTACGATGCGGTCGGTTTCCGCCTGGACGGCGCGCAGCTTTTCGGGCGACAACACCCCAGGCACCAGAATAAAGCCGTGCTCGGCAAAGAAGTCCGTATCAATTGTCATGCTTGCTATCCCCCAAATTTCTCCGTCAACCTAACCGCCAACTTAACCTGGGCGGCAAATTTGGCAAAGCCGCATCAATTCCCAGCCTCGGCGACAACCCCTTTGATCAGGGATAATGCCTCGTCACTAGCCCATTCCGCCGANCCCACCAAGCGGCCGACTTCTCGGCCCNGATCATCNATGAGCACGGAGGTCGGCAGGCCGTAGGCGCGAAAGGCCCGCTGTGCCTTGGTGGTTTTGTCGATCCAAGCATCCAAATGCTGGATCTTGTTCTCGTCATAGAATTTCTTCACCACCGCCATCCCCTTGCGGTCCGAGGAAATTGCCAGAACGCCGAACCTATGGCCGCCGAGCCGCCGTTGCAAATGATCCAGATCGGCCATTTCCCGCCGGCACGGGCCGCACCAGGTGGCCCAGAAATTGACCAATACCACCTTGCCCGCGAAATCCCCTAGGCTATGTTTTTCGCCCTTTTCGTCGCGAAAGGTTATGACCGGCGCTGGCGGCTTCTCCGGGGAGAGGGTAAAATTCGCCATCGCGCCAACCGCGTATTGGGACAGACTGGCAGCATGCGCTATATGGGGCACTGCCAGCGCCAGAAAAATGCCCATGGTGGCGGCAAACGGGATCAGGTATACGGATCGAAACTGGACCATGGCCTCCTCGGGGGGCAGGAGTAACAAAATGACCGATAAACAGCCGGACGACAAGAAAACCGGCGCCAATGCCCTGTGGGGCGGGCGTTTCGCCGGTGGTGCGTCGGATATCATGCAGCGGATCAACGCCTCGATCTATTTCGATAGGCGTTTCTACCGCCAGGACATTGCCAGCAGCCGGGCTCATTGTAGCATGTTGGTGGCTCAAGGCATCCTAAACCAGGACGATGGTCACGCGATCTTGAAAGGCCTTGATCAGGTCGAGGCGGAGATCGCGGCGGGAACCTTTGAATACGATCCGCTTAAGGAAGACATCCACATGCATGTGGAAGCCCGGCTGAGTGAACTGCTTGGCGAGCCGGCGGGCCGGTTGCACACCGCGCGCTCGCGCAACGATCAGGTGGCGACGGATTTCCGGCTTTGGCTGCGGGACGAGATCGATGCCCTGGATCCGGCCTTGCAAGCGTTGCAAACGGTCTTGATGGACCGGGCGGAGGAGCATGCGGATACCGTCATGCCCGGTTTCACCCATCTACAGGCGGCCCAACCGGTGACCTTTGGCCACCATCTGATGGCTTATGTGGAAATGCTGGGCCGGGATCGGGGCCGCTTCACGGATTGCCGGCGACGCTTGAATGAAAGCCCTTTGGGTGCAGCGGCCCTGGCCGGAACCTCGTTTCCCATTGACCGAGACGCCACGGCCAAGGCGCTTGGTTTCGAGAGACCCGCCGCCAATTCCATGGATGCGGTGGCGGCGCGGGATTTCGCCATGGAGTATCTGGCAGCCGCTTCGATCCTGTCGGTGCATCTCTCCCGTCTGGCCGAGGAACTGGTCAACTGGGCCTCGGCGCAGTTCAACTTTATTTCGTTGAGTGACGGCTTCACCACCGGCTCCTCAATCATGCCGCAAAAGCGTAATCCAGATGCCGCCGAACTAGTCCGGGCCAAGGCCGGCCGGGTGATCGGTGATCTGAATGCCTTGCTGGTGGTCATGAAAGGCCTGCCCATGACCTATTCCAAGGATATGCAGGAAGATAAGGAACCGGTATTCGAAGTGGCCGATACCCTGACCCTGACCGTGCCCGCAATGTCTGGCATGCTGGGCGATCTGACCGTCAATCGGACGGCCATGGAAAGCGCCGCCGGGCAAGGTTTCACCACCGCCACGGACCTGGCGGATTGGCTGGTCCGGGAATTGGGCCTGCCGTTCCGCCGGGCGCACCATGTCACGGGAACCCTCGTCAAGCAGGCCGAGGAACAGGACGTTGACCTGGATGGTTTGTCCTTGGCGGATATGCAGGCTGTCGAAGGCGGCATCACCGATGCCGTATTCAAAGTACTGGGCGTGCGCAATTCAGTGGCATCGCGGGTCAGCTTTGGCGGCACCGCGCCGTCCCAGGTACGCGCGGCCATNGCCGCCGCGCGGGCGCGATTATGATCCCGCGCCGGACATTGTTGCGCCTGGCCGTGAACGGGTCGCTATTGGCCGCCCTTTCCGCCTGCGGCAAAAAAGGCCCGCCCAAGCGTCCTGGCGGCAGTGCGGGCATGAAGGTCGATCCGGAAAAGCTCAAAAAGAAAAAGGCGTCGCAATAAGGCCATGGACTATTTCACTTATAAGAATGGCGTGCTCCATGCCGAAGAAGTGGCAATCACCGATATTGCCGCCGCCGTCGGCACGCCCTTTTATTGCTATTCCACCGCCACCATGAGCCGCCATTATCAGGTTCTGGCCGGCTCGCTGGAAGGTAGCGGCGCGCGCATCTGCTATGCGGTGAAGGCCAATTCCAATCAGGCGGTAATCCGTACCTTTGTCGAGCTGGGCGCGGGTGCGGACGTCATCTCGGGGGGCGAGTTGCACCGGGCCATGGCTGCGGGCGCGGCACCCGATACCATTGTCTTCGCCGGCCCCGGCAAGACCCGCGATGAATTGGCCCAGGCACTGGCGGCGGGAATTTACCAATTCAACGTGGAGAGCGAGCCGGAGTTGCGGCTGTTGAGTACCGTCGCCGCCGCGATGGGCAAGGTAGCGCCGGTCTCCATCCGGGTCAATCCGGACGTGGACGCGGGTACGCACGAGAAAATCACCACTGGGCGAAAGCAGAACAAATTTGGCATACCCATTGATCGGGCCACGGCAATCTTTGACCTGGGCGCCGCCCTGCCCGGCCTAGCTATGCTGGGCGTGGCCGTGCATATCGGTTCGCAAATCACCGATCTGGCGCCGTTCGAGGAATCCTTCGACCGCGCCTTGAAGCTAATCGACGAACTGCGCGCGGCGGGCCACGAGATCCGCCGCTGCAATCTGGGCGGCGGTCTGGGCATACCATACGGGGGCGAAACCCCGCCGCCGCCGGCTGAGTATGGTCGAATGGTCAAGCGCCTGACTGCCAACCGGCAGCTTGATCTGGTCTTGGAACCGGGCCGCGTGCTGGTGGGTAATGCTGGCATTCTGGTCGCCGGCGTGATCCATGAAAAGCACGAAGGCCGCCGCTTTATCATCATTGACGCGGCCATGAACGATTTGATCCGTCCCGCCATGTATGACAGCTGGCATGAGATCGTGCCGGTGCGTGAGCCCGCGCCCGGCGCAGCGTTGGAGGAGGCTGATGTGGTTGGGCCGATTTGCGAGACCGGCGATACCCTGGCCAAGGGCCGGCGCATGCCGCCGCTTGCTCCCAATGATTTGATCGCCGTACGCAGTGCGGGAGCTTATGGTGCCGTCATGGCCTCTACCTACAACAGCCGCCCCCTGGTGCCGGAAATTCTGGTGCACGGTAACCAGTTCGCCGTCATTCGGCCCCGCCAAGGCATTAATGAACTTATGGCCCTGGACAAACCTCCGCCCTGGCTGGTGGCCACGCTAGAATAGCCCGATGAGGACACCAGACCGCATCGACTACCTGCACGCCCTGGCGCGGTTGGTGCTGTTTTGGGAGATCCTGTGGCGGACCTTGTTGCCGGTGATGTGCGTGATCGGCCTGTTCGGAGCCTTGGCTCTGCTGGAGCTGCCGGCCCTGCTGCCTGCCGGGGGCCATGCCCTGTTGCTAGCTGTCTTCGCCATGCTTTCGTTCGCCGCCATCTGGCTCGGCTACAAGGCTTGGCGACTGCCTGAAGAAAGCGCCGCCCTGCGCCGTCTGGAGCGCGATAGCGGCCTGCTCCACCGCCCCCTGAGAAGCCTGCAGGATCAATTGGCCAACAGCCATGATGCCGGCGCCCTTGCCCTGTGGCGGGCCCATCAAGACCGCCTGAAAAACCAATTGCGCGGCTTGCGCCTCGGACTGCCCCGCCCCGGCCTGCCAAAGGGCGACCCCTGGGGCCTGCGCGCGCTGGTGTTCCTGCTCCTCGCCATAGGCGTATTTGTTGCAGGCGCCGAGGCGTCACAACGACTAAGGGCGGCAATAATGCCGGATTTCGGTGCTGGCAGCGGGCCGGCGGCGGAACTAGAAGCTTGGCTTACCCCACCTGATTATACCGCCTTGCCGCCCGTTAAGCTGGACCCCATGAGTGTTGAAAAATTACAGGTGGCCCAAGGCAGTACCTTTATGGCCAGGGTCTTTGGCGGCGGCGCGACGCCGCGGCTGTCGTTTGATGGCGCGGCCACGCCGTTCCAGAAAATCGACGCCCGAAATTTCGAGTTGAGCCAAAGTATCGAATCTGGTCAACGCCTGAGCATCGCCTCGGCCGAGCAGCCGTTGGCGGATTGGCCCCTTGCCGTTGTTGTCGACCAGCCGCCGACCGTTAGTGCGGACGAGGACCCGAAAAAAACCCCACGCCAAGCCGTGCGCCTATCCTATCAGGCCGCCGATGATTACGGCTTAGCCGCCGTCTGGGCAGAGCTGCGCCTGGCCAATGCGGCGGCGGGTGAGGTTCATCAGCTGGACATGACGGTCTCGCCGCCTGGCGCCCGGAAGGCCAGGGAAAGCGGCTATTTTGATTTGACGCCGCATCCCTGGGCTGGTCTGACGGTTGTCCTGCACTACCTAGCCAGGGACGAAAAGGGCCAGATCGGGCGCTCGGAACCGGTCAGGCTGCAACTGCCCGAGCGCCAATTCAAACATCCCGTCGCCCGCGCGATCATCGAACAGCGGCGGGATTTAAGCCGCCAGCCGGAACGGCGGTTTCTTGTTTCCCTGGCGCTGTTCGCGATTTCTTCCGGCCCGGAAACCTATGGCCATGATCAGACCGCCTATCTGTCTCTGTGGACGGCAGCCCGGCGCCTGCAGTTGAGCCGTGATGAAACGCCGGGCAAGGTGATGGAGCTATTGTGGCAGATTGCCCTGCGGATCGAAGATGGCGGCATGTCGCTGGCCGAGCGGGACCTGCGTGCCGCCCAGGACGCTTTGATGGCGGCTCTAGCCGAGGGCGCCGATCAAGCCGAGATTGAGCGGTTGATGGGCGAATTGCAAAGGGCCATGGAAAAATATCTCCAGGCGCTGGCGCAACAGGCCCGAAAAAACGACCAGGCCCAAGGCCCACACCTCCCCGATCCCAACGCCCGCAATATCGATGCGGCGGATTTGCAAAAGATGATGGACCGCATCAGGGAGTTAAGCCGTCTGGGCGCCAAGGATGCGGCCCGCGAGATGCTGCGCCAAATGCAGGAGATACTGGAGAACCTGGAGGGCCAACGCGCCACCACCCAGCAGCAAGGTAACCGGGCGGGTGAGCAGGCCATGCGCCGATTGGGCGAACTGCTGCAGAAGCAGCAGAATCTGATGGACAAGACCTATCAACAAACCCCCCGCCGACGCCGCATGCCATGGGAGAAGGGGGACCAAAATCAGGATGGCGGGGCCAAACGTGACAGCCAAGGCGGTCCACAAGGCCGGGGCCGAAATGGCCCCACGACCTCTGGCAAGCGCAAGGCCATGGGCAATTTAGCGGGCCAGCAGGGCAACCTGCGTCAGCAACTGGGCGACGTCATGCGCCGGCTGGACCAGGGCATCGGCAATATTCCTGATGCCATGAGCGAGGTTGACCGGGCCATGCGCGAGGCACAGCAGGCCTTGCGTAAGGCCTGGGGCGGCCAGGCGCTGTCGGCCCAGCGCCAGGCCATCGACGGCCTGGCCAACAGCTTTCGCGAACTGGCTGAAGAGATGATGAAGAATGCCCAGGAAGATGGCCAGGGGCAAATGAGCGGCAACAAGGAAGATCCTGCGGGCCGGCCGTTCGAAGGCGGTGGCATGGATAATAGCCGGGTCATGGTGCCCAACGATTCAGAATTGGCACGGGCACGACATATCCTGGACGAGCTGCGCCGCCGTGCCGGCGAACGCGCCCGCGCCCGCCTGGAGCAGGACTATATCGACCGTCTGTTGGAGCGGTTTTGATTAGCCGCAGCATGCTCTAGCGCCTTGAAAGACACGCAAAACGTCATTTACCATGGGCGCATGGTTTACCTCGCTTAGTTCAAGGGTGCGGCATGGCTGGCACAGGCATCGGGAAAAGAGTTGCGCGCAAGGAAGATGCCCGTCTGGTAACTGGCCGGGGCACCTATGTGGCTGATCTGAAAATGCCCGGTCTGCAGGAAGTGGCGTTTCTGCGCAGCCCCCTGGCACATGCCCGCCTGAGCGCAGTCACCAAGCCGGCGGGAGCCGAGGATAGCGTCTTCGTGGCCGAGGACCTCGAAGGCGTGTTGCCGATTACCGCCCGCTCGACCCTGCCCACTTACCGGCAATCAGATTATCCGGTACTGGCCACCGGCAAGGCTCGCTTCGTCGGCGAACCTATCGCCATGGCCGTTGCTGANAATCGGGCCGAGGCCGAGGATCTGTGCGANGCGNTCGAGTTGGACCTGGACGAGCTGCCCCCAATCGCCGACGTTTGGCGGGCGCAAAGCCCGGATGCCGGAAAGGTGCATGATGACTGGCCGGACAACCTCTGCCTCCGTACCGAGATAGAGCAGGATTTGTCCAAACTGAAAAAAAACGCGCCCGTGATGATTGAGCGTGAGATCAATACGGCACGGCAATGCATGATGCCCATGGAAGGCAAGGGCGTCTTGGCCTATTGGGACGACCGGGCCAGCCAACTTGTCGTGATCAGCGCCACTCAGGTGTCACACATCGTCCGCACCGGCCTTTCGGAATGTCTGGGGCTGGAGCAGGGCGCGATTCGCGTGCAGACCGTCGATATTGGGGGTGGCTTCGGCTATAAGGCGACCCTGCAGCCCGAGGAAATTTGCATTGCCTGGCTGGCACTGAAATACCGCGCCCCGTTCCGCTGGACAGAGGACCGCCGCGAGCATCTAACGGCGGGCGCCAATACCCGCGAGCATCACTACAAGATCAAGGCCTATGCGGATGAACAGGGCAGACTTCTGGGTCTGGATGCGGAAGTCTGGGTCGATATCGGCGCTTATTCGGTCTATCCATTCACCGCCTGTATTGAGGCGGCCCAGGCTGGTGGCAATCTGCCCGGACCTTACAAGTTTGATTTCTACCGCTGCAAAACCTATTCGGTGGCAACCAACAAACCCCCCTTCGCGCCGTATCGGGGCGTTGCCCGGCCCGGCGTCTGTTTCGCCATGGAACAGATTATCGACGCCATCGCCCGCGAGGTNGGGCGGGAGCCGGCGGATGTGCGCGAGGAAAATCTAGTGCCGGTCGGGGCCATGCCCTTCACGAATATCACCGGCAAGCAATATGACAGCGGTGACTATGCCGCTTCGTTGCGCGGCGTGCGCCGGCAAATCGGTTTTGATCAGGTGCGTCAACGCCAACAGACGGGCGAAGCGGATGGTCGCATGATTGGCGTCGGCTTCGCCACCTATACCGAACAGAGCGCCCATGGCACCACCGTCTTCGCCTCCTGGGGCATTCCCATCGTGCCGGGCTATGAACAGGCGACGGTGCGCCTGACCGCCGATGGCGGGGTTGAAGTACGGGCCGGCATCCAATCCATCGGGCAGGGTCTTGAAACTACCCTGGCCCAGGTCGCCAGCGAGATCCTGACGATTCCCACGGACAACATCCAAGTATTGTTAGGCGACACCGCCATGACGCCCTATTCCACGGGTGCCTATGCCTCCCGCGGCATGGTCATGGCCGGTGGCGCTGTCTCGAAAAGCGCTGGTGTGCTGGCTGACCGCATCAGAGCCGTCGCCGCGCATCTGCTGCAATGTGAGGCTGGCGAGATTACCTTTGACAATGGCGAAATCCAGGCCAGCGGCGCATCCTTGAAATTCAGCGACGTGGGCCGCGCCTGGTATCTACGGCCCGAGGAATTGCCCGAAGGGGTCGATCAAGGCGGCCTGGAAGTCACGGAGGGCTACAAGCCTGGAACGGATCTGGGCGTTTTTTCCTATGCCTCCCATGCTGCCGTGGTCGCGGTTGATCCGGCTACCGGCCACGTTGAGATTCTCGACTACGCCATAACCGAGGACTGCGGCCGCATGGTCAACCCAATGGTGGTCGAAGGCCAGGCCTATGGCGGCACCGCCCAGGGTATTGGTACGGCATTGTTTGAAGAATCCCCTTACGATGCCTTTGGCCAACCGCTGTCATCAACCCTGGCCGATTATATTCTGCCCGGCCCCGCCGAATTGCCCAACATGCGAATCGAGCACATGGAAACCCTGTCACCGCATACGGCGTATGGCATCAAAGGCGTCGGTGAAGGCAGCGCCATCGCGCCGCCGGCGGCCATTGCCAATGCCATCAATGACGCCTTGCGCAGCCTTGGAGTTGAAATCAATCAGGCGCCCATGCCGCCATCTCATATTCTGGGCAAGATCCTGGAAGCAGCACCATGAAACCGGCGAAGTTCGAATATCATGCCGCCGGCAGTCCCACCGATGCGCTCGCACTGCTGGACCGGTTGGGCAAGGGCGGCAAGATCATCGCCGGCGGACAATCCATGGGACCGATGATGAACCTACGTGTCGCCCGGCCCGAGGCCGTGGTCGATATCGCGGGCGCGGCGGAGCTGCGCGCCGTCATGGATGAGGGCGACAGTGTGCTGATCGGCGCCTGCGTCACCCATGGCCAGATCGAGGATGGTGATGTTTCTGACCCAAGCCAGGGCATGTTGCCCCATGTCGCTGGCGGCATCGCCTATCGCGCCGTGCGCAACAGGGGCACCATCGGCGGCAGCATGGTGCATGCGGACCCTGCCGCCGATTGGGTCACCGCCCTAATCGCGCTGGGCGCACGGATAGACATCCTTGGACCCGATGGCCGCCGTTCCGTGCCTGCCGAAGATTTCATTCTTAGTGCCTATACGGTGTCATTGGCGGACGGCGAACTGGTCACGGCGATCCGCCTGCCTCGCACATCCGCGCAGGCAAGTTGGGGGTACACAAAGCTGAGCCGCAAGGTAGGTGAATTCGCCGATGCCATTGGCGCCGTGGTGATTGATCCCACCAAGCGTTTCTGCCGGGTGGTTCTGGGCGGCCTGGATGGCAGGCCCTGTTTGCTGCACGAAACTGCCAAGGCCATCGCCAAGGGAGAACGCGGGGAATTGCCGGAGCTGATCCGGAAGGAGATCGAGCGCCGTCTACCCCAGGCGGCACCGGATAGGAAACAAATTTACGGCGTCGCGCTGAATCGTGCGGCTGCCTCGGCAATTGGATAGATAGCGTCATGGCAATGATAGAACTGCGCATCAATGGCAAGGCGGTCCGCGCCGATGTGGACCCGCGCCTACAACTTGCGGATTTTCTGCGCGACAACCAGGACCTGACCGCGACCCATGTAGGCTGCGAACAGGGCGTCTGCGGCGCCTGCACAGTGTTGATCGACGGCAAGCCAGCGCGCTCCTGTATCTCTTATGCAGTGCAGAACCAGGGCCGCGAGATTACCACCTTGGAAGGCCTGAGCGGCGATGCCTTGATGCTGGATTTGCAACAGGCATTTACCGGCCAGCATGCCCTGCAATGCGGNTTTTGCACGCCGGGCATGTTGATCTCGGCCCACGATCTGATCTCCCGCAAGGGGGCGCTGGACGAGGCGGCAATCCGCCACGAGATGAGCGGCAATCTGTGCCGTTGTACCGGCTACATGGGTATCGTCGCGGCGATCAGCGACGTCGGCCAGAAACATTCAGGTGGCGGACAAGCGGCCTCGAATATTCTGAGCAATATGGGGCATGGCCTGGGCCGGGACGTACCGGCATTCGATCTGGCCACGGCGGCGGCGGAGGTGGAAACCGTNGTTGCCGTTAGTCAAGGGAGCGTTCCGCCGGAGGCGGGCTGGTCNCGTCTGGANCAGGCATTCAGCGTTGGCCAGGACATCGAGGCAGTGTGGCNATACTTCACTGATCCNGGCAACATCGCTGGCTGTTTTCCCGGNGCCCNGCTGACTGCTTTCGACGGCCAGAACATTGCCGGCAACATCGATGTCAAATTCGGTCCCATCACGGCCAGTTTCGCCGGCACCGGACGTTTTGATTTAGACGCGGCAAATAGACATGGGGTCCTGGAGGGCAGCGGCGCCGATAAGCGTGGCGGCAGCCGGGTCAAGGCCAACGTTAGCTTCGTGCTATTGCCTGGTGATGACAGTTTGGAGACAGAGGTCCGGGTCGTGGTCGACTATCTGTTGTCGGGCCCGTTGGCGCAGTTTGGCCGCTCCGGCCTGGTGCGTGAATTCGCCAACCGTCTAAGCCAGCAGTTCGCCGTTAATCTGAACCGGACTATAATGGGCGGGGAGCCCGGTGCCTCCATGGAAAGCGCGGGCGAGATCTCGGTCATCTCCACCACGTTGTCCATCATCTGGGCCGGGATTCGGTCGCTATTTGGCCGCTAGACAAGGTATTACTGATGGGTGTGAGCCAATGGCACGGCGCGGAGGGTTCGGGGCTGGGCGTCTCGTTCGAGGGCGGCGAGGCGGCAGCCGAAATGCCTCCCCTAGCCCGTCAGGCCGATGCCGCCGGCGCCGATACCATGTGGCTGGCCAATCACCTGTTTCAGCGTGATCCAATAGTGCAGGCGGCGATGGCTTTATCCGCGACAGATCGGATCGGCGCGGCGTTGATGGCGCTCAGCCCATATACGGCGCATCCGGTACAAGCGGCGATGGCGGCGGCGACCCTGAACGAGCATTTTCCAAATCGTGTAGTGCTGTGCCTGGGCGCCGGAGCGCCGGGTGATCTGGACGCCGCCGGCGTTGCCCGCCCCCGGCCCCTGGCCACCCTGGACGAAAGCATCGGCATCGCGCGGGCCTTGCTAGCCGGCGAAGTGGTACAACAACAGGGCGAACGTTTTCAGGTCAGCGGCCGGGCGCTCGAAACCGGGGCNCAGGACGTGCCCATCGTGTTGGCNGCCACAGGGCCGCGCATGCTGCAANTGGCCGGGCGCCGGGCCGATGGCGTGCTGCTGTCGGCTGCGACCTCGGTGGAATTCGTACGCTGGTCCCTGGCAAAAGTTGCAGAAACTGCTACCGACCGCCCGGTGCGGCGCATCGGGTTGGTCTTCGCCTCGGTCGACGCCGACGAGGGGCGGGCCTATGAACGTTTGAAACGGCTATTGGCTTTCATCCTGCGTGGCGCGCACCATTCCGCCAATTTGGAGATGGGCGGTGCGGGACTCGATCAAGGCGCCTTGTATGATGCCGTCGCCGCCAATGATTGGGACCGTGCCACGGCCCTGGTCAGTGACGAAGTGGTGGCCCACCACAGTGTCAGCGGCACGCCGGCGCAGGTGCGGGCGCGTCTACGGGACTACCGCCAAGCTGGGCTTGACGAGGTGGTAATCGCCGGAATGCGGGGACAGGTCATGCTGGCTGAAACCCTGGCGGCGGCCCTGGGCGAGAAAACCGAAGAATAACCGAGGAGTTGGAGCGATGATTGTCAGCGTTGGTTTTCCCACCGGCATGGAGGGCCTAACCTACCCGATCCCGTTTTCGGAAACCGAAGCGATGCTGGAAATTGCCCAACATGCCGAGACCCTTGGCTATCACTCGATCTGGGGTAATGACCACATGACAACGCAGCACTATGTCCAGGAGGAGTTCGGCCGGCCGCCGCGCTTTTGGGAAATCCTGTTGACCTATGCCTGGCTGGCTTCACAAACCACGACCCTGCGTTTCGGCACCGGTATTCTGGTGCTACCCATGCGGCGCGACATCGTGGTTACCGCGAAACAGCTGATCACCCTCGACCATCTTAGTGGCGGACGGCTGGAACTAGGCGTTGGCGTCGGCGCCTATCGCGAAGAGTTCGAGGCCCTGCAACCCGATGACCCCAGCCATCGCGGCAATATCGTCGAGGAAGGTGTGCGCGCCCTGAATATCCTGTTCACCGAGGATAGAGCCAGTTTCGAAGGCGAATTCTACCGCTTCCGTGATGTGCAACTGTTTCCCAAACCCTTGCAGGAAAAGCTGCCAATCTATTTCGGCGGCAACAACGTCAATCAACTGCGGCGGACCGCCAAGCTGGGCGATGGCTGGCTGCCAGCGGGCCTGCCGCTAGAGCGCATTTCCGCCGATATCGTCCATCTCCGCGAACTATGTGAAGGCGAGGGCCGCGATTTCGCCAAGATCGAAGTGGCGCCGCAATATATCGTCATGGTCGATCACGATCACGACCGTGCTATGGAGCGCTTCTCCAACTCTCAGATGCACAAACATCTGGTCTCGTTGACCCGCTCCACCTTGAAAGAGCATACCGGCATCAATATGGCCGATGCCAATCTGGTCGGCACCCCAGACGAAGTGGTGGAAAAATGCCTGGCCCTGAAGGCGGCCGGCGTCACCCACCTGCTTGGTCTCTATTTCGCCGTCAACACGGTACCGGAATTGTTAGAGCAGATGACGCTTTTTGCCGAGGAAGTGGTGCCGCACCTGACAAATTAGTCAGGTGGTCAGGTCCTGGCGCAGTTCCGTGCCGACAGGTTGGAAGCCGTATTTGGCATAGAACGGCCGGTTATGCTCCGTCGTTTCCACCAGATACAGGCCCATTTCGGCACAGCCCCGCGCCCTGGCATTATCGACAATACGCTGTACCAACAAGCCGCCGATATTCTTGCCCCGCGCATTGGGCGTCACCACCAGTTCCTCCAGCTGACAATATTCACCGCCATAGCGCATGGCCAGATTGTAACTCACCGCCGCCATGCCCAGGACCTCTCCGTCCTCGACCGAAAGAACTATTTCTCCCCGTTCTTTTGTCACCAGTTGTCGAAAGGAATCCTCCACCGGCAGGGCCGGCCTTGAACCCGTCGCGGACTTTAGTTCGGACATCAATTCGACGCAGCGCGCCTCGTCATCGGCGACGGCGCTACGCAGTTCGATAGACATATGTGGTTCCTTCGCAAAAAAGGCGGCGGGCCCCAAAATGGTTGGAGCGCCGCCGCCTGGTATGGGTTGGCTTGGTGTTCGACTATTTCCAGTACACCACGCGCATATCGTTGACGAACATGGGTGAAGAGGTCCACACGCCCATCAGGTTCTTTTTTCGTACCGTGGTCTTGGCCAGTTGGAAAAGATAGCCATTGACCGCATCCGCAGCCAACTTCTTCTGCGCCATCTTCAAGTATTTTGAGCGCATGGCCGGATCACGGGCACCGTCGGCCTTTGCCATGATGTCCTGAAAGTCCTTGTTCTCATACTGGAAATAATATCCAGGCCGGGCATAAATGCCGATATCCATGGGCTCCACGTGCGAGACGATGGACAGATCATAGGTCTTTTGCTTGTAGACCTGTTTCAACCAGACCGGCCATTCCACGTTCTCGATGGTGATCTTGAAGCCCGCCTTGTTCAATTGCTGGGCCACGATCTGGCCGCCATCGCGGGCATAGCCCGTGGGCGGCAACTTCAAGGACAATGCTAGGCCGCCGCCATAACCCGCCTCGGCCAACAACGCCTTTGATTTGGCTCGGTCCAGGGGATAGGTGCCGGTCAGATCCAGGTAGTCCGGATTATGCGGCGCGAAATGACTGCCGATGGGCGTGCCGGCACCAAACATCGCGCCATCAATGATTTCCTTGCGGTCAATGGCATGGGCAATGGCCTGGCGCACCTTCAGCTTGGACAATGCCGGGTGCTTGTTGTTGGTGGACAGAATTGTCTCGCCTTCCGTGGTGCCGAAAGTCACGGCAACATCCGGGTTGGCCTTCAGGGGCCCCAAACTTTCCGCCGCGCGGGAGAAGGGTATCAAATCCAGATCACCGGACATCATGGCGGCGATCTGTGCCGCCTGATCGTTGATGAAGCGGAACTTGACCTTGGCCAGCTTGACCGAGCCGGCATCCCGGTGGCCCGCGTTCTTTTCCATCAAGACGCTATCGCCCTTGACCCAGCGGACGAATTTGAAGGGCCCGGTGCCCACGGGTTTGGTCGCGTTGGCAGCGGCGGACTCCTTGCCGACAATCACGGCGGTGGCTTCACCCATCCAGAACAGGAACGTGGGCCGCGGTTTCTTCAAGGTGATGCGCACGGTATGGGCGTCCGGCGTTTCGATCTTGGCCATGTTCACGAAGCGCTTCTTACGCTTGATCTTGCTGCCTTCCGCCGCATTGGCTTCGAAAGTGTATTTCACATCGGCCGAATCAAAATCCGTGCCGTCGTGGAACTTCACGCCCTGGACCAGGTCGAAGGTATAAACTAGGCCGTCATCGGAGACGCTCCAGCTTTTCGCCAGCATGGGGCTGACGGTGGCGTCCTGGTTTATGCGGGTCAGATTTTCATAAATGTTGTAAAGGGCGATTTGTCCGATCGCGGCAGAGGCATTGGCCCGGGGGTCAAGCCCGGGCGGCTCCAGCGTCATGGCTATATTGACGGAATTCTTGGCCGCCTCGGCACCAAACGGCAAGGCCGCGATAGCCGCCACCGCCAAGGCATGGGAAAATTTTCTAGCTATGGACATTATTGTACCTCCCTGTGGGAAATTTGGGTTTGAAGCGTTAGTTACAATTTTTCTAGTAAGCTCAAACTGTGGGACCATTTTAGCCTGTCTTAACGCCGTCGGCAAAGGCATCCGGGTGACTATCCCGGTATCCGGGATAACTCCCGAGGGTTTCCGCAGCGAACACGGCACGCCCAATGGCCCGTGACAGACAGTCGGCGGCAATGGCGCCGACGCGCCCAACGGAAACCCCCGGGGATTTCGCCGCCGTTGTAGGCAGGGGCATGCGCGAGGTCGAAAGGGTGAAAACCGCATCGCCATCAAAGGGTGTATGCACCGGTTGGATGGCCCGGGCCATGCCGTCGTGGGCCATCATCGCCACCCGTTGGGCCTGGGCCTTGTCCAGGCTGGCATTGGTGGCAATCACGGCCAGGGTGGTGTTACCGCCGATCCGGGCTTGCAGGGGCAGATCATCCGCCATGCCTGCTTTGGCACCGGGCGGGCGCTGGCCACCCATCTCGTTATCTTGTTCCAGGGCCCAGGACCACAAGGTGCCACCGCCGGGCATAACCACCTCGCCCACCGGGTTGGCCACTACCAGGGCCGCGACCTGCAAACCGTCATCGCGAATAGCCGAGGCGCTGCCCAGGCCGCCTTTCAGCCTGCCCGCCGTGGCGCCCATGCCGGCGCCAATGTTGCCCAGGGCAAAATCAAGTCCGACGTCATCACAAGCCTGCCGAGCCAAATCGCCATAGCCGGAATAGCGGCCTTTATCCACCGCGCCGCCCACGCCGAGATCAAAAATTATGGCGCCCGGTACGATCGGCATATTCCAGGGGCCAACGGCAAAGCCCCGGTCCCGCTCATGCAGCCAACCCACGACCCCATCTCCAGCGGCCAGGCCATGCACAGAGCCACCCGAAAGACAAATGGCGTCTATCCGGTCCACCATACATGTGGGATCCAGCAAAGCCAGCTCGCGGGTGCCAGGCCCGCCGCCGCGCACATCGGCACCAGCGACCGCCCTACCCTCGGGCAGCACCACGGTCACGCCCGTTCGGGCCGCTTCATCGGCGGCATTGCCAATGGCTATGCCATCAACATCGGTGATCAGGTTTCGCGGTCCGGGTTTGATCATGCCCGCAGCAGATCAAAGTTCCCGAGATGGGTCAATTGACAATTCTCATATGCTAGCCATATAACTAAGACTTATCAAATCGGAGTTACAAGATGAGCCAATACGGCAGCGCCGTTGAGTACGCCCTGCATTGCCTGTTGTACCTGGTCCGGTCCGGTCAGGGGATGGCGCGCAGTGCCCGGGATATCGCGGAATTTCAGGAATTGTCCACGGCCTATGTGGCGAAGCTGTTCACTCGATTGGAAAAGGCCGGCATGGTGACGGCCACGGAAGGTATCCGTGGCGGCTTTCATCTGACGCGGGCGGCTGGGGATATTTCCGTTCTGGACGTGGTCGATGCAGTGGAGGGGCGCAAACCGCTGTTTGAATGCCGCGAGGTACGCGTCAACTGCGTGCTGTTCGAAGGTAAGACTCCCAGCTGGTCCGGACGTGGAATCTGCGGCATTCATGCGGTGATGCTGAAGGCAGATGCCGCCATGCGAAGTAGCCTGGCACAGAGCAATCTAGCGGAGCTGGCGGCGCATGTTACGGAGGTGGTGCCAAAAACACATCGAAAGGCGGCCCAGGATTGGTTTGAAGAACGCGGCCATGACAGAGGCAAACGAAGGAGCAGGAAAAATGCCTGACTTACTTATCATTGGCGGCGGTTATGCCGGGCTATGGGCGGCCATGGCGGCGGCGCGCCGGGCCCAGGATGGGGTCAGCGGCGGCGATTTAAGCATTCGACTGCTGACCAGGGATGCCTACCTGACCCACCGGCCGCGCCTGTATGAAAGCAACCCCCAGGACATGCGTACGCCGCTGGGTCCGGTGCTGGAACCCATCGGCGTGGAACTGGCGCTCGGCGAAGTCAACGCCATTGACCCCACCGCCAGGCGGG
Source organism: Rhodospirillaceae bacterium (assembly GCA_002731375.1). GTDB lineage: Bacteria > Pseudomonadota > Alphaproteobacteria. The sequence continues at coordinate 9,756 of PCBT01000032.1, read as the reverse complement.
TCCGGGCCACGGGNCCGGAAGGCCAAGACAACGAGTATCAATATGACGGCCTGATCCTGGCTGCGGGCAGTGTCTTGCGGCGGCCGGCCATGGAGACCGTCAATGCCCGAACCTGGTGCATCGACGACCATGCCTCCGCCGTTGCCCTGGACCAGCACCTGACAGCGCGGATGGCGATACCTGAAGCCGATGGGGACGCCAATGACGATACCGTAGTGATCATCGGCGCCGGCTTCACCGGCATCGAACTGGCGACCGAAATGCGCGGCCGCCTGGCCGAACATGGCGGTACGGCAAGGGCCGAGCGGGCGCGGGTGATCCTGTTGGATGCCGCGCCCACGATCAGCGAAGACCTAGGCCCAGTCCCCCGTCCTCACATTCTCGAAGCCTTGCGAGCGGCCCGGGTCGAGGTGCGCCTGAATACGATGGTGCAGCGGATCGAAAACGATCAATTGACCCTGAATGATGGCGGCGTGATTACAAGTTCAACGGTGATCGTCACCACCGGGGCGCGGGCAAACAGCCTGGCCGCCAGTCTGGGTCTGGACACCGATGCCATGGGCCGCCTTTTCGTCGACGAAAACCTGAGCGTCGAGGGATTGGCGGGCATTCATGCCGCCGGCGACATCGCCCACGCCTTGACCGAACCTGGGACGGATGGCGGCCACGTCGCCTTGATGTCCTGCCAGCACGCCATGCCCATGGGCAAAGCGGCGGGCTATAACGCCGCTTCCGTTCTGATGAACCTGGCGTCCCGGCCCTATAAGCAGGCGCGCTATGTGACCTGCGTTGATCTGGGGCCCTGGGGGGCAGTGTTCTCCACTGGTTGGGAGAGGCAGGTGGAACTGATCAAGGCGGAAGCCAAGGCACGCAAACAGTTCGTCATGACCGAGGTCATTTATCCACCCATGCATGACCGCGCGGCGATACTAGAGGCCGGCGCACTGACTTAGGGTAGCGAGATGGCAGTTCCGAGGGTCAGGCCCAGATCACGGGCGGCACTACCCTGATTAACGGCGATTTCCACCAGACCATTGGCGTTTTCATACCAAAAGGCCCGGCCCACTGGCATATCACTGAAGGTCCGGGCTCTGGTCAATGTATCGCCGTTCACCTGGACTGCTTGATCCTTACTCATTTTTGCCGCGCGCAGGCCGGTGATTGCGTTGCCGAATTGATCAAGATAAATGACCTGGGCCAGATCGTCGAGCCATTCCGGCTGGCGCCAGGCACTATCGGCAATGGCGGCCACGGCGGCATCATTGCCGCTGGCAAGTGCCGCCGCTACAGGAGCGAACAGGTCGCGGCCATGAAATGACGGCGACAGGCGTTGCGGGCGCCAGGTGATGGCCCGGGCCTCGAACCCAGCCGCCCGCCGGGCGATGATTTCAAACAAACCGTTGCCGGGCCCGACAAAGACCTGGCCCTTGGCGCGCAGAACCATTGGCGGGCGGGCGCCGCCGACGCCGGGATCGACGACGCAGACAAAGACCGTGCCGGGGGGGAATTCCGGTGCATGGGCGGCCAATAGATAGGCGGCGGCCCTGGCATCAAAGGCCGGCGCATCGGCGAACAGTTCAATTATCGGCGATCCCGGCGCGCCCTGGTGCAATACCGCCCGCATCTGCCCCATGTAAGGACTGCCGATACCAAAATCCGTAAACAGCACAAGCATGGAAGCAGTCATCATTGTGGCTGGCCCGGCGGGTCGATGCGGAAAACATTGCCGCGGGTGTCGCTGCTCAACAATGTTAGATAGCCGCCATGGGTCAGCGCCAGTTCTCTGGCGATGGCCAGGCCCAGGCGGGTGCCACCGCTGCGGGCCGAACCGGTAAAGGCCTCGAACAGATGCGCCCGCGCCTTTTCCAGCAGAACGGGACCATCGTCGCTGAATTCGATGATTACGCCCGCGCCACCCCAATTCGCGGTCACGGTGATCTCGCCGCTCATGCTCATGGCCTGAATGGCGTTCCGGGCCAGATTCAGCAGGACCCGAAAGATTGAGCCGAATTGGCTAAGAAACAATGATCCTCGGTACAAAAGCATGGCAATCACCCGCCAGGCCCGGAGTTTGTCCAATGTGCCGGTCCCGACTGAGGCGATTTTGACTGTAAATACCGATAGTTAGGCATTTTTGATCGTTAGGCCCGCATCAACGGGCAATACCGCACCATTGATATAGCTGGAGGCGGGCAGGACGAAATTCAGAGTACCGTGGGCAACCTCCTCGGGCTCGGCATAACGGGCTAGCGGAACGCGGCGTTTGGCGAAGATCTGCTTGTGTTCTTCCTTGATCCTTGCGGTCATGCCTGTTCGGATAGCGCCGGGACAGATGCAGTTGACAGTGATGCCCTCGCGCCCCAATTCAACCGCCATGGAGCGGGTCAGACCAATGACGCCGTGCTTGGCTGAGGTATAGGGAGAGGTCTGCGGCGTGGCGCCGAGGCCTTCGGTGGAGGCGATATTGACAATCCGCCCACCGTCGCTGGCGCGCAGATGGGGCAGGGCGGCGCGAATAGTTCTGGTATGGGCNCGCAGCAGAATATCGAGATGGCGGTCCCAGATTTCCTCATAATCATCGTCGTCGATCAATGTGTGCTGCGAGATGCCCGCATTGTTGACCAGAATGTCCAGGCCGCCGAACCGTGCAGCGACCTCGTCAACCACAGCCTTAATGCGCACGGGATCGGCCAGATCCAAGGTCCAGCCCTCNGCGCTGAGGCCCGCGTTCTTGATCTCCGCCACCACCTCGGCAACGCCGTCGCCATTGACATCGGTGACCGCCACATGGGCGCCTTCGTCCGCAAACAAATGCGCCGTGGCCCGGCCCATGCCGCTGGCTGCGCCGGTGATCAGCGCGACCTTGCCCGCGATCGAGCGGCTGAGTTTTGATAATCTGGTCATGGTGTTCCCTCCTGAACTGATTTTTCACAAGGTAATCATGAAATCAGCGGAGTTCATACTCAAAACCNATATTTTTGGGACCGGATCAGGTTTCTGGCCACGCGCGTTATTCTGGTGTGCCCGATTCCGCTGGCGTGTAGGGCCGGATATTGGTTGGCGTGACGATAAGCTCAGGCAAGGAAGAACGTGTCGGCATCAAAGCGATCATCCGCATGGCGTGGGCCATATCCTCCGGCTGGATGAACTGCGCCAGTACCTCGGGCGAATATTTGACCTTGCGCCGCTCCATAATCGGCGTGTTCACATCGTCTGGATGCACGCAACAGGCCCGGATGCCGAATTTCCAGGCCTCCTGCGTCAATGACAGGCTCATCCCAAGCATGCCGAACTTGGAAGCCGAATAGGCGATGCCAGCAGCACCGCTGACTCGTTTCGCGGCGGTGGAAGCGACGTTGATGACCAGTCCATCCTCCTGCGCGCGCATTGCCGGCATCACGGCCATAAACATGTTGAAGGCGCCGGTGAGATTTATGGCTATAACCTCGTCCCAATCTTCCAGGGTAATTTCGTCCAGCCGGCGATTGGTGACGTTGGTCCCCGCATTGTTGACCAGAATGTCGATCCGTCCCTGTTTGCTCTGGATATCCGCCGCAACGGCTTGGACGTCGGAGCGGTTCGAAACATCGAGAGGTGCCACCAGCGCGCTGCCGCCCATACCTTCGATTTCGCCTGCGACCTGGTCCAGCATTTCCCGCCGCCGCCCGATGAGAACCACACTGGCGCCGTCCTCGGCGAACATTAGCGCCGCCGCCTTGCCTATGCCGGTGCCGGCACCAGTCACCCAAACGAATTTTCCGTCGAAAACACCCATCGGAACCTCCCATTAACGAATGCGGTTGCGGCAGAATTCAAGATTCCACACACGGGAATTGCCCAGAGATATAACACAAGGTAACCAAGAATGTTATGGCGGCTGCCCGGCACCGGCTTGGTCGCGGGCCAATTGTGTCCAAAAAAAATGGCCCAAGCGCTCAAGGCCGGGCCATTGAAAAATTGGAGCGGGCGATGAGATTCGAACTCACGACTTCAACCTTGGCAAGGTTGCGCTCTACCCCTGCGCCTCTCGAAAATACTCTTTAGGATCAATATGTTACAAATAGAACAATGATATAATTTATCGGCAAAATCAAGGCTTATCACAATTTGATATGACACCAGTGCGACAAGTGAAGCTCTACGATGCAAATCTGCCTGATTGCATCAATTCGAGCCATACCTTGCCCGACAAGTACTTCAACCTGCCGCAACTTGGTGACAATCTCTTCCGGTTCGTGTCGCTTGTTCGCCATCTCTGATCCTCCGTTTCCTAACTATAACGGTGGACCAACTCAGCGGGGGAAGACCACTGAAATGTATCCCCCCTAGCCCCTTGGGATGAGGACAACAAGAAACTGGTGAGTTTTGCGGAGGCCAGATAACGACGCCAGTTGCAGGGACTTCAGATCCGAAAACTGTACTAGAGTTCGTTCGTGTTCACAAGATCCAGGGGGTGAATCGGGCGACGCAGCTTCTGCCAGGGAAATTTTTCATAATCGGAGGTGGTAATCCCCGGGCCGGAGACCATGACGACCCGTTCGGTGATCGCATCGAAGCCAGCACGGAAGTGCTGGCGCGACTTGATCAGGATATAATCCTTCCGGGCGGGGTCGATGCCGGCGTGGGTGAAACAGCCCACATCGAAGGGCTCGTGGCGTTGCTCGCTGATCACGATTTCGACCTCGCCAGTGTCCAGGACCACGGTTCGACCCATGTCTACCATGACGCCGGTCATCATCGGGCCGGTGATGGTGAAGCGGCCGTCGGTAATGCGGCGCACCCGACCCGATATTTCCAGCGGTTCGCCCTTGAGACCGATCGCCGGCATATCCATTCTGCCGCCGAGCGCAAGCGTCACCTCGGCGCCGACGCCAGCGGCGACCAGTTCGGCCACGACGATGGGATCAAAATAGGGGCCGGCGCAGACATTGGTCAGGCCTTGGCGCATCACCTCGGCAAGCACGGCCATCACGTCCTGGGTCCCACCCGATCCGCATACGTCACCGTGATCGGCCAGAATAATCGGCCCCGAGCCCAAACTCTTGGCATGGGCAATCGAGACTTCAACCGGCTCGGTGGTAAAGATGAAAGCGTCGCGGCGGTCCCAGGCCATCCCCAACAGCTCGTCCAACAGGGCCGCTCCGCCCGCGGTGTTACGGTCGCAGACGATAATCGAGCTCAGACCCACGCAGGAGATGTCGGCCAACGGAAAGCAGCCGAACACGGAGGCATTCAGAACCTCGGCTTCGGCCTCGGCCTGGATAGCCCTGTCCATGATGTCTTTCATGGGCTGGCGCGACGGCGTCTGGCAGTTCAAATGCGTCAGCATCGGCAGCTGCCGCCAGACCATCGCCGGGTTGACCTCGCCGGCCAAACTGCGAAGCAACGTCTTGCCGGCGCGCGAACCGGTCTCGTACATGTCGACGTGGGGATACGTGCGATAGCCCGTTATGACGGTGGCATTGTCAACCGTCAGCGCCGAAATATTGCTATGAAAATCAAACGCGACCGCGATGGGAAGGTCCGGCGCAGCCCCGCGGATGCGGGCCAACAACTCCCCCTCTGGGTCGTCGATACCCACCGTCGCCATGCCGCCATGGAGATCGAGAAACAGCGCATCGCAACCGGGTTGAAGCGTATCAATAACGGCATCGGCGAAATAGTCGATCACCGCGTCTTCGGCACAACCGCTCGGATGCGCGCTGCCGGAAACCGCCATGACAAGCTCCGCTCCAGCCGCCTCGGCCAGATCGATATAGGCCGCGGCGGGAGTATTGGTTCCCCGGCACTGCAGGATCGCGGCCTCGCCGGCAAGCGGGCCGCCACGGTCGGCGCCTCGGCCCGAGAACGCCTCGAGCGGCGTCGGCACCGGAGAGAATGTATTGGTTTCGTGGCGCATCACGGCGGTGACGAATCTTTGCATGAATTCCTCTTGGAGCGGTCCCTCGCCCGGGCACACGTTGCGGGCGCATGGCGGACACTTTGCAAATCAAGTAAATCTCAGCTTTAATAGCATATAGTGCTACGCAAATGGCTGCGCAAGCAACTTGGAATTGCCGCCCAGTCCGCCCGACTGTGTACCTTAGGCACCGGGCATGGCCTGAGCGACATAGGAGGGGACGACAATGAGAAAGCAAATATTCGGAATGGCTCTACTGTTCGGCGCGGGAATCGCGTTTGGCACGGGCACGGCGGCGCTGGCCGCGGAGAAAAAGGAAGAACTGACGCTCGCGGTGATCCGCACCGAGGAAATGTCGACCATGGCCAAGCGCTGGGAGGTGGCAATCGCCTATCTCAACAAGACGGCCAACGTGAACATCAATTTCTACACGACGACATCCTATGCCTCCGTCGTCGAAGCCATGCTGAGCGGGTTTGTCGATGTCGCGAGCCTGGGGCCGAAGATCTATATCGTCGCGCACGAAAAATCGGGCGGCGCGATCGTGCCCCTCGTCAGCTATACGATTCCCGCCGACATGTTCAATGACAAGCCGTGCGGTTGCTATTTGGGCGCCCTGGTGACAAAGACCGGCAGCGGCATGAAGACCCTTGAATCTACCAAGGGCAAGGTCTTGGCCCTGGTCGATCCGGGCAGTACCTCGGGCAATGCACTGCCGCGCGCGTTGTTCGCTGAAAAAATTGGTGGCAAGGAGCTCGAATCTTACTGGGGCCGCGTCTTCTATTCCGGTTCGCACACCGCCAGCGCGCGCGCTATCCAGGCGGGGAAGGCCGATGCGGCATTTCTCTCGCTCGGCACCTTGCGACAGTTGATCTTCTCGGGCGAGATGAAAAAGGAGGATTTCAACTACCTCTGGATTTCACCTCAAATACCGATTGATGTCATTTCAGTCGACAAGAAACGCATGAAACCCGAAATGGTCAAAAGACTGAGGGATGCCTTCACGGGTATGCACAAGACGAAAGAGGGTCAAGCGGTCGGGGCGACGAATTCCTGGGGAGAATTCCAGGCAGCGGAGGACGACCGCTTCGATCCGTTGCGTAAAATCCTGGCGCTCAAGGCCAAGCTGAAGAAAAAGAAGAAATAGCAGCGCCGCCCCAGGCGGTTCGTCCAATGGATGGTGTCGCGACCGGAAGCGGCTGTATGCTGCTTCCGGCGCACCGCCATAACCTCATTTTCCAATAGGGAGATCAGTATCGATGGCCCTGCTTGAAATCGTCGGCCTGAAGAAAACCTATCCGACCGGCGAGACCGCACTCCGGGGCATTGATCTGGCCGTCGATGGCGCGGAGGTCATCGCCGTCTTGGGCCTTAGCGGCTCAGGCAAATCGACGCTGCTCAGGTGCATCAACCGCCTTGTCGAACCGAGTGAAGGGCTGGTCGTGCTCGACGGTGTTCGCGTCAGCGAGCTCGATCGCCACGGCCTGCAGCGCGCGCGGCGGCACATGGGCATGATCTTCCAAGAATACAATCTGGTTGACCGCCTGACCGTGTTGGAGAACGTGCTTTCGGGTTGCCTCGGCGTGGCCAGCACCTGGCGCGCGGTGACCCGTGCCTTTCGCAAAGACGACATCGAACGGGCCATGGAGCTCTGCAGCCGGGTCGGCATCCTGGACCAGATCCGGAAGCGCGCCGATCAGTTGAGCGGCGGTCAGCGCCAGCGCGTCGGCATTGCCCGCGCCCTGATGCAACAGCCGAAAATCCTGCTGGTCGATGAGCCGACCTCCAGCCTCGACCCCAAAATCGGCGCCGGAGTCATGGAACTCATGTGTGCGGTCGCCGACGAACACCACGTTCCGATGCTGGTCAGTGTCCACGACCTCGATGTCGCCACCGGGTATTCGAAACGGATCGTCGGTCTCAGAGAGGGGCGAATTGTCTTCGATGCCGAGACCCGCGAGGTCGATCGGTCCGTGCTGCATTCGATCTATACCGACCAAGATGCGGCATGAGCGAGATCGAGGCTGCCGACGCCTCTGGCATTGACGGCGCGGGCCTGATCGGCGACGCCAATCCACTACGGCCGCGGAATACGATTCTAAAGAGATATTGTCTCATTGCCGGTTTTGCCACGGTCGTGCTGGTTTTGACCGCACACGTCTTCGCCTTCCAAACCGACTGGGCACGCACCGGCGGGCTCGGCCAGATGTTGAAAACCGCCGCCTGGTTTCTTCCTAACCTCGGCTACTTTCCGTCGATTTTGCTGGCCCTGTTCGAGACTTTCCTGATTGCTCTCTTCGGCACGCTGATCGGCATGGTCATCGCGATACCGGTTGCGGTTCTCGCGGCCCGCAACGTTACCCCGGCGGGTCTGGCGTCTTATTGGGCGGGGCGCGTCACCATCGTGCTATCGCGCTCGGTGCATGAGCTGATTTTTGCCTTGATCTTCGTATCGGCGCTCGGTCTGGGGCCGCTACCCGGCATGCTGGCGTTGGCGGTCCGCTCGGTCGGCTTCCTCGCCAAGACGACGGCGGAGGCGATTGAAAATATCGACATCGGACCGGTCGAGGCCATTGAAGCAACCGGTGCCAGGCGGATGGCGGTGTTGCTTTTCGCCGTGCTGCCGCAGGTCTTTCCGATATTCGTCGGCAACGTCATCTTTCAATTCGATATCAATATACGCCGGGCGGCGATTTTGGGAATGGTTGGCGGCGGTGGCATCGGCCTGATCTTCGCCGAACAGATTATGTCGCTCGCCTACGACCGCGCCGGTACTGTCGTGCTGGGCGTGGTCGCCATGGTGCTGCTCGGGGAATACATCTCAATCCGAATCAGAAGTTGGCTGCTATGAAGGCGGGGCCGAAATGGTGCTAGGCGAATACGGCATCACGCTTGACGACGCCCGGCGCGATTATCGCTGTTTCGTCAATTTGCGCCGGCTGATCAAGTTCATCGCACTCCTGTTGTTCTGTATCTTCGCGGTCTGGACGGTCTGGTATATGAACATTCCGCTCGAGCGCCTGTCGGGCATGTTCGGGCGTATCGGCACCATGGTCTTCAACCGGATGATGCCTCCCGACTTCGACTACGCCCTGACCGAGAACGTTTTCCACTCAATCCTCGAGACCATCGAAATGTCGTTTCTCGGCACCGTTTACGGTGTTCTTCTGGCGGTGCCGGTGGCCTGGTTCGGGGCTTGGAACGTGACCCCCAGCCGCTCCATCTGCTATCCCTTGGGCCGCGCGATACTGGTCTTGAGCCGCGCCATTCCGCCGATCATCTGGGCGATGATCCTGGTGGTCATCTTGGGCTTCGGCCCGATGGCGGGCACCATCACCCTCGTGTTGCTGACGCTCAGCTTTGCCGGCAAGCTTATGTCGGAGCAGGTGGAAGCGATCGACATGGGCCCGGTCGAGGCGATCCGGGCAACGGGCGCTGGCGAGATCAAGATCTTCGTCTACGCGGTGTTGCCTCAGGTCAAGGCGGCGTGGATCGGGATCATCATCTACAATTGGGATTCGACCTTCCGCGCCTCGACGATTCTTGGCTTCGTCGGCGCGGGTGGCCTCGGCCTCTATATCCGAAGTACCACCCAGCTGCTGGACTACGAGCGCACCATGGGTATTATCCTCGTGGTGATTGTGTTGGTGATCGCCTCCGAGATCCTCTCGCACTTCGCGCGCCGGCGAATTCGCTGAGCGCGCCGTGGAGTGTCCGTCATCGAACCTGGATGAGCCAGAAATCCTCCCGTATGAAAACCCCTCAATAACGAATGCGGTTGCGGCAGAATTCAAGATTCCACACACGGGAATTGCCCAGAGATATAACACAAGGTAACCAAGAATGTTATGGCGGCT
>PCBT01000031.1 GCA_002731375.1 Rhodospirillaceae bacterium | reverse complement strand
GTGTAGGCTGGCTTCTGCACTTGGCCGTTGGTCGATCCGGTTGGACCAGGCGTTGACGTTCTCGAGAGAGGGGTCAATGGTTTGACCCACCCCTGCCGAAAAATTTGTGCAGCAGTAGAGTACCAAGTCAGCAATTGTAATGCGGTCGCCGCAAATGAAATTTTTTCCTTCTATCTGCTTGTCAAGCCAAGCGAGTCCATCCTGGGCCAACGCTTTCAATCCGTCTGCTGCTTCTGGTAGGCACCGCATTCGGTTTTTGAATATGTCGATACCTTCAGCAAATCGAAACCCGTTGTATATGTTCTCCGTAATTTTTTGCTCAATCCGACGGTTCCACATACGGGCTTCCGCTCTTTCTTGGGCATTTGTTCCAATTAGGGCCGGTGTCGGGTGAAGTTCTTCGAGATAGTCGCAGATAACCACGGTCTCGGCTAAAATTGTTCCATCATCAAGTTCCAGCGCAGGCATTTGGCCGCCGGGGTTTTTGTTAACGTACTCTGGTTCACGATTTTCCCCGGCGAGGAGGTCATGCTCCACCATATCTATTTTCAAGCCCTTTTCCGCGAGAAACATCCGTAACATTCTGGGATTGGGGCCAAAAGAATTTAGAATTTTCATTTTTATTCACGCTCCTTTTGATTTGGGAAGTGATGATCATGTTTTCACGACATAACATAACAAAAATTAATTCTAAGTTGCAATTATTTTAGCCACGGGTCCTATCCACGCAATCTATTGCGGGTAACGCGCGACCCCGAATGTTTTCTAGTCACAGAATTTTGGACGAGGGGTTAATGCCCGAAACAACTGACCGATACACGGCGACACGGCTGTCAGCCGAACTTGGTCTCGATAACCGGAAGATGTGGGACATCCTAACCCGCGTTAATCCAGTGCAGGTAAAGGGCCGTAGCAAGCTCTCCCTGTTGCGCGACGTGATCCCCCACGCCGCCAAGTACCTGGGCGCACCGGACGTCATTGACCTGAATGTCGAATGCGCCCGCAAGATAAAGGCCGAGGCGGAACTGGCCGAGATTGAATTGGCCAAGGAACGGGAGGACCTGATCCAAGTCGAGGCCGTACGGCAAGTCTGGGGTGAATTGGTCATAGCCGCAAAGTCGAGGCTGCTGTCGATACCCGCCAAGCTGGCCCCGGTGGTCGCGGTCGAGGACGCTCCGGCGACAGTTTCTTTTGTTAGAATTGAAGAAAACTGCTGCCGAATTAAAATCTACTCGTCGCTTAACCGCAACACTGCCGGGCGGGCGGCCATGAAGGGGCCCATGCGGGCGCCGATGGTCTTGAAGTGGTCGGAATTGCGATGGGCCTCGGTGGCGGCTTCGTTTTCATAACGCTCGACAAAAACGATGGTGTTCGCCTCTTCACCCTTGAAGACTTCGTAGGACAGACAACCCGGCTCGTTGGCGTTGACGGCGGCGGCCATTTCCTGGCCAACGGCGAGCAGGTCGTCCACGGCGCCTTCCTTGGCGGTTAGAGTTGCGATGGCGGCTTGCATGATGGTGTTCTCCTCATTTTACGCAGATTTGGTGCTCAGTTTGCTTTTATAGCGGCCCGTGCCGTGGGCGCAAAGGCGCGCAGGGCCTGGATCAGAATATCCATGATTTCGTTGATCTGATCCTCGGTGACGATCAATGGCGGCGAGACCAGAAAATTGTCACCCTTGGCCCCGCCCATGGTGCGACGGGAATAGATGATCAGGCCCCGGTCATAAGCCTCCTGCGCCAGGTGGTAATGGGCGTCCAGCTCGGGTGGCAGGGGGCGGCCTGTCTTCCGGTCCGCGATAACGTCGAAACCCAGCAACAGGCCGCGGCCGCGGATCTCGCCGATGAACTCGAATTCATCCAGTAGGCCTTCCAGGCGGCCTTTCAGCAATGCGCCCATGCGGGCGGCGTTGCCGATCAGGTCGTTGTCCACATGCTCCGCCAATACGGCCCGGCCCACGGCGCAGGCGATGGGGGAGGCTGAATAGGTATGTCCATGCATGAAACCGCCGGCGTCTTCCACGGCGCTGATGATCTTGCGCGAGGTGACACAGGCGCCCAGGGGTATGTAGCCCGACGCCAAACCCTTGGCCAACGCCACCAGATCCGGCGTCACCCCCCAATGTTCGGCGGAAAGATATTTGCCGCTGCGCCCGGCTCCACTCATCACTTCGTCGAAGATCAGCAACACGCTATATTGATCACAGATTTCTCGGATACGAGTGTAATAGACATCCGGCGCGGTCAGGGCGGCGGTCGCGGCACCACCGATGGGCTCCATGATGAAAGCCAAGATTGTTTCGGCACCCTGGTGAATGATTTCTGCCTCCAGCGCGTTGGCATATCCCAGCGCGGCTTCATCCTCCGTCTGGCCGGCGGGGCGATAGCGGCAGAACGGCGCCGGGATCTTGGGCTGGTTGACGATCATCGGCGAAAACATGGAGAAACCACCCGGATCCCCCGTTAGCGACAACGCCCCCAAGGTGGTGCCGTGATAGGAGGGCAGGCGCGAGATAACCTTGTAGCGGGTCGCCTGACCGGTGGCGAGGGCGTATTGCCGGGCCAGCTTGACGCAGGCCTCGACCACTTCGGACCCGCCCGAGCCGAAAAATACTTGGTCCAGGCCATCGGGGGTCATATCAGCGATTTCATGGGCCAATAGCTCGGCCGGTTCATTCAGGAAGTGGGAGCGAAAGGCGTAGCTGACCTTTTCCGCCTGGAGCACCATGGCCTCGCGCACGCGGGCGTTGCCATGGCCGATATTGGCGGTTTGTGGCCCGGACGAGCCGTCGATATAGCGTTTGCCGTCCTGATCCCACAGGTAGATACCTTCGCCCCGTTCAACCATGGGCCGCTCTGGCGTGGGCCAGAAGAACATTGACGAGGGAAGGTTGTCGCCGATCGGTACGCTGGTCATGACAATACTCCGTGCCTTGGCTGTCTGTGAAAGGTGGTGCAGTTTAGACGAGCCGTGTAATGAGGGCCATATGTAAGAGCCTGGTGCGTCATCGCGAGAAAGAAGAAGAGGAAAATTGGATTTCACCTTTTCACCCGAACAAAAGCAGGTGCGCGAAACCATATGCTGTTTTTGCGATGCAGAGGCCGCGCCGCTGGTCCACGAGGCGGACAAGACCGAAAAAATTCCCCAACGACCTGTTTTTGAAATGGGCCGAGCTGGGCCTGTTGGATGTCCGCTATCTGGAAGCGGACGGCGGAACAGACTTTGACAAGGTCACCGACTACATCATCTGTGAGGGCGCGGCGGAAGTGCAATGCAACATCATCGTGCGCGATTTGAAGGGTTAGGACATGGTTTACGAAAATATCGATTATCAAGTTAGCGGGCGCATCGCAGTCATCGGCTTGAACCGTGTGCCCGTCAACGCACTGAGCCTTGATTTCGTCAACGAGATCATCGACGCGCTGTATCAGGCGCGTGATGATGACGAGGTTCGTGCGGTGGTCATCGCCTCGGTCCTGGAAAAAACGTTTTGCGCCGGCCTGGATCTATCTGTGGTCAATGGCGTGGACGGCGAGGGAATGCGCGGTTTTCTGGATCGGCTGTATTTGGAACTGAACGACGTGCAATACCGGTTGGGCAAACCGACCATTGCCGCCGTCAAGGGGGCGGCGCGCGCGGGCGGTATGACCGTGGCCCTATCCTGCAACATGGTTATTGCAGGCGAGGGGGCAACATTCGGTTATCCGGAGATTAACGTTGGGTTGATCCCAGCTCTGCATTATGTGCATCTGCCGCGTATCGTCGGGCGGCACCGTGCTTTTGAATACCTTTTCACCGGTGATGATTTTGGCGCCGATGTGGCGTTGGATCTTGGCATCATTAATCATGTGGTACCCGACGATCAGGTTATGGGTAAGGCCATGGAAATTGCCGAAAAACTAGCGGCGAAGTCTCCAGTGGTGATGAAACTGGGGCGCGACGCTTACATGCGGGCGGTCGATACGGCGTACCGCCGGGATGTCGAAAACGTGGCCGAGACAATGCGTAATGTGGTGGCCACGGATGACTGTCGCGAGGGTCTCGCCGCCTTCATGGAAAAGCGCCCGCCGAAATGGCAGGGCAGCTAATTCAGGAGATGTCCAGCGTTGCCAATAGTTTTGTTTTTTCTACCGAACCTTCACGTACGGAGAAGTACTGCCGAACCATACGCGGGACTACCCGCGCGGTGTTTAATCCGCGTGTTTTGTGCCGCGATTTGTTGCGGACTGCCATTGCTGTTCAGCATCATTGGTTAAAGATAACTTGACAAAACACCGCATTACGAACGACCCTTGAGGCAACCAATATTTGGTTTAAAACAGGGAGAAGAGCTATGCGTAGTTTAACCATGACGCGGCGGCTTTTAGTCGGCCTCGCGGCGGTATTTGCGTTGTTCGCAATGACGGCGGGCACCCAAGCCGCCGATAAGAAAATCAAGATTGGCGTAATTTACGACTACACCGGCCCCTTGGCGGGTGGCGGTTCGGATCTGCAGGCGCTGGGCGCCAAGATCATGATTGATCACATCAATTCGCAGGGCGGTGTTGAAGGCTACATGATCGATCCGATCTATGCCGATGCCCAGTCCAAGCCGGAAGTGGCAATCAACGAAGCGGTTCGCCTGATTGAACAGGAAAAGGTGGACATGCTGTTGGGTTTTTATTCCTCGGCCCAATGCGTGCCCGTTGCGGCCAAGGTCGATTCCCTGAAAAAATTCATGTGGATCACAACCTGCATTTCGCCGGCNGTTCTCAAGGGCCGCAATCTGAAGTACGTCTTCCGCCCGCAGGTGCATGGCGCCATGTTCGGCGAATTGTCTGTGGATTTCCTAAACTCGAATGCGCAGAGCAAATTAGGTGTGTCGCCTAAGAAACTTCGTGTCGCGATCATTCACGAGGACGGCCCCTATGGCTCTGGCGTGGCTGGTGGCAATGCCGCTGCGGCCAAGAAATTCGGCATGAACTTGGTCTTGAAGGAAGGTTATTCCGCAACGGCTCCCGACCTCTCATCCTTGGTCACCAAATTGAAGCGCAAACGCCCCGACGTAGTTCTACACACCGGCTACAATCCAGACATTACCCTGTTCCTGCGGCAGGCCAAGGAGCAAGGCTTACGTTGGAAGGCATTGATCGGCCATGGAGCGGGTTATGGCGTGGCGGACAAGTTGTATNACGCGCTGGGCAACGATGTCGATCACGTATTCAACGTCGATCCGGTTTCGATCTGGCTGTTGGATCCCAAGTCCTTGGCCAAGGGTCTACCGGAGGTTACCGCCAAGGTTGGCGCCGAATATGAGAAAGCCAAACCGGGCGTCAAGGTGAAGTCGGCCCATGTGGGCATGGCAGCTTCAAACGCTCATGTTTTCTTCACTGACGTGTTGCCGAGGGCAATCAAGAAATATGGTGGCATTGACGCGGATTCCCTCCGCAAGGCAGCTATGGAGACTGATATTCCCGAAGGTGGCACTTTGCTGGGCTTTGGCGTCAAGTTCCCGAAGGCAGGCGAGTCGGACATGATGGGGCAGAACACTCGCGCCTCGCCAGTGGTCATGCAATATGTGGGCCGCAAGGTCTATATCGCTTGGCCCAAGGCACTGCAGACCATTGATCCGGTATTGCCGCTGCCGAAGTCATCGCCGTATGCGAAGTAGGTGATCGGCTGGACGATAATTGTATCGGCAATTGGTGGGCGAGTATCGAAATGCTTCGAGTTGAAGGGCTGTCCAAACATTTCGGCGGCTTCACGGCTGTCGATAGTGTGGATTTCTCTCTTGAAAAGGGTGAGATCCTGGGCCTAATCGGGCCAAACGGATCGGGCAAGAGCACGATTTTCAACATGCTCTCCGGCACGCTNAAACCTAATGCCGGGTCGATCCAATTGGNGGGNCNGGAAATCGCTGGNNCGCCGCCNCATGCTATTTGCATGATGGGGGTGGGCCGGACATTTCAGATCCCGCGGCCCTTTCGCCGTCTTTCTATTCTCGAGAACGCCGCGCTGGCTGGCTATTATGGCCGGGCCGGCGCGGTTACTCGGGAACAAGCCTGGCGCAGCGCCGAGGAAGCCTTGGAGATGGTTGGCCTGCCGATCGATGGCTATTCCTCCGTCGACACCCTGGGGGCAGCCGGTTTAAAAAAGTTGGAGTTGGCCAAGGCTTTGGCGACCAAGCCCAGTCTGCTTTTAGCGGATGAAAGCCTGGGCGGTCTGGATCATTCGGAAATGGATCAAGCAGCGGAAATGTTGAAGAATATCCGCGAGGAACTTGGCGTCACCATTATGTGGGTGGAACACATCATGGGTGTCCTGATGCGGGTTGTTGACCGTGTTATCGTCCTGGATCATGGCGAGAAAATCGCCGAGGGTAAGCCGCAGAATGTCGCGGCGGATCCCAAGGTTATCGAAGTTTATTTGGGCAGCGATGCTGACGAAGTCGCNGCCGCTGCCGCCATCAACTAGCCATTTTCATATAAAGCCCCCAACAGAGGATTGCGGCGTAATGCTGACCCTTCGGAACGTAAACGCTGGTTACGGTGGTTTTCAAGCTTTGTTTGATGTTTCGTTGGACGTCAATGCCGGCGAGGCTGTTGCGGTAATTGGGCCGAACGGCGCTGGCAAATCGACCTTGATGCGGGTGATTTCTGGCATGATCCCGGCAACGGCGGGGCATATTGAGATGGAGGAGGCCTCGGTCCTTGATGCCCCAGCCTATGATATCGTTGGTATGGGGATTGCGCATGTGCCGGAAAATCGGCGCCTCTTTCCCCGCATGACGGTAGAGGACAATCTGCGCATGGGCTGTTTCATGCCGCAGTTCCGCACCCGGTATGAGGCGCGCAAGGATTTCGTTTATGATTTATTTCCACACATGTTGGAGCGCCGCAACCAACTGGCGGGCACTTTATCGGGCGGCGAGCAGCAAATGTGCGCTATTGGCCGGGCCTTGATGTCGGACCCCAAGATCTTGCTGATGGATGAACCTTCGGCAGGATTGGCGCCGGTGATAGTGCAACAGGTTTTTGACCTGATCGAGAGGATCCGGGCGGAGGGTCTGACGGTGTTGATCGTGGAACAGAATGTCAAGCAAGTTCTGCGCGTTGTTGACCGGGCCTATGTTTTGGAATCGGGCACATTGCGTCTGGACGGCACGGCCGACGAACTATTGCAGAGCGCCGAAATTCAAAAAGCCTTTATGGGCATGTGAGGCAATCATGATGGCGGAATTCACGGAAGCGCTGTTTAGCATCTTCTTTGTCGAGACCTTGATCAACGGGCTATTACTGGGCGGCGTTTTGGCCCTGCNGTCGTTGGGCCTAAACCTGATTTTCGGCGTTATCGACGTGGTCTGGATCTGCTACGCCGAGATTATCATGTTGGGCATGTACACGATTTTTTTCCTGCACGTGGACGGCGGCATGCCTTTGATCCTAGCGGCGGCCTGCGGGGTTGGCGTGACCGCTCTGCTGGGCTGGCTGACACATCGCCTGGTAATCGGTTATTTGTTGCAGGCGGCTCCGATCAACCAATTGCTGGCCACGGGCGGTTTGTTGTTTTTCTTCCAGGGTGCAGCCATGGTCGCCTTTGGCATCGAGTTCCGTAATCTCGGCGTTAGCCTGGGCAGTCTGGCGGTGAGCGAGGATATCTACCTCTCCTGGACCCGGCTATTGTCCTTCGCTATCGCGGCCGGCGTTGTCGTGGTTTTGTACCAGTTTCTTACCCGCTCCTACCTCGGTGCCGCGATCCGTGCGATCAGCCAGGACCGCGAAATCATGACCCTGATGGGGGTCAACACCAAGAAACTTTATCTGCTGACCTCTGCCATTGGCGGTGGCCTGGCCGGCTTGGCGGCNGCGCTGTTGGTGCTGCAGTACGATGTTCACCCCTTTATCGGCCTCAGTTTTGGCCCGATCACCTTCATCGTCTGTGTCATGGGGGGGCTCGGCAACATGGTCGGGGGCTTTTTGGCCGCCTTTATCTTTAGCGAGCTGATCACCATCGGCGGCTATTTCGCCGAGTTGGAATGGGGCTATGTGCTGGCTTTCGCCTTCTTTATCGCTGCCATGTTCGCCCGCCCCGAAGGTTTGTTCGCGAGGAAGTCATGAACAGTAAACTTCTGATCGCGGTCATTGCCGCAATCCTGGTTTCCTTGCCGTTTCTTGGTCTGGATAGTTATCCGTTACATCTGGTCATTGTCATCCTGATTTGGTCATTTGCCTATACGGGTTGGTCGATCATGGGCCGTTTTGGCCTGGTTTCCCTGGGCCATGGCGCCTTCATGGCGATTGGCGGATACGTTACCGCCCTGCTATGGAACGAATTGAGCTTAACGCCCTGGATCGGTATTCCCGTTGCCATGTTATGCGCCGGCGGCATGGCCGTTTTGATTGGTTATCCCTGCTTCAAGTTCCGAATTGTCGGGCATTATTTCGCCTTGGTGACCCTGGCTTTGTCGGAAGTTGTTCGCCAGGTAATCATCGCCACCCGGGATACGACAGGGGGTTCTTTGGGCTATACGCCGGAACGCCATGGCGACGGTTGGTCCGTTATTGCGTTGCAATCGGATGACCGGATGGTTTTCTATTTTGCCGCATTGGCGGTTTGGATGGCGGGTATCGTGATCTGGCGTCTGGTGGATCGCTCCATGGCACGATATGCCCTGGAGGCGATCTCAGAGGAAGAGGATGCCTCGGCCGCCGTAGGTGTGCGGGTGACCAGGGAAAAACTGAAGGTGACGGTTTTGAGCGCGGTCATGACGGCCTTTGCCGGGGCCATGTATTGCCAATATCAGATGTTTATCTCGCCCGACACGATTGGGGGCGTGGGGATTTCCCTACAAATCGTGTTCGCGGTGGTTGTGGGCGGTATCTATAACTCCCTTGGTCCTACCGTAGGTGCCGTGATCACTTTGCTGTTGGCGGAGGTCTTGCGCATCTGGATCGGCACTAGTGCCTANTGCGTGACGGAGAAGATCTGTTTGAATGTCGCCGGCGTACCGCTGCTGGTCTATGGCATCATGCTGATTTTGTTCATTATTTTCCTGCCTANAGGTATCGTTGGCGCCTGTGCAGATCGCTGGCGGGTGCACAATAATAGCAGTGTTTCGGCCAAATAATTTGGCACCGATAATGTAGCNATTAGGTTTGGGGAAAATCACCCTGGAACCAAAACATCCGGCATGTCCGGGCGTCAACCCGATGGCTTGCGCTCAAGGCGCGAGAGCTGCATTGGTTTCGCCGAGGCGTTCGCGTGCAAACCACCAGATCCGTCACTAGCCAAATACCCACCGGTGTTGCCCGCCAGAGGCGGCACAATTAATTTCGGGCGCCCAGCAGGTCGCTCATTTGCATCGGGCAGTGGGCCAAGCCATTTTCCCTGGTCAGTCAAGGAGTTCGCTTGGTTCCAGAGGGCCTCGGACTGGGACGAACGATCTTCCATTCTCATGATCGTGTGATAATCATGGTTTATGGTCAATAATTTCATGAATTGCTGAGGGTGAGCTATCGGCGGCGGCAAGAAACTCTTGCTGCCGCCGTGCGCGGCCCTATATTGCCGGCCATGTCGAGCAGAGAGAAAATCGATCCGGCGCCGGTGCCTGCCTTAGCGCGGATGATCGCGGATGGTATCCGCCTAGATGGGGTGGAGCCCGGCGCGCGTGTTGTCGTCGCCATGTCCGGTGGCGTCGATAGTTCCGTCTGTGCTGCCCTGTGCCAGCGCGCGGGCTACGAAGTCGTGGGCATTACCTTGCAGCTGTANGATCATGGTCAGGCCATACGGCGCGCCGGTGCCTGTTGCGCGGGCGCGGATATATACGATGCAAAACAGGTGGCGGATATTCTGGGCATTGCCCACTATGTGCTGGATTATGAAGACCGCTTCCGCACCGCCGTGATTGACGAATTCGTCGATGACTATTTAGCCGGCTCAACGCCCATTCCCTGTATCCGCTGTAATCAACGGGTCAAGTTTGAGGACCTGTTGGCCACCGCGCGCGAGCTGGGCGCCGCCGCACTGGTAACCGGCCACTATGTCCGCCGCCTTGCTGGAGAGACGGGCGCGGAAATGCACCGGGCCGTGGATCCGCAGCGGGACCAGAGCTATTTTCTGTTTACCACCAGACAGGAACAGCTGGAATTCCTGCGCTTTCCCCTTGGGGGTCTGGCGGCGAAAGCAACGACGCGGGCCTTGGCGGAGGCATTCGGCCTGCCAGTCGCGGCNAAGCCCGATAGTCAGGATATNTGTTTTGTCCCCGATGGACGTTATGGCGAACTGATCGAACGCCTGCGCCCAGGAGCGGCGGAACCGGGTGACATCGTTGATCTGGCCGGTCAGGTTTTGGGGCGGCACGGGGGTGTCATTCATTTCACGGTTGGTCAGCGTCGCGGTCTGGGTCTATCGGGGCCCGAGCCCCTGTATGTTTTGGCGTTGCGGGCCGATGCCCGCCGTGTGGTTGTCGGCCCCAAGGCGGCACTGGCCCAGCGCCAGGTGCGTCTGCACGATGTCAACTGGCTGGACCGCAAGCGGCCGGAGGAAGGCCGAACGGTGCAGGCAAGGATCCGTTCCACCCACTCGCCGGTGGCGGCGGCGCTAGGCGCGGCCGATCAAAATATCGCCACCGGCCTTACGGTGGAGCTTTTACGGCCTGAAGAGGCCATCGCGCCGGGCCAGGCATGNGTACTTTATGATGGTGACCGTGTNCTGGGCGGCGGCTGGATCGCCCGCGGCATGCCCTAGCCTCTCAACGCAGGTCCTTCATCAAGGGCAGGACCTCTTCGGAGAAGCGGACGAATTGGCGGTCACGGTCTTCATACGGTCCGACAAAATCCATGATAACGTGGCGTACACCTGCTTCGTGGAACTCGAACAAGCGCTCAGCCACGTCCTGAGGGCGGCCCAGGGCGCAATATTTCTTGGCCGCTTCGCGGAAGTCCATGGCATAGCGGACGCTTAAGGTTTCCGTGGCCTTATCCAGCGCGCCCTCGTAAGTATCATCGACCGTGGCGAACAACAAATGCCCAGTGCTAAATGGACGTTCCGGTCCCCCAGCGGTGTCAGCCGCTTGGTGGATCTTGTCCAGGGAGTCCTTGTACATCGCCGGGGTCACCACGTAGGACAGCCAGCCATTGCCGATTTCACCGGCTCGGCGCAGGGCCGCGGTTGAACGGCCACCGCACCAGATAGGCGGGCCACCCAACTGACGCGCGGGCGGTGACATGGTCAGTTCAGGGAAGGAGAAGTGTCTGCCGTCATGGGAGACCGCTTCGCCGCGCCACAGCTTGCGCAGAACCTCGATACCCTCTGTCAGACGGGCGCCGCGCTCGACGGGGTCGACACCGGCGACCTGAAAATCGGTCTCGAATTCACCGCCAACCCCGACGCCCATGATCAAGCGTCCGCCCGATAGATGATCCAGGGTCGCAACCTGTTTCGCCACTGGTCCGGGATGGCGAAGCGGTAACAGATAAACGCCGACGCCCAGGGCCAGGCGGGAGCTGTAGGTGGCAGCCTGCGCCAGTTGGATAAAGGGATCAAGGATCGGAATGGCAAAGGATAAATGGTCGCCGACCCAAATGGAATCGTAACCCAGGCGGTCGATCAGTTCGACCATGGCGCGGCCATCCTCCGCCTCTGGCAACCACCAACCCACCGCCGGCTCGGTCCGCCGATGTATGGTCTGAACGCCGAATTGGAAATGCTGCTCAAGCTGCAGGGTCATGGCTGCGGCCTCTCGTTCTAATTATATCAGGATGTCATGTTTGGCGTGCCACGGGCGCTCGGTCAAGCCCGGCGGGAAATCAAGGGGCGCGGCGGCGGTAAACATTGCCGCCGCCCCCAACCCGGCTTTTGCCGTGCTATTTCATGGGGAAGAAATCCACCGGGTTCATCAACATGTTCTCCTGTGCTTCAAGGGCGCCCAGCGCGGCGGAGGCCTGAGTATAAGCGATCCATTCGGGATCGGACCATAGGGCGGCGCGTTTGGCTTCGCGGTCACCGGCGTTTTCGTAGACCCAGATGTGCATGTACTGGTTCGGATTGCCGGTTTCCGTCTTCATATAGGCCAAGGGTTGACCCAGATTCTGGCTTTGTGGCGCAAAACCTTTTTCGGCGTACAATGCCAAATGTTTGCCGATGGTGCCGGGGCGGCAGGTATATGTGCGGACGTCAAGTAGCATGGGAAATTCCTTTGTGCTGAGTTTTGAACCCCTCGTAGTCTACGCCATAGCCGGGCTGTTTTCCCACGTTTGAAATTGAATCGTCGCAATTTAGTTGGCTCCAAATTAATTGCTTCCAAATTAATAGTATGCTAATCAATAGCGATCAAATTAATGCCATGACGCATAGTACCCAGGTATGGACAGCTCTTCGAATAGTGCCGGAAATGGCCAACAAATAGACCCGCGGGAGCAGTTTGGTTTTCGTTTGGGTCGGCTGGCGCGTTTATGGCGCTCGCGTTTGGATGAAAAGATGCGACCCCATGGCCTGACCCAGGCGCGTTGGGTCGTCATGATGCATATGCAGCGCGAAGCGGACGGTTTTCAGCAAAAGGCCTTGGCGAGGTTTGTTGGCATTGAAGGCCCGACCCTGGTGCATATCCTGGACAACCTGGAGAGCCAGGGTTTGATCGAGCGCCGGCTGGACGCAGCGGACCGGCGCGGCAAGACGGTGCATCTGACCGACGAGGGCTGGCGGATGATCGAGGTCTTGAACGATGTTTCGGCGGAGTTGAGGCGGGAGCATCTGGCGGGCATTTCGGATGCTGATGTCGCCCATTGCCTGGAAATTTTTGACCGTATTCAAGGGCAAGCCCAGGCGGCCGTATCGAAGGACGGTGACGGCATGAGTTTGGATTATTCAAGCGGCAAGAACGGATTGATCAAGTGAACGATAAGTCGACCACACAGCGGCTGCAGCCGCAAGATGAAGCGCAAAACAGCGGCCAAGGAGAACAACAGGCCGGCGCACAGGACGCATCGTCGAGCGGCGGTGCCCTGCCCAAGGCGTCATCGGGTCTGCGCCGGGGTATCGGCCGTATGTTTCTGGTGGCGGCGATCCTGGTTGGCGTGGCCGGTCTTCTGTATTGGGTTTATGGGCGCTATACGAATGTGGTCGTCTACGACGCTCGGATCAAAGCCGACATGATCATGATATCGTCGCGCATTGACGGCTGGGTCACAGAGGTTCCGGTGTCGGAAGGCGACGTGCTGAGGACGGGTCAGCCGTTGATCATGATCGATAATCGTGAATCGTCGCTGCGTCTGCGGGAAATTGATGCCCAGCGCAAATCATTGCAGGCCGAAAGACTGCGGATCGAAGCCGAGATCCGGATGATTGATCAACAGACCCGTGGCCGCTTCGAGGCCTCCCGCGCCGCCCTGAACTCCGCCAAGGCGGCCAAGTCGGGCATGGACGCGGAATTGGAGCAGATCCGCAATGATTTCGAGCGGGCGCAATCGCTGTTGCAGAAAAGGGTGATTTCGCGGCAGCGCTGGGAAGCCTTGCGCACCGCTTACCGATTGGCCGGGCAACAGGTATTGAAGGGCGAGGCCGATGTCGCCAAGGCCAATGCGGATGTCATGGAAGCGCAAGCCGACCGCCAGCGCATGGATGTCCTGCAAGGCCGGATCGCCTCTCTGCGGTTTGATGAAGAACGTTTGAATACCCAGCTTGAGCGGCAGCAGCTTGACCTGACCGACCGCACCATCAAGGCACCCAGCGACGGCAAGATTGACCGTATTTTTATTGATCCAGGCGAGTATGTGGCGCGGGGACAACGCCTGCTACTATTGCATAATCCGGCGGTGATCTGGGTTGAGGCCAACATCAAGGAAACCGATATACGTGACGTCAAATTGGGCGCCACGGCCAAGATCGGCGTCGATGCCTACCCGGATCTTGCCGTGGTGGGCGAGGTGGTCCGTATCGGTAATGCCGCGACCAATCAATTCGCCCTGCTGCCCAGCCCCAATCCCTCGGGCAGCTTCACCAAGATTACCCAGCGTCTTCCGGTCAAGATAGCGGTACCGCAGACCAATGGCCTGCTGCGCCCCGGCATGATGGTCGAGGTCGAGATTGCAATCACCCGCGATTGAGGCGAAGTTCGCGCGGTTTGGGCCGCGCTACCGCTACTATGTGATCTTCACGGCCATGCTTGGCACCACGGCCACGGCGCTGATGGCGACCATGACCAATGTCGCCGTGCCCGTGATAATGGGCGCTTTCGGCGTTGGCCAAGACAAGGTGCATTGGGTCTCTACCGGCTTCATCGCTGCGATGACCGTATCCATGCTGCTTAGTGACTGGTGTGTGCGCGCCTTTGGCATGAGAGTGACCTTTATCGGCGCCATGGCTGTTTTCATATTCGGCGGCGTCATGGGCGGCCTCTCCAACACCATTGATTTCATCATTGTCGCCCGTGTTTTGCAGGGCGCGGGCGCGGGTATTGGCCAACCCTTGGCGATGGTCTTGGTTCTGCAAGTGTTTCCCGTTGACCGGCGTGGCCGCGCGATGGCGCTATTGAGCGTTGGCATCATGGCCGCGCCAGCCATAGGTCCGGCTTTTGGCGGGGTGCTGGTGGATGGCTTCAATTGGCGGTATGTGTTTTTCATGTCGGCGCCGGTGCCTGCCATCGGGATCTTTCTGGCGATGTTCCTTATGCCTGGCGGTGATCGCAAGGGCGGGTTACCTGCATTTGATTGGACGGGCCTGGTTCTGGCGACCTTGTGTATTGCCTGTTCCCTGACCGGATTGTCCAGCGGTCAGCGGGAAGGCTGGGGCGCGCCGATTATTTCGGCGCTTTTTTCCGTCGGCATCGTCTCGGGTGTCTCCTTTGTCCTATGGGAACTGATGACGCCAACCCCCATTCTTCAGGTCCGTGTTTTCGCTAACCGCAAGTTCGCCGCCTCAATGGCAGTGGGCCTTGTCCTCAGTCTTGGCTTCTACGGGGCTGGCTATTTGGTTCCTCTCTTCGTGCAGACGGTACAAGGCTATAGCCCGACGCGGTCCGGCCTTTTGATGATCCCGGGCGGTGTCTTCATGATGGTGATTCTGCCCATCGCGGGGCGGTTTTCGGATAAGCTGCCAAGCTACCAAATCACCTTGTTCGGCCTTTTTGTCTATGGTTGCTCGTCATTGCTGATGATGCAGGCGGCGACGGATACCGCATTTTGGGTCTTTGCTTCGTGGTTGATATGTGGCCGGCTTGGTCAGGCGGCGATGATGCCAACTCTGATGGTTACGGCTCTCTCCACGACGAAGCAAGAGTATCTGAGCCAGGGTGCCGGCGCTCTGAACTTCACGCGGAATTTGGGTGGCGCCATTGGGGTCAATGTGGTTGCCGTCTTGCTGGATCAGCGCACGGCGTTTTATGCCGATGCCTTTGCCGGACTGCAGACGCCCGACAACAGTGCGACCCGGTATTTCATGCAGCAACTTGGACACATCTTGAACCAATTGGGCTGGCCGTTCGAATTGATGCGGTCAGGCGTACTGCATCTCGTTGGCCGAAGTGTTTATTCCCAGGCTTCCATGATGGGCTTCAAGGACGTCTTCCTGTTCATCGCCGTGGCATTTTTCGTCATGATGATTCCGGCCCTGCTGCTGCGGGACAAACACCCGGTATCCAGGCCCCGCCCAGAAACCAGACCCGCTCCAGCGGCAAGGGGCGGTTAGTATGGCGAACCCAGCCATAGAGGCGATGTTTGCGCGGTTTGGCCCGAATTACCGCTACTACGTCTCGTTCACGGCCATGCTTGGCACCATGTCCATGGTCCTGACCGCGACCATTATCAACGTTGCCATTCCAGTCATCATGGGTGCCTTTGGCGTCGGCCAGGATACAGTGCATTGGCTGTCCACCGGCTTTATCGCAGCCATGACCGTTTCCATGCTGCTAAACGACTGGTGCGTACGCGCCTTCGGTATGAGGGCGACCTATATTGGTGCGATGTCGGTGTTCATATTCGGCGCTGTCCTNGGGGGGCTCTCCAACAGTATCGATATGATGATCATNGGCCGCATCTTACAAGGCTCCGGTGCGGGCCTGGTGCAGCCGTTGGCCATGGTCCTGATGTTTCAGGTCTTTCCCGTCAACCAAAGAGGCCGNGCCATGGGGATATTNNGNGTNGGNATTANNGTNGCGCCGNCCNTNGGNCCGNNCNTTGGNGGCNTNCTGCTGGACGCCTTCAATTGGCATTATGTATTTTTCATGTCGGCGCCCGTCGCCGCGGTTGGCATCATGCTGGCGATGATTTTTATGCCCGGTGCCAAGCAGGAGCGGCCCTTGCCCCCTTTCGATTGGGTCGGCCTGATCCTGGTGATCTCGTTCGTCAGTTGTACCTTGACGGGGCTGTCTAATGGCCAGCGCGAAGGTTGGGGCGCGCCGGTCATCGCGCTGCTTTTTTCCATCGCCGTCATTTCCTTCGCGGCCTTCATTATATGGGAATTGCGGACGCAGAACCCCATTTTGGAGCTGCGGGTTTTCCTTAGCCGGAAGTTCGCCGCTGCCGTCCTGGTCGGCATGGTGCTGAGTGTAGGGCTGTTTGGATCGACCTATATCATTCCACTGTTCGTGCAAACCGTACAGGGCTACAGTCCAACGCGCTCCGGCCTGTTGTTGATGCCAGGCGGGCTCTTGATGATGGCCATGTTCCCCATTGCCGGGCGTCTTTCGGACAGATTGCCCGGGTATCAAATGATCCTGTTCGGTCTGGCCGTGTTCGGCACCTCATGCATATTGATGATGCAGGCCCATACCGATACGCCGTTCTGGGTTTTTGCCGTCTGGATTATGTTTGGCCGGGTCGGCCTAGCCACCATGATGCCGACCTTGACGGTCACTGCCGTATCGACCCTAAAACCGGAATTGTTGAGCCAGGGGTCGGGTGCGCTTAATTTTTCCAGACAGCTGGGCGGTGCCGTGGGGGTCAATGTTCTGGCCCTGATACTGGGTCAGCGCACGGCTTTTTTTTCCGATGCCTTCGCCGGCCTGCAGACGCCGGACAACAGCGCAACCCTGCATTTGATGTCGCAGTTCGGCCGCATCCTGGGACAGCTGGGCTGGCCGTTCGAGATGATGCCGGCGGGGGCGCTGTATCTGGTCGGCCGCAGTATCTATTCCCAGGCCTCCATGATGGCGTTCAGTGATGCGTTTCTGTTCATGGCCTTGTTGTATTTTGTAACCATGATACCGGCGCTGTTCTTGATTGATCTGCCCATAAA
The DNA here is from genome assembly GCA_002731375.1 of Rhodospirillaceae bacterium. Taxonomy (GTDB): domain Bacteria; phylum Pseudomonadota; class Alphaproteobacteria. The sequence goes on along the minus strand of PCBT01000031.1, from coordinate 8,398 downwards.
GGCAAAGCTCCCAATCATTTTGCGGCTCCGGCATGGTTAGTCCTCGGCACGGAAGTTTTAGACCGTGAACGGTCCATCTATAGAGACATTGTTCGCGCGGTCTGGATCATGATCGGCCGCGTAGGGTTGGCGTCGGTGATGCCGACCCTGACCGTCTCCGCCATCTCGAACCTGCGGCCCGAGCAATTGAGTCAAAGCTCCGGAGCGATCAATTTTAACCGCCAATTGGGCGGTGCCTTGGGCATTAACCTGATTTCCATGGGATTGGAGCAGCGCACCGCTTTTTTCGCGGATGCATTTGCGGGCCTGCAAACACCTGACAACAATTCGACCCAGCTGTTGATGATGAAATTTGGCCATTTTCTTGGTCGATTGGGCTGGCCTTTCGAGAAGAAACCGGCGGGCGCACTTTATCTGGTCGGCCGCAGCATTTATGCTCAGGCCTCCATGATGGCGTTCAGCGATGTCTTCATGCTCATCGGAGTGGTCTATGTGAGGACGATGACACCGGTTTTACTGTTGCGCGATCCAGTCACCAAGCCAAGGCCGCGGCCCCGATTGCGGCCGCGGCTCAGATAGGCCATGCCTAGCACCGCTATCGAGACATTATTTGATCGTTTTGGGCCCAGGTACCGGCTTTTTGTGACGGTGACCGTGATCCTGGGCGTTGTGACGATGCTGTTGAACGCCACCATGATCAATGTCGCCATTCCCGTGATCATGGGTGCCTTTGGGGTTGGCCAGGACACGGTGCATTGGTTGGCCACGGGCTATATCGCCTCGATGACTGTGACCATGTTGCTGAACGACTGGTTTGTCCGATCCTTTGGTATGCGCACGACTTATCTCGCGGCCATGGCGGTCTTTGTCTTTGGCGCCTTCATGGGCGGGTTTTCAAACAATATCGATATTATGATCTCGGCCCGCGTCCTGCAGGGCCTAGGCGCGGGTTTGATACAGCCCCTGTCCATGGTCTTGATGTATCAGGTTTTCCCCATGCACCAACGGGGCAAGGCCATGGGCCTGTTCGGTCTGGGCGTGGTCGTGGCGCCGACCCTGGGGCCGACGTTCGGCGGCCTGCTGCTGGATGCCTTCAATTGGCACTATGTGTTTTTCGCACCGGTTCCCGTGGGCATCGTGGGTAGCATTCTGGCCTGGCTGTTCATGCCCTGGCGCCAGGGCAACGAGGCCAAGCCGGCTTTTGATTGGACTGGCCTAGCGCTATTGGTTGTCTTTGTTACCTCTATATTGGTGGGATTGTCGTCGGGTCAGCGCGAGGGCTGGCACGCGCCGATCGTCGCCGTTTATTTTTCTACCTTTTTGTTGTCATTCGTGGCCTTCCTATGCTGGGAGTGGCGGACAGAGGTGCCAATCCTGCAATTGCGTCTATTCCTAAACCGCCAGTTCGCCGCCGCCGCCATGGTGCGTATGGCCTTGGGCGCGGGCTTGTATGGCACGACCTATCTCATCCCCCTGTTCGTACAAACGGTGCAGAGCTATTCGCCGACCCGCTCTGGTCTGTTGATGGTGCCGGCAGGCCTGACCATGATGTTTCTGATGCCCGTCGGTGGGCGCCTGGCGGACCATTTTCCGCGATATCTACTGATCCTGGGTGGCCTGTTCGCCTTTGGCGTCTCGTCTATCCTGATGACTGGAGCCCACACTGACACGCCGTTCTGGACCTTTGCTGCATGGATGATACTGGGACGCATCGGCATGGGTTTCGTTATCCCCACTATCAACGTTACCGCGCTGCAAAGTCTGAGTGCGGAACTGTTGAGCCAGGGCTCGGGCGCTGTGAATTTTATGCGCCAGATGGGGGGTGCCCTGGGCGTCAATCTGATCGCAGTCATGTTGGAGCAAAGGACCGCCGTATTCAGCCAGGCCTTCGCCAGTTTGCAGACGGCGGACAACATCCTTACCCAGCAATTGATGCAGCGCCTCTCGGGCCTGCTGTCGCAATTGGGCTGGCCGGTGGAAATGCACCCTGTAGCGGCCTTGCATCTGCTCGGGAACAGCCTGCATGCCCAGGCCTCCATGCTGGCCTTCCGGGATGTTTTTCTGTTTTTGGGCATGTGCTTTTTTTTCGCCATGCTGCCGGCCATATTGCTGCGTGAAAAGAAGCCCAAAGCCCGTCTTGCGCCGACTGTTCGGGGCAATGTCCAACCCGTCGGCGACCGTTAGAACCGGTCCATAGTTGCCGAATAGATCGACTAGCTCATCAGCGTAACATAGCCGCGACATCCTCTAGGTGATATCCAGGCGTATTTTTAGCCATCACGTCCGAATGATAGCCGTGCCAAATGGATTGGGCAGCTGGCTATTCGTGGAATATTCAATCCGCCCCGAAAGGTCTAAAAAAGGTTCGAAAAATGCTGTTTTCAGAGGCTGATTCAAGTCTCGTGACATTGCTAAAAACCGCAAGACTTGGTATAAATACGAACCTCGCGCCACAATATCTCGTGATTGTTATTTCAGGCGCATAACAGGCGAAATTAGTACGCGAAAATGTATTCAATCATTGTTCGTCGAGGGCGTCGAAACGCATCTATCAGGACTGAACGAATTGACTGACGACAGCCAGACTCCTCCCGCCGATCCTCCTGTTTTGCCGCCTTCGAGCGACGATGGCGGTGATGCCGTAATGCCCATCACCATCGAAGACGAGATGCGGAAATCGTATCTGGATTACGCCATGAGCGTGATCGTCAGCCGGGCTATTCCCGATGCCCGCGACGGTCTGAAACCAGTGCATCGGCGCATTCTCTATTCCATGCATGAATCCGGCTATACCTCGGATAAGCCGTACCGAAAATCTGCCCGTGTGGTCGGTGATGTCATGGGCCGATATCACCCTCATGGCGATCAGGCGATCTATGACGCCATGGTACGCATGGCGCAGGATTTTGCCATGCGGCTGCCTCTGCTGGATGGCCAGGGTAATTTCGGCTCCATGGATGGGGACCGCGCTGCGGCCATGCGTTACACTGAAGTGCGCATGGATAAGCCGGCTGAGATGCTGTTGGCGGATATCGACAAGGACACAGTTGATTTCCAGGATAACTATGACGGCTCGGCATCGGAACCCATCGTCTTGCCGTCCATGCTGCCGAACCTACTGGTCAATGGCGCAGGCGGTATCGCGGTCGGTATGGCCACCAATGTGCCGCCCCATAACCTGGGCGAAATTATTGATGCCTGTTGCGCTTATCTTGATGATCCCACCATTACCGTGGATGGCTTGATGGAGTTCGTGCAAGGCCCGGATTTTCCCACCGGGGGACTTATTTTGGGCCGAGCCGGGATATTGTCAGCATTTCGTACGGGACGTGGTTCCGTCGTCATGCGTGGGCGTACGAATGTGGAAACCATCCGCAAGGACCGGGAAGCGATCATTGTAACGGAAGTGCCCTATCAGGTGAACAAGGCCGGCATGATCGAAAAAATCGCTGAGGCCGTGCGTGCGAAACGGATCGAAGGCATCTCTGATCTGCGCGATGAGAGCGACCGGACCGGCGTGCGCGTGGTGATTGAGCTGAAGCGCGATGCCATGGCGGAGGTGGTGCTGAACCAGCTCTACCGTTTTTCGCCCCTGCAGACCTCGTTCGGCGTCAACAGCCTTGCGCTGAACCATGGCCGCCCAGAACTTTTGAACCTGGGGCAAATGATTGCCGCATTTGTCGATTCCCGCGAGGTCGTGGTCTCCCGCCGCACCAAATATTTGCTGGGCAAGGCCAGGGAGAGGGCTCATGTTCTGGCCGGCTTGGCCATCGCGGTGGCCAATATCGAAGCCATCATCGGCTTGATACGAGGTGCGCCCGATCCGGCCACGGCGCGGGCGCAGTTGATGGAGCGGGATTGGCCGGCCCATGATGTCGAGGCAATGATCCAGTTGATCGACGAGCCGGGGCACCGGGTCGTCGATGGCGTCTACCGTCTGAGTGAAATTCAGGCCCGGGCAATTCTTGATCTGCGCCTGCAACGGCTGACCGCTCTGGGCCGCGATGAGGTGGGAGCGGAGCTGCGGGAGTTGGGCGAAAAGATTCTGGATTATCTTGATATTCTGCGTTCTCGCGAACGTCTCACCGGGATCATCCGGGAAGAACTATTGGACATGAAGGAACGCTTCGCGACGCCCCGGCGCAGCGAAATCGTCGAGGCCGAGATGGATCAGGAGGACGAGGACCTGATCCAGCGCGAGGACATGGTGGTGACCGTCTCGCACAACGGCTATGTCAAGCGGGTGCCGCTGTCCACCTACCGGCCGCAACGCCGGGGTGGCAAGGGACGCCAAGGCATGGCGACGCGGGACGAAGATTTCGTCTCCCAGCTGTTCGTGGCTAGTACCCATACGCCGATGCTGTTTTTCTCCTCCACCGGCAAGGTCTATCTGTTGAAGGTTTTTCGCCTGCCCATGGCGGCGCCCCAGGCGAGGGGCAAAGCCATGGTCAACCTGTTTCCGCTGGAGGAAGGTGAAACCATTCACACGGTGCTGCCCCTGCCCGAGAATGAAGCGGAATGGGCCGACCGCTATGTCATGTTTGCCACCGCCTCCGGTTCGGTGCGCCGCAATGATTTGGCCGATTTCAAACGGGTTCAGGCGAACGGCAAGATCGCCATGAAACTGCCCGAGGGCGACCGTATCGTTGGCGTCGCGATCTGTGATGCCAACGACGATATTCTGCTTTCAGGCCGGCGGGGCAAGTGCATCCGCTTCCCCGTGATCGACGTGCGGGTCTTCAAAAGCCGGGATTCGATCGGCGTGCGGGGCATACGCTTGATCGGCGATGACGAACTGATCGCCATGTCCATCGTGCGCCATGCTGAATTCGACAACGATACAAGGGACCGTTACCTGCGCTGGTCCAACGCCCGCCGCCGTGCCGAGGGGGAAGGGGAGAGCAGCACCGAGCCCTTTCCCAGCGCGCCCGAGCAGGCCAACGAAATGGAATTAGCGGAACAGTTCGTGCTCTCCATTACCGAGAACGGCTATGGCAAGCGCACCTCGGCCTATGAGTACCGGGTCACGGGACGCGGCGGTCAGGGCATCATCAATATAGAGGCCTCGGACCGGAACGGTCCGGTTGTCGCCTCGGCGCCGGTCGAGGAAGGTTACCACATCATGCTGGTTACCGATACCGGCCGTCTGATCCGCACCCCGGTGCATGACATTCGTATCGCCGGCCGCAACACCCAGGGCGTCACCCTGTTTGATGTGGAACCGAACGAGCGGGTGGTCTCAGTTGCCTGGCTGTCGGAGCAGAATGATGGCGAAGACGGTGATAATGGCGACACTGATGAGGCGCCGGATGATGTTTCCGACAATATGCCTAATGGCATGGAAGAGGATGCGAAAGAGGAATAGACCGGCGTTGGTGGCCCGCGGTATTGCCGGGCAATCGCTGGTGCCCCTCGTTTTCGCCCTTTTCATGATGGCCATGAAAGGCTAATGATCCCAAGATTGGTCTGTTGGCATTAGGAGGTGATTTTGTCTAAGCAGCGTATCGGCTTTTATCCAGGTACTTTCGATCCCATCACCTTGGGGCACAGCGACATTATTCAACGTGCGACTAGGCTGGTGGATAAATTGGTTATCGGCGTCGCCATCAACCGCGATAAGGGCCCGATGTTTAACCTGGATGAACGTGTGGAGATGGTCCAGGATGAACTCGACTCATTCCCGGGCCAATTGAACGACTGTGAAATCGAGTTGCGGCCGTTTGATAATCTGCTGATGCATTGCGCCCAGGAACATGGCGCCGGCATTATCATCCGCGGTTTGCGGGCGGTCTCGGACTTCGAGTATGAATTTCAGATGGTTGGTATGAATCTGCGCCTGAATTCAGAGATTGAAACAGTATTTTTGATGGCCAACGATAAGTATCAATTCATTGCCTCGCGATTGGTCAAGGAAATTACCCGGCTGGACGGCGACGTCTCCGCCTTCGTTTCGCCGCGGGTAACGGAACGTTTGTACAAACGGGTGGGGCGTGGCTGAGATACCGCGGACGTCGGTGCCGTATCGCATGGCGCAGCTGGCTTGGAACGGGGCGGCTTGGAAAAGGGACGGCAAGATGCTGTTAAGAAGGCTTATTTTTGGATTAAGCATGGCCCTGGCGATGCCGGCCATTGAAGCGGGAGCGGTGGACTTGGAGAATACGATCTATCTGGAATTGAAGGATGGCCGGGTGACCATTGAAATGCGCCCCGACCTTGCCCCCAACCATGTCGCCCGCATCAAGGTATTGGTGCGGCAGAAATTCTATGACGGCATTGTCTTCCATCGCGTGATCGAGGATTTCATGGCCCAGACCGGTGATCCCACAGGCACGGGCACGGGGGGCTCGGGCCAGCATCTGGATGCGGAATTCTCCAACGAGAAGCATCTACGCGGCGCCCTTTCCATGGCCCGTGCAGCTGATCCCAATAGCGCCGACAGCCAGTTCTTCATCGTCTTCAAGACGGCGCCATGGCTCGATGGTCAGTATACCCTGTGGGGTCAGGTCACCGACGGCATGGATGCCGTGGATAAGATCAAGAAGGGCGCCCCCGGCAGCGGTGCGGTGGCCGATCCGGACAAGATCATCTCCATGCGGATGGCTGCCGACGTGGAATAGCGTACCGGAAGTACCCTTCCTTGTGTTAATGCCGGGCTTGGTCCGGCAATCCATGGCGATGCTTGGCATGGTGTCGATGGCGGTGCCTGTGGATGGCGGGTCAAACCCGGGTATGACGATGAGGTTGGGTAGAGTTTTCCGTATGGCGGAGCGCCCTTCATGGACGTTGATCTTTTCGATTTTGATCTGCCGCAAAGCGCCATCGCATTGCGTCCGGCGCGGCCGCGCGATAGCGCGCGCTTGCTGCACGTGGGCCATGCCAGCGTGCAGGACAGGATGATCGGCGATCTGCCGGCCATGTTGCGGGCAGGTGATCTGCTGGTTTTCAATAATACGCGGGTGCTGCCGCTACAGCTCGAGGCGCGGCGAGGCGAGGTGCGGATTGAGCTGACCTTGCTTGAGAGCGTCGCTCCGGGCCGCTGGCGGGCTTTCGCCCGTCCAGCCAGGCGTTTGTGCGCCGATGATCAGTTGATCATCGCCGATGGTTTTACGGTACGGGTCGAAGGGCCGCATATTGATGGCCAGGTGGTCCTGGATTTTGCCATGACCGAGGCCGAACTGATGGCAGCTCTAGCCCGTTACGGAACTTTGCCGCTGCCGCCCTATATCCGCAAGCACCGGGCCGTGGATGAACAGGACAATACAGACTATCAAACCGTTCTAGCTCGCTGCGATGGCGCCGTTGCGGCACCCACGGCGGGCCTGCATTTTACCGATGGATTGCTGCGCAGTTTAAGCACCGCTGGCGTGCAACATGTGGCGCTTACGCTGCACGTCGGGCCCGGCACCTTCCTGCCCGTAAGCGCGGGCGACACCGATGATCATCACATGCACAGTGAATGGGGCGAGATGGACGCCGCCGTGGTACAGCGGATCAACCAGACCAAAGCCCAGGGCGGCAGGGTCATTGCCGTGGGCACGACGTCACTGCGCCTGTTGGAAAGCGCGGCCCAAGGCGGCAGACTGGATGCCTTCACCGGCGAAACCGATATTTTTATTACGCCCGGCTACCAATTTCGTATGGTTGATATGCTGTTGACCAATTTTCATCTGCCGCGATCTACATTGTTCATGCTGGTTTCGGCCTTTTCCGGCCTGGCGCGGATGCAGGCGGCGTACGCTCATGCCATCGCCGCCGGCTACCGCTTTTATTCCTATGGTGACGGCTGCCTGCTGGAGTTGGAGGCTGCGCCATGACCGCCTATGATTTTCAGGTCTTGGCTCAGGATGGCACCGCGCGCACGGGAAAGATCAGCACGGCGCATGGCGAGATTGCGACACCCGCCTTCATGCCCGTGGGCACGGCGGCCACGGTCAAGGCCATGACGCCAGAAGCGGTGCGCAAGACCGGTGCCGATATTGTTCTGGCCAATACCTATCACCTGATGCTGCGCCCAGGGGCGGAGCGGGTCGATCGCCTGGGCGGTTTGCATGATTTCATGCATTGGCAGCGGCCTATATTGACGGATTCTGGCGGTTTTCAGGTCTATTCCCTGTCCGATCTGCGCCAGTTGGACGAGGATGGGGTGACGTTTAAGTCCCACATCGATGGCTCCAAGATGTATCTCAGCCCCGAACGCAGTATCGAGGTTCAGCATCTTCTTGATGCCGATATCACCATGGCCTTTGATGAATGTACGCCTTATCCGGCGACGGAGAAGGTCACGGCGGCCTCGATGGCGCTGTCCATGCGTTGGGCCGAGCGTTGCCGCACGGCGTTCGTGGAAAGGCTGGGCTATGCCCTGTTCGGCATTGTTCAGGGCGGTATGTACGCCGATTTA
>PCBT01000030.1 GCA_002731375.1 Rhodospirillaceae bacterium | reverse complement strand
CCCGTTCCGGCCTTCGCTGTTGATGGGCTGCGGCCGAACCGGGCCTCAGAACGGATGGCAAACAGACTAACTTAGGATGTGGTACAAACCTTGGGGGCAAGTCAACCCAGCCGGCGCCGGGCCCTGGTTTCGCGTTCCCGCAACCCCACGTTTTGCTGCAGTTTTCGTTCGACGAAATCCAAATGACGACTGGCGGCATCGCGGGCCGCCGTCGCTTCACCGGTGACGATGGCGTCGAAGACTTCCCGGTGTTGCATCTTCAAGGGTTCGTGGTCCTCTGCTTTGCGCCGCAAACGGTCGATGTTGAAGGATATGTCGGCCCGAATCAGCTCGATCATGCTGCGCATGACGTGGGTTAGCGCCATGTTGTGGGAAGCGTCGGCGATCGCAAGGTGGAAAGCCACGTCCGCGTCGACCTCGTGCCGAGGGTCGGCCTCGCTCGAGGCGTAGGCCTCCCCGAGCTCGGCGAAACGTTGCCCGATCAGTTCAAGATCGGCATTGGTGCGGCGCTCGGCGGCATAGCCGGTGGCCGCCACCTCGAGGACGCGGCGCATCTCGAGCACGTCGAACTTGGCGTCGTCGTGCTCGCGCATCAACTCGAGCAGCGGATCGACCATCGTCGGGCTGACGATGCTGAGCACGAAGGTGCCGTCGCCGCGCCGGGATTCAACCAGTCCCCGCGCCTCGAGCACGACTATTGCCTCGCGCAAAGACGGTCGCGAAACATCCAATTCCTGCGCCAACGCCCTCTCCGTCGGCAACTTCTCGCCCGGCTTCAACACTCCCTCGAGGATCAATCCTCCCAGTTGCGAGATAATGGAATCCGAGATCTTCGAGACCTTGACGCGCTGAAATTTGAGCATCGGTCGACACGTCCACAGTTGGTAATTTCGTCAAACCTCCTGACCAAACAAATCTCGTATACACCTCCGGCGTCCTAAAGGCCAGAACCTTCGGGCTTTTTTGGTCCTTGACTCCGGTGCCATGGTGTGTCAGAAGGTCAGTTGGTATGACTTTTTGTTTGTTTGGTGGTATGTTTTCCCTTCAAGGATTGGGACCGAGGCCCCTGCCCACGCCGAGCTATATTGTGGCGAGTGGAAGCATCCTACGTATAGTTGCGTGTCTGTGTTAACCGGATAGGTGTAGTTCGAAGTTCCGCTACGGATCCGCGATCACTAAGACCAAGTCGCAATTTCTACAATGCTAGTGTCCTAAAGGAGAAATCGACATGAGAAAGACTGTGATTTCTACCATCTTGGCTTCGGCCATGGTGTTAGCGGCCGGTACCGCTTATGCAGAAAAGAAAATATTGCTCAAAGTGCCTGTTTGGTTTCCAACTTCTTTACCTGCACTTGGTACCTCACCAGCATGGGTCGCTAAGCAGGTCAACGCTATAGGTGGAAGCATTAAGATAAAGGTTTATGAGCCAAAAAAATTGGTTCCACCTAAAGAAATGCTAGAAGCTGTTTCAAAGGGCCAAGTGAATGCTGGATATACGACGCCAGGTTACAACACAGGAAAATTGGGCGATAAAGGAGCAATCTTCTCTGCGGTTCCTTTTGGCCCCGATGCACCTGAGTTCTTAGCTTGGGTCTACTATGGTAACGGACGAAAGCTATGGCAGAAAACATATGACGATGCCGGCTTTAATGTTCAGTCTGTTCCTTGTGGTATTATTGCACCTGAGACTTCTGGCTGGTTCAAAAAGGAAATCAAAACAGCTGCTGACCTAAAGGGATTGCGTATGCGGTTCTTCGGTCTTGGTGCACGTGTTATGGAAAAATTGGGAGTATCCACTTCTCAACTTCCTGGTGGTGAAATCGTACCAGCCCTACAAAAAGGTGCTATCGATGCAACAGAATTTTCTATGCCTGCAATTGATAAGAGATTGGGCATAAACAAAATTCTGAAGTACAATTACTATCCTGGATGGCATCAGCCTGCTACCTTGTTTGACTTGATCATTAACAAGGACACCTGGAATAAAAAAATGAGCAAGGGGCAACGGACAGTTATCGAGCTGGCTTGCAGGGCCGTTATGACGGACGGACTGGCTATGGGTGAATCAATGCAGTTCGATACAATGAAAGCTAATGTTAAAGCAGGCACGGTGAACAAATACTGGTCTCCTGATATGTTAGCTACGTTCGAAGATAAATGGGCTGATGTGGTTAAAGAAGCCATTCAGAAAGATCCGGGTTTCAAAGTGATTTGGGATGATCTTCAAACATTCCGGTCCAACTACAGAATCTGGAACAAATGGGCATACTTGCCGCGCCCCGGGACAAGAAGATGCCGAACCCATGAGGCGAACCAGCCTCGATCTTGTTAATGTGCGTGTGTAGTAACAGCTCCTAGACAACACATGGCAGGACAACAATCCTGCCATGTGGTTTTTTGTTTCTTCGAAGAGAGGAATATCGTAGAAGGCGGTTACTATGGCTCAAGCTATAAGTGCGACAACCCATCACGTACCAATTGTTACGTTCCTTAACGGAATCGTGCGACGTGTCGTTGAGGCCGCCGCATGGTTTAACGTGGCTCTTATTTTCCTCATCATAATAACGGTCATATTGCGCTACGGTTTCCACCGCAACCAGCTATGGCTCGACTGGCCATTGGTACCAATGGAAGAATTAATGTGGCACTTTTACTCTGTGCCAGTCATGTTTGGTTTAGCGTATGCAATTACTAATGATAGTCATATTAGAATTGACCTTCTCCGTACGATTATGTCGACACGGCTTCGGCACATATTCGAAATTCTTGGTATTCTTCTGCTTTTATTACCGTGTCTAGTGATCTTACTTGATTTTAGTTTTGATTATACAGTGTATGCTTTTACTCACCATGAATCTTCTCAAAGCACGATGGGTCTTCCCCATCGCTGGATCGTCAAGTCGGTAATTCCACTGACAATGTTACTGATGATAATTGCCTCGATTGCCCGACTGATTGAGGATTCGGTCTTGCTTCTGCACTACGGCAAAGAACTGCGTGAAACTGGAAAGCGTGTATCTCCGCTCGATCTATTGACAGTTCGACTATTCAAACCTCTGTCAAAGGATGTCCTCGGCAGTGATTTCTTGGAATTTCGTACCACCGTGGACGGCGTTTGTGCCTATAACGCTGCGCAGAGGGCGACAGATGCAGATCGGGAACTGCTGACCTCCTGCTTCGAGGCTATGGAAAAAGCACATGGAACGGAGGCACCTACCGAAGAAGCCGACATTGATGCCAACTTCCACCTGGCCATCGCAAAAGCCGCTCACAACCAAGTTCTTTTGCATATTATGCGCAGCCTTTTTAAGCTGCTGCGTAAAGACGTTTTCTTCAATCGTATGCGGCTCTATAGCCACCATGGTTCTCAAGATTTGTTACTCAACCAACACCGCGAAATCTACGAGACAATCATAGCCGGGGATCCGGAAAGAGCCCGTTCAGCAGCGGAAAAACATCTTGGCTATGTAAAAGAAATGGCGGCAACGATGGGACCGCAGGAAACTATTCCAGGGGCAAATCTGTTAGATCCAATGGCACGCCGACTATTTAGACCGACGTTAAAAGATTACAACAACACCAACGGTAAAGGTATAGGCTAATGGAATTAGCCGCAGAAAACTATCTCGTCATTGCAATGTTTGTTTCATTTATTGCCCTGCTTTTTACCGGGTTCCCCGTTGCTTGGGTGCTGGCTGGCGTAGGAATTGTCTTTGGCGGCGTTGGTTGGTGGACTGATGATATGGGGTGGACGGCGACCGGGCTTGATTACAATACCCTCGGTCTGCTGGTAGGTCGTATCTTTGGCATTATGGACAATTGGGTGCTCATTGCATTGCCAATGTTTATATTCATGGGATTAATGCTCGAGAAGTCTGGCGTTGCGGAAAGAATGATGCATTCGATGCAGAAATTGTTTGGCAGCGTCAGGGGAGGTCTAGCTATTACCGTTGCTTTGATTGGCATTATTCTAGCGGCTTCCACTGGTATCATCGGTGCGTCAGTTGTGCTGTTAGGTCTCATGTCTTTGCCGGTCATGCTCAATCAAAATTACGATAAATCGTTGGCTCTAGGAACCGTGGCCGCCTCCGGTTGTCTTGGCATTCTCATCCCCCCTTCGATCATGCTGGTGATCATGGGAGATCAGTTAGCAGTACCCATACTTGATCTGTTCATGGCGGCTGTTTTCCCGGGCCTAATTCTTGGTGCTCTATATATTGTATACATTTTAGTCTATTGCAAAATTTTTCCAGAAAAAGCGCCTCTTGCGGCGGATCATGGTGAAATAGAACTGAAAGATATTTTAAAAGCCTTGATCGATATCATTCCACCAGCAGGTTTAATACTGCTTGTTCTCGGATCAATTTTTATGGGAATCGCAACCGTCACGGAAGCCTCTGGTGTCGGTGCTCTGGGTGCAACACTAATTGCTATTATATTTAGGCGTTTTGGCTGGAAGGTTCTAAAAGATGTGGTGATCAACACCATGAACACAGCGGCCTATATTTTTGCAATCTTTGTTGGAGCAACGATATTCGCGTTGATCCTACGTGAATGCGGCGGAGACGAACTGATTGAAACCGCTCTCACAGGGTTGGGGTTTGGTCCCTATGGTCTGATTATCTTCGTCTTGGTTATGGTTTTCTTCCTTGGTTTCTTCCTTGATTGGATCGAAATCAGTCTGATCATACTGCCGTTGTTGGCGCCAGTTATTTCTGGCCTTGATTTGCAGATTAATAATTTTGGTGCTGTTGACTTTCCTAACCTGACATGGTTTGCCCTTCTGGTAGCAGTAACTCTACAAACTTCGTTCCTGACCCCGCCAGTTGGTTTTGCCCTCTTCTACCTTAAAGGGGTCAGCCCTCCAAGTGTGAATTTGATCGATATTTATCGTGGAGTAATACCTTTTATAGTATTGCAGTTGATCGCCCTGGTTCTGGTGTTCCTTTTCCCAGAATTGACTACTTGGTTACCAGCGATAGCGTACGGGAATAAATAATTTTTGGTCCATTGTGAGAAAAAACTACTCAAACTCGGTTTGTGATGTTGGTGGCGGTGGCCATGCATACGTTATTTCTGACGCCACCTGTGGAATTTGTGCTGTTTTGTCAAAAAAGAATTTGTCTGCCCACGGTCGAACTGATCGACATCAACAAGAGAGTCGTGGCCTTTATTATCCTTTATCGCTTCCCGATCCATGCCGAACTTGTGGAGTTCAAAGGGCTAAGGATCTGGCGCGCGGAGAGGAAAATACTCACTGTATGGTGAGAACGAGGCTCGATCCATGGGGCGTGACGCAGATTCGACGAGGACGCTAACGGCGGTGAAAGCAATGGTGATCTGGTTTGGAAACGCATCAAATGTTTCCTGAATCCAACGAATCGATTTATCGAGAATTCAACGCCTTTATTCCGACTTCACGTTTGATCAGCGATCCCCTGCGGACGCTCGCTTACGGGACTGACGCGAGCTTCTACCGGCAAATTCCGAAACTGGTCGTCGAGGTTGCCGACGAGACCGAGGTCGTGCGGTGCCTTGAGGTTGCGCGCGAGAACGGCACGCCTGTGACCTTTCGCGCCGCGGGTACCAGTCTTTCCGGNCAAGCGATCACGGACTCTGTTTTGTTGCGGCTGGGACATGGCTGGCGCGGGTATTCCATCAATGAGGATGCCTCGGAGATCCGCCTACAGCCGGGTGTGATCGGCGAGCAAGCCAATCGCTATCTTGCTCCGTTCCGCCGAAAGATCGGTCCGGATCCGGCCTCGATCAATGTCGCAAAGATCGGTGGGATTGCCGCCAATAACGCGAGCGGCATGTGCTGCGGGACGGCCCAGAACAGCTACCAGACACTGGTGAGCATGCGCGTCATCCTTGCCGATGGCAGCGTGCTGGACACTGCCGATGAGGCGAGCCGTATGGCCTTCGCGGAGAGCCACGGTGAAATGTTGGAGAGGATAGACAGGCTTGCGCACGAGACGAAGCAAAACGGCGCGCTGGCGCAACGCATCAGAGCCAAGTTTAAAATCAAGAATACCAACGGTTACAGTCTTAACGCACTGGTGGATCTCGACGACCCTATCGACATCTTGCAACACTTAATGATCGGCTCGGAGGGGACGCTCGGCTTCATTGCCGAAGTCACCTACCGCACGGTCGAGGACCATCCCCACAAGGCTAGCGCCCTGGCGTTCTTTCCGGATATCAGGACCGCCTGCGAAGCCGTCGCCATCCTGAAGAGCGAACCGGTTGTGGCGGTGGAACTGATGGATCGCGCCGCAATCCATTCGGTGGAAAACCAGCTCAGCATGCCCGACGACCTCAAAGAGCTTTCCGAGGATGCGGCTGCCCTCCTCATCGAAACCCGCGCCGCCGATGGCGATACCCTGAACTCCCAAGTCAACGATATTCGTGCTGCCATCGCCAGCGTGGATACCTTGTATCCTGTGCGATTTACGGACCAAATCGAGGAATACACGCGGCTGTGGAACCTCCGCAAAGGGATGTTCCCCTCGGTCGGCGCGATGCGCGAGATCGGGACGACGGTCATCATCGAAGACATCGCCTTCCAGGTATCCAAGCTGGCGCCCGCGACTCTCGATCTGCAGGCTTTGTTCAANAAATACGCATATCACGAGGCAATCATTTTCGGCCATGCCTTGGAAGGTAACCTCCACTTCGTATTCACCCAGGATTTCGAAACGCCGGAGGAGGTCGATCGCTACCGCCGCTTCATGGACAATGTTTGTGAGATGGTGGTCAAGAAATATGATGGTTCCTTGAAGGGCGAGCACGGCACTGGGCGCAACATGGCGCCCTTCGTGGAGCTCGAGTGGGGACCACAGGCCTACGCGTTGATGTGCGAGATCAAGGCCATCTTTGATCCGGACAACATCCTCAATCCCGGCGTCATACTCAACGACGATCCCCACGCGCACATCAAGAATCTCAAGCCCCTGTTTTCGGTTGACCCGCTGGTCGACAAGTGTACCGAGTGCGGGTTCTGCGAGCCGGCCTGCCCCTCGCGGGCCCTCAGCCTAACGCCTCGCCAACGCATCGTGGGTTTGCGAGAGATGGCTCGCCTCNAGGCCTCCGGGGAAGATCCGGAGCGCGAGAAATCGCTCCGCGAGCTTTACCAGTACCAAGGCATCGACACCTGCGCCGGTGATGGCCTTTGTTCGATCGCCTGTCCGGTCGATATCGACACCGGTCGCATGATGAAGGTCTTGCGCGGGCGCGAGATGGGCGCCACCGGGACCAAGGTAGCCGACTTGGTGGCGGAGCATTTCGGTGCGGTGTCGACGACGACGCGTCTGAGTCTAAGCGCCGCCCACTTGGCACACACCGCGCTGGGCACTTCCGTGATGCAAGGCTTAACGAGCGGTGTACGCAAACTCTCGGGCAGCCGGATACCCTTGTGGAATCCCTTCATGCCGACCTCGTGCAGGCTTCCCGCAAAGAGCGTCAACATCGGGTCAGAGAGCCCGCGTGTTGTCTATTTCCCCAGCTGTTCCAGCCGCACCATGGGGCCGGCCAGGGGCGACCCAGAGCGAGAGGCCCTTCCCGACAAATTCGAAGGACTGTTGCGCAAGGCGGGTTACACAGTGGTCTATCCAAGCGATTGTGATCGACTTTGCTGCGGAATGCCGTTTGAGAGCAAAGGTGCTTTCTCCCAGGCTGACGCTAAGCTGCGTATGACCGAACAGGCCTTGGTGGAAGCCAGCCGTAACGGGCAGAACCCCGTCGTCTTCGATACCAGCCCATGTACGTACCGCATGAAGCAGAACCTTGAGGCGGACCTCCGGTTGTTCGATATCACCGAGTTCATACACGATTTCCTGATGGCGCGTCTTGCTATCCGGAAACTACCCGAGGTTGTGGCCCTTCACCCGACCTGCAGCACGCGCAAGATGGGGCTGGTGGACAAGCTGCAAAACATCGCCGAAACGTGCGCAGCCCAGGTGATCGTTCCCGAGGAGGTCTCGTGCTGCGGCTGGGCCGGCGACAAAGGCTTCACCGTGCCGGAGCTCAACGAGAGCGCCGTTCGCAATTTGCGGCCATCTCTGAGCGACGATTGCGTGGCCGGCTACTCGACCGGCCGCACCTGCGAAATCGGCCTCTCGTTTCACAGTGGACGGTACTACCGATCGATTGCCTATCTGCTTGACCGATGCAGTGAACCTAAGGAGCCGCTCTCTGAACGCGAACTAGACGAGAGAGGCACCTGAAGGAGGTGTGACCGTGATACCGGACATCAACACCACTTTTTGTGCCACCAATCTCGGCCCCCACGGGCCGAGTGTGCTCCGTTACACCCAAAGCCTGGCGCGGGTGCACGAAGCAAAGATCGNCATGCTGCAAGTTCTGGAGCCGTTAACGCGTCATGCGAGGCACGTGATAGATCAGTTCCTGCCCGAGGGCGTTGGGAGCACGGTGTCTTTGCGCCTTAAAGGGATCGCGAAACTGCGCGATGCGATCCATGAGCGTCTGGTCCGATTTTGCGAGGAGGAACTTGCAAGTGATCCTCGCGGGTAAGGACGACATGCCGGAGATCAGGATCGTGGAGGAACCGTGCACGCCCGTGTTCCTGGAAGAGGCGAGGGCCGTAAAGGCAGATCTGGTCGTAATGGGGACTCACGGGCATTCAGCAATAGNAGAAATCGTGCTGGGTTCGGTCGCACGCAAAATGATTCACAAGACCACCGTCCCGGTCATGCTGATGCCCTATTTTGGGGGGCAGTAGTCATAATCCATGATTGTAACTTTGACTTCAAAGGCCGGCAGAAAAAGCAGTGATGCGTACTGTCCCGCGTAGTGGAATCCTTTCTAAGAGCGGAGTATCGATAGGCCCTCCTAGAAACGACCGATTGGAAAGAAGGGGATGACTGAGATGTTCGAAGTACGTATTCACGGCCGTGGTGGCCAAGGCGTGGTATCGGCGGCAGAGATGCTGTCGGTGGCTGCTTTCGAAGAAGGCAAGCACGCTCAGGCGGTGCCGAGTTTCGGCTCCGAACGCATGGGGGCGCCAGTCGTCGCCTACGTTCGCATTGACGAAAGTGAGATAGAACTGCGCGAGCCGGTTCTGGAGCCCGATCTATTGATCGTCCAGGACCCCACCCTGTTCACTGCTATCGATGTCTTCGCCGGCCTTCGGGAAGACGGCTACCTGCTGGTCAATACCGCCAAGAGCATGGAGGATCTCGGGATTGCCGGGGTGGCGCGAAAGCTCCCCGCCGGCAATGTCGCCGCCGTGCCGGCGACCGAACTGGCGATGCGCCATCTCAAGCGCCCGACGCCCAACACGGTCCTGCTGGGAGCGTTTACGGCCATGAGCGACGTCGTCCGGATCGAATCCGTGTTCAAGGCCATCGCACGGAAATTTCCTGGAGAGCTGGGCGATAAGAACATTGCCGCAGCCCAGGCGGCATACGACGCCACGCGCGCGAATTGACTACCAAGGAGAGGATTTGGCGATGCTGAAACAAGTAGAAGGCTCGCACGCCGTCGCCGAAGCGGTGGCACTCTGCCGGCCGGAAGTGATTTCCGCCTATCCCATCACGCCTCAGACCCACATCGTCGAGGACTTGGGCACCATTGTGAAGGCGGGCGGGATCGAGAATTGCCAGTTCATGCTGGTCGAATCCGAGTTCGGTGCGCTGAGCGCCTGCATAGGATCGTCGGCCGCCGGTGCACGCAGCTACACGGCAACTTCCAGCCAGGGCATGCTGTTCATGATGGAGGCGGTCTACAACGCTTCGGGCATGGGTTTGCCGATCGTCATGACGGTGGGCAACCGGGCCATCGGGGCGCCGATCAACATTTGGAATGACTGGAGCGATTCCATGGCCGCCCGCGACTCCGGATGGCTCCAGCTTTTCGCCGAGACCAATCAGGAGGCCGTCGACGTCCACATCCAGGCCTTCAAGTTGGCTGAGAAACTGAGCATGCCGGTCATGGTGTGCATGGACGGTTTCATCCTCACCCACGCCTATGCCCGGGTCGATATTCCCGATCAGGCCGAAGTGGATGAATTCCTGCCGCCCTTCCAGCCGCGCCAGGTGCTGGATCCTGCCGCACCCCTTTCCATGGGCGCCATGGTAGGGCCCGAGGCCTTTACCGAGGTCCGCTACCTGGCGCACCACAAGCAGCTCAAGGCGCTGGAGTTCATCTCCGAACAGGCGGCCGAGTTCGAGGCCATCTTCGGTCGTGATTCTGGCGGCCTCATCAAGTCCTTCGAGACCGAAGGCGCTGAAACCGTGGTCGTCACCATGGGCTCGGTGATCGGCACCATGAAAGAGGTGCTGGCCGGGATGCGCGAGGACGGCATCTCCATCGGTGGCCTCACCATTCGCTCGTTCCGCCCCTTTCCCAGAGAGGCACTGCGCCAGGCCTTGAAAGACGCCAAGCGGGTGATCGTCTTCGAGAAGTGTCTTGCCGTCGGCATGGGCGGCATCGTCGCCATGAACATGCGCACGGCATTGCAGGACTTTCCCATCCGGGTGCATTCGGTCATCGGCGGGCTCGGCGGGCGCCCCATCACCCGCGCCAACCTGCGCCGCATGTTCGAAAAAGGCGTTCGGGACGAGCTGGAGGAGCCGCATTTCCATGACGTTCGCATGGATGTGGTGAACCGGGAGATCGAACGCGAAGCGGCGGAGCACCGCTCAGGTGCGACCGCCGAGAACATCCTCCATGACGTCGGCGTCGTCGCCGCCGCCAAGGCCATATGAGAGGAGGGGGAGATGGCAGAAATCTCGGAAAGCAAGCAGAAGGTCAAGTTCTATCAGACCGGCACCCTGACGGCNGGNAACCGNCTGCTNGANGANGAACATCGATCNGTCCAGGCGACCATCGACCGCTCNAATTCNCTCGATTCCGGGCACCGGGCCTGCCAGGGCTGCGGCGAGGCGCTGGGCGCGCGCTTCGCCATCGATGCGGCAATGCGGGCCACCAACAACCAGTTGATCGCTGCCAACGCCACTGGCTGCCTGGAAGTCTTTACCACCCCCTACCCCGAGACCGCTTGGTCCATCCCCTGGGTCCATTCCCTGTTCGGCAACGCCGCGGCCGTGGCCGCCGGCATCGCCGCCGCCATGCGGGCCAAGGGGCGTGAGGACGTGCGGGTAATCGCCCAGGGCGGTGACGGTGGCACCACCGACATCGGCTTCGGTTGCCTGTCCGGAATGTTCGACCGCAACGACGATGTGCTCTACATCTGCTACAACAACCAAGCCTACATGAACACCGGGGTGCAACGTTCGAGCGCCACCCCGGGCGCGGCCCGCACCGCCACCACCATGCCGGTGGGCCCCCAGCCGGGCAACGAATTCGACACCGGCAAGAACGTGCCGCTGATCGCCATGGCGCACCGCATTCCCTACGTCGCTACGGCCTCGGTGCATGACCTTCACGATCTCGAATACAAGGTGTCGAAGGCGATGTCCCTACACGGTGCCCGCTACATCGAGATTTTCGTACCCTGTCCCTTGGGCTGGGGATCGAAGCCCGGCGATACCATCAAGATCGCGCGCCTCGCCGTAGAAAGCGGCATGTTCCCCCTGTTCGAGGCTGAAGCCGGCGAAGTGACGGGGGTGACGAAAATCCGTCAGCTGCAGCCCGTCAGCACCTATCTCAAACCGCAACGGCGCTTTGCCCACGTATTCAAGAAAGGAAATGAGCACCAGCTGGAAGCGCTGCAGGCCATCGCCGACAGCAACATCAAACGCTTCGATATCTTGTCCCCGGGAGGTGACTAGGTATGAACCCTGATTCGATCGTGCAATCCAAACCTTTCGCCATCACCCTCGACGTCGGCGGCAGCCTGCTTAACAAAACCGGTACCTGGCGGAGCGAACGGCCGCTCTACCTGGACCGCTTGCCACCCTGCAACAGCGCCTGTCCCGCCGGTGAGAACATTCAGGCNTGGCTCGGCTACGCCGAGGAGGGCGANTACGAGGCGGCNTGGCGCCAGATCATGGAGGACAACCCCCTGCCGACCATCATGGGCCGCGTCTGTTACCACCCCTGTGAGGTGGCGTGTAACCGGGTGCAGCTCGACGAAGCGGTGGGTATCAACGCGGTTGAGCGGTTCCTGGGCGATCAGGGCATCAAACACGGTTGGACGATGCCCGTTGGGGAGCCCACTGGCAAGCATGTCATGGTGATCGGTACCGGGCCCGGTGGGCTCTCGGCCGCCTATCACCTGAGGCGGTTCGGCCACGAGGTCACCGTTTTCGAATCCGCCCCCAAGGCAGGCGGGATGCTGCGCTGGGGTATTCCGAAATACCGACTGCCGCGCGAGAAACTTAATGCGGAGGTCGCCCGCATCGAGGAGATGGGCGTCAAGATTGTGCTCAACACCAAGGTGGACGAGGTCCAGGCCTCCATGAAGGAGGGAGGGTTCGACGCAGCGTTTCTGGCCACCGGCGCGCACTCCTCCAGGAGTCTAAACATTCCCGTCACGGGTGAAATGCCGGTTCTCCAGGGGATCACCGTGCTGCACAATCTGGAACTCGATCAGCCGACCCAGCTCCGGGGCGAAGTGGTGATCTACGGTGGGGGCAATACCGCCATGGACGTTGCTCGTACGGCGGTCCGCCTGACTGGCTTCAAACCAAAGGTCATCGTGCGCAGGGACCGAGACCGGATGGCGGCCCACGAGTTCGAGGTGGACGAGGCCGTTCTCGAACAGGTGGAGGTGATCAACCTACGGACCATCAAGCAGGTGGACGGACGAAGCGTTACCCTGGAGAAAATGGTCGCTGGGGAAGATGGTCGGCCGCAAGCCACCGGACTGTACGAAACCATTGAAGGCGACGTGCTTGTACTGGCGCTTGGCCAGGACGTGGATCTCGGACTTCTCGAAAGTTGCCCGGATGTCACCATCAACCAGGGGANCGTCCTTGTCGACCCCGGAATGATGACCGGCCACCCTGGCATCTTCGCGGGTGGCGACATGGTGCCGTCCGAGCGTACTGTCACCACGGCCATCGGACACGGCAAGAAGGCGGCGCGCAACATCGACGCCTATCTGCACGGGGAGACCTACGTGCCGTCGGAGAAGCACGAGATCGCCANNTTCGACTGGCTGAACACATGGTATTACTCGGACGCCAACCGCAAGATGCAGCCCACGCTNGAGCTCATTCGCCGGCAGACCGGTTTCGCGGAAGTAGTGGGGNATCTCGACGAGAGCAACGCCTTGTTCGAGGCCCGGCGCTGTATGTCCTGCGGCAATTGTTTCGAGTGCGATAACTGCTACGGGGTGTGCCCAGACAATGCCATCATCAAGCTCGGGCCGGGCAAGCGCTTCAAGTTCAAGTACGACTACTGCAAGGGCTGCGCTATGTGCGCGACGGAATGCCCCTGCGGCGCCATCAAAATGGTGCCGGAGGGTATTTGACGCTCACTTTTGGTGTGTGGTGTCGTTAGAAAGATGTGGGTTTCTGCCAATTTGCCGTCGAGAGGCAGTCTGAAATGAGTTCTGATTCTGTCGTGCAATCCAAGCCATTCGCCATCACCCTCGATGTCGGCNGCAGCCTGCTCAACAAAACGGGCACCTGGCGGACTGAACGTCCGGTCTACCTGGATCGCTTGCCCCCGTGCAACCACGCCTGCCCCGCCGGTGAGAACATCCAGGCTTGGCTCGGCTACGCCGAGGAGGGCGAATACGAGGCCGCCTGGCGGCAAATCATGGAGGACAATCCCCTGCCCGCCACAATGGGGCGGGTCTGCTATCACCCCTGCGAGGGCGCCTGCAACCGCGGCAATCTCGATGAAGCCGTGGGCATCAACTCCGTCGAGCGTTTTCTCGGCGACCAGGCCCTGAAGCACGGCTGGCAAGTCGAGCCCGGAACGGCCAGTGGAAAACGCGTGATGATCGTCGGCGCCGGTCCTGCGGGGTTGTCGGCGGCCTATCATCTGCGTCGCTTCGGCCATGAAGTGACGATTNTTGATGCCAATCCGCAGGCCGGGGGCATGCTGCGCTACGGTATCCCGAAGTACCGCATGCCGCGTGAGAAACTGAGGGCTGAAGTGGCGCGCATCGAAGCCATGGGTGTGGCGATCGAACTCAACACGAGAATTGACGACGTTCTCGCCAGTAAACGGGAAAACCACTTCGACGCCGCTTTTCTCTGCCTTGGCGCCCAGGCACCGCTACACCTCGAGATCGCTTCCGACGGTGAGGTTCCGATACTCGATGCGATGGCGGTGCTGCGTGACAGCGAACTGGACAACCCCAGCCAGCTCAAGGGNCANGTCGTGGTTTACGGCGGCGGCAACACGGCGATCGANGTGGCCCGCACCGCCGTTCGTATGGGCGCCATAATGACGACCGTCATCGTGTTCGAAGCGCGCGAGCATATGCCGGCCCATTCGTTCGAGGTTGAAGAGGCTTTGGAAGAGGGCGTGGAGCTGAATTGCCTGCGCNNGATCAAGCAGGTAGACGGCCGCTCCGTCACCCTCGAAAAGATGCGNGCNAACGACCAACGCTGGCCCGAGCCGAGCGGCGAGTTCGANANCATCGAGGCCGACGTNATCGTCCAGGCCGTCGGCCAGGACCTCGACCCGGGCTTGTTGCAAAACCTCCCCGGCCTGGAGATCAAGGACGGCATCGCTCAGATAGACGGCGACATGCGCACCGGGGCTGAAGAAATATTCGCAGGCGGCGACATGGTGCCCTCGATTCGCACGGTGACCACCGCGATCGGACACGGCAAGAAGGCGGCGCGCAACATCGACGCCTATCTCCGGGGCGAAGAATATGCCCCCTCTGAGAAGCACGAGGTGGTCACCTTCGACATGCTGAATGCCTGGTACTACACCGACGCCCCGCGAACCGTGCGGCCGATGCTGGACGTGGTGCGGCGCAAGACTGGATTTGCCGAGGTCGTGGGAGATCTNGACGACCAAAACGCGGCCTTCGAGGCCCGGCGCTGCATGTCCTGCGGNAACTGCTTCGAATGCGACAACTGCTACGGCGTCTGTCCGGACAACGCCGTCACCAAGCTGGGGCCGGGCAAGCGCTTCGAGTTCAAGTACGATTACTGCAAGGGCTGCTCCATCTGTGCCACTGAATGCCCCTGCGGTGCCATCAAGATGGTTTCGGAGAGTATTTGATCCTTGCGCCCCGCCGCGGGAGAACGCCTGCAGAAAGAACGGAGGCTCCGTTGACCAACCGACATTCCGCACCAAGAGTGGGGCTGTTCGTGACCTGCCTCGCCGATCTCTACCGTCCCTCCGTCGCCTTTGCCGCGGTCAAGCTGCTGGAAGCAGCGGGCACGACCGTGGAGGTGCCGAGGGCGCAGACTTGCTGCGGCCAACCCGCCTTCAACAACGGCGCTCTCGGCCACGCCCGAACCTTGGCCAGGCAGGTCATCGAGGCGTTTACCGATTTCGACTACGTCGTGGCCCCGTCCGGTTCCTGCATGGGCACCATCAAAACGCACTATGTCGAGCTTTTTGCAGACCATCCGGAGGAATTGCGCCAAGCCCGGGACTTGGCGGCGCGGAGTTACGAGCTGGTGACGTTCCTAACTGACGTGATGGGCGTCTCNGACCTCGATGTCGGCTACGACGGCACCGTCACCTATCACGATTCGTGCTCGGGACTGCGTGAGCTGGGTATCCACGAGCAGCCCCGAAGATTGCTCGGCAGCGTCCGAGGGCTAACGCTCGAGGAACTTGAGGACAGCGATGTCTGTTGTGGTTTCGGCGGCACCTTCTGCATCAAATATCCGGAAATCTCCGGTCGAATGGTTGATAACAAATGTTCCCGGATCAAGGATACCGACGCCGATACCGTACTTGCCGGTGATCTCGGCTGTCTGCTCAACATCGCCGGCCGCCTGCGGCGCGAAGGCCAAACCACCCGGGTATTCCATGTCGCCGAAGTCCTGGCTGGAATGACCGACGGACCCGGCATCGGCGAGGCTGAAAGCTAGCCATGGAACCTCTGTCGCATGACTTCAAGGCCCGATCCAGAAGGGCCCTCGAGGATCCGGTTCTGCGATCGGCACTGGACAACCTGAGCTTGGGATTTGTCGAGGCCCGTCGCAGATCGGCCGAAGCCCTTCCCGAATTCGAGGCGCTGCGGGATCTGGGCAAAGAGATTTGCGATCATGCGCTGGCCAATTTAGATTTCTATCTACGCCGTTACGAGGAACGGGTAACCGCTTCGGGGGGCCAGGTTCATTGGGCAAGTACGCCAGCCGACGCCTGCCGCATCGCCACCGACATCTGCCGCCAGGCGAATGCCAGGAAGATCATTCGTGGCAAGTCGATGATCGGCGAGGAAGTGGGACTGGTCGAGGCTCTGGAGGACGCCGGTTTTGAAACCGTCGAAACCGACCTTGGCGAATATATTCTCCAGCTTGCCAAGGAGCCGCCGAGCCACATCGTCACCCCTGCCATTCACAAATCCAAGGATGAGATCTCGGATCTTTTTCTCCAGCATCATGCGGCCCGCGGACACACCGAACGCCAAACCGAGCGTAGCGCCCTGGTGCAGGAGGCCCGTCAGATCCTGCGCCAAGCCTTCGTCTCGGCGGATGTCGGCATCACCGGCGCCAACTTCCTGATCGCCGATACCGGATCCAACGTCATCGTCACCAACGAGGGCAACGGCGACCTCACCTGCACCTTGCCCCGGGTTCATATCGTCACCGCCGCCATCGACAAGGTTGTTCCTTCGGTCGAGGACGCCATGGTCCTGCTGCGCCTGCTGGGGCGCAGCGCCACCGGCCAGGAGATCACGGCCTACACAACCTTCACCACCGGACCCAAACGGGCGGAAGACGACGACGGACCCCAGGAATACCACGTGATCCTCGTCGATAACGGGCGCAGCGCCATGCTCGGCAACGAGTTTCGCGACATGCTGCGTTGCATCCGCTGCGGCGCCTGCATGAACCACTGTCCGGTCTATGGCAGCGTCGGCGGCCATGCCTACGGCTGGATCTACCCGGGCCCCATGGGTTCGGTGCTGACACCGATAATGGTGGGGCTCGACAAAGCAGGGGACCTACCCAACGCCTGTACACTGAACGGGCGCTGCCATGAGGTGTGTCCCGTACGCATTCCGCTGCCCAAGCTGCTGCGGGCCCATCGGGTGCGACAGCACGAGCAACGCCTGGGCTCCGGAACCTTCCGCTTCGCTCTAGGGATTTGGGCTTTCTTCGCCTCCCGCCCGAGGATCTACCACTGGGCGACACGGATCGTCATGGCCTTGTTGGGCGCCTTGGGGCGGCGCAAGGGCGTCTTCAGGCGCATGCCCTTGGCCGGCGGCTGGACCCGGGTTCGCGATCTCCCGGCGCCACAAGGAAAAACCTTCCAGGCCGCCTGGCGGGAAAAACAGCGGGAGACAGGCCGATGACAGAGGCTCGCGACGAAATCCTGCGGCGTGTCGCCACGGCCGTTGGCCGAGATCAAATCGATGCCGAGACCGAGGCCCGACTGACGCAACGGCTGCATCGTCTGGCGAGACAACTGAGACCGCAATGGGACGACGATACGGTCGAACGCTTCGTCGCCAAACTCAACGCCGCCGCGGCTTCCGTTGCGGTGGTCGAGTCCGCGGCCCAGGTGGCTGCGGCGGTACACGCGTTCCTGCGGCAAAACGACATCCCGCTGAGCCTCACGGTTGCCCCGGACGCGCGCCTGGATAGCTATCGCTGGCCCGACGACATCGAGGTTTCCCGGCGCAACGCGATTGCCGATGACGTCACCAGCGTCACGGCCGCCGAGGCCGGCGTCGTCGAGACCGGAAGCCTGGTATTGCGGTCTAGTCCGACAAGCCCGACCGGCATGAATTTCCTGCCCGAAAACCACGTCGTGATCCTGCGCCGGGAGCAACTGGTGCAAAATCTGGAGGATGGCTGGACGTGTGCCCTGGAATCCGGCAACAGCATTCCCAGAACGGTCAATTTCATCTCCGGCCCGTCCAAGACCGCGGACATCGAGCAGACCATCGAGTATGGCGCCCACGGCCCCCGACGGCTGCACGTCGTTTTGTTGGCGCAAGCGTGAGCGGCTCCCCAACAAACAAGGAATCGTCGCCCCCCGGGCCGAAGAACGCTTTCTCAGGCGCCTCCGATATGGTCAGGCAGATAGCGCGTGAGCAACGGGAAAGCGCTGGGATCGGCACCCTTGAGCAGGGCCCTGAGCGTCCCCTCCTCGGTCAAGACTGGCCAGCGAGTTGGACACCGCGACGATGGCCGAATCGATGGCTGAGAGGGCCGTCGTGGCGCCGGTCGCGTCGGTCAGGACGGACGTATTGAGATCGGCGCCGAGCGCCGTCGCCGACATATCCTGGGCGGATACCGAAATCGTGCTGCCCTCGATGGTGCTGAGCACGGCGAGCGCAGAACCGCCGGTGGTGATCAGGTTCTTGCCGTTGAATTCGGCGCTGAGCACGACGGTGTCGAGCTGGGCGCGCAGCGAAGTGAATTCGTTGTTCAGGGCATCGCGCGAGTCGGTATCGAGGCCGGCCTGGTTGGCCTGGACCACCTTGGTCTTCATCTCGATGAGCAAATCGGAAACCGCCTTGCCGGCCGAGATGGCCACATTGACGGTGGCCTCGCCCATGGCCAGTGCCGACTTCACGGCGGTCATGCCAGCGATATCACCCCGCATGTTCTGGGCAATAGCGAAGGTCGCCGCGTCGTCCTTGGGGCCATTGACCTTGAGACCGGTGGTGACGCGCAACTGGGTGGTCTCGAGACCCTTGTTGGTCTTGGAAAGGTTCTGCAGCGCAATCATTGCGCCGGCGTTGGTGTTGACTGACATAGCCATTGGGCTGGGCCTCGCCTTCTAGCGTTGGACAGATCGCACGGGAATGCACGGACCCATCTCGCAAGCGACGTGCCAATTCGGACGGCATCGCCCGACAGATCAAAAAGGCGCAGAAAACCAGGCCGTTCGGAGGATTGGGCCAAGCCGAAACAAAAACCCCGAGGGTCGTTGCCGTAGCGCCAAATCCCACCTGCCCGGCAACCCTTGCCGGGCAAATAATGATATCTCAGCAGTCTCAGACCGCAGCAGCCAGGCGGCAAGCTTGATTGATGGCGCGCTTGGCGTCGAGAGCGGCGGCGTCGAAAGCGCCGCCGATCAGGCTGGCTTCGAGGCCGAGCGCGCCCAGTTCGTCATAAAGCTGGCGAGAGGGCGTCTGGCCAGCGCAGATGATGACATTGTCGACGTCCAGTACCTCGACCTCGCCGCCCACACGGATGTGCAGGCCGTCATCGTCGATCTTCAGGTATTCGACGCCGTTCATCATCTTGACGCCGCGCCGCCCCAAGGTCAGGCGATGGGTCCAACCGGTGGTCTTGCCCAGGCCGCGCCCCACCGGCGTGTCCTTGCGCTGCATCAGATAGACCGTACGGTCGGCCGCCGCGACTTGAGGCTCAACCCCGGTGACCCCGCCGCGCGGATGATTGGCGAAGTCGATGCCCCATTCGCGGGCAAAGACATCGACATCGAGAGAGGCCCGGATCCCCGAGTGCGAGACCAACTCGGCGATGTCGAAGCCGATACCGCCGGCACCGGCGATGGCCACGCTACGTCCCAGGGAAGTCCGGCCGTTGATGACGTCTATATAGCCGCAGACCTTTTCGTGACCGATGCCCTCGATATCGGGAACCCGGGGCTCGATGCCGGTGGCAATGACGATCTTGTCGAAATTGCCGGCTTTCAGCTCTTTCGCCGTGACCCGCGTGTTGAGGCGTTGGTCGACGCCACGCAGTTCCATGATGCGGCTGAAATAGCGCAGCGTCTCGTGGAACTCCTCCTTGCCCGGGATGCGTTTGGCCAGATTGGGCTGGCCGCCGATCTCGGCCGCGGCGTCAAAGAGCGTAACC
>PCBT01000029.1 GCA_002731375.1 Rhodospirillaceae bacterium | reverse complement strand
CCCCGCGTGAAGCCGGGCGGCACCTGGCACAGAATCACCAGAATGGCGCTGTCGTTCAGATGAGGCGTCACCGTTTCGATCATGGCCTCGACGGGGGAAAGGTCGCTTTTCCCTTCATCGTCGGTGGGCACGTCCACGGCCACGTAAACCAGGTCACAAGCGTTCAGGCTTTCCGGTTCGGCGCTAAAAGTCAGCCGCTCGCGGTTGGCGGCGAACATCCTATCCAGTTCCGGCTCCACCACCGGAAGCTCGCCGCTTTCGATGGCGGCGATCAGGTCCGCGTCACCATGATATCCCACAACGGCGAAACCCTTGGACGCTGCGGCGATGCCCGAACAGAGGCCGAGATGGGTCATCCCGGCATAGCCGATAACCGGTGAGTTCATGCCGCGGCGCGTTCCAGAGCTTGGCGGGAGAGCCGGTTCAGTTGGCCGTTGATCCACAGATCATTGTCCAGATTGGACGGTCCGCCCTCGGCGCAGAGCGACTTGAAATGGTCGTATTCCAACGCCCAGGTGGGATCGTCCTGTTCCAGCGTCTCCTCTTCTTCCTCGGGGCGGCCGCTGGGCAGCACCCGGATGCGGTAGCGAAAGGTGGTGGGCCCCCACTTGCACAGGGAGTCGATATGGGCGCTGCCCTTTTCCGCCAGCACATCACAAGTGAAATGGTTGCGCCAGCTCAGCAGCGTCATCTCGAGCTCGATCGATATCTCTCCTTCCGAACCCAGCACCACATGATCGAAGGCGCGGTTCTCGAAACGGTTGGCGGCGCGCACGGTAAAGGGCGTCTGCGGCGCGCCGATCCAGAACAACAATGTGTCCAGAAGGTGGGAGCCGAGATCGGGCAGCACCCCCGCGCCCTCGTCGCGCCAGGCGGAATCGCGCACCAGACGCGACGTGCCGTTGCCGTAAAACATGCGCAGAGTATAGATGCGGCCCAGCGCCCCGGATGTGATGAGCTCCTTCATGCGCATGAAATGGGGCTCGAAGCGGTGGTTATAGGCGGTGTAACAGACGGCGCCGTTTTCCTTCGCCAACTCTTGCAAATGGCGGATGTCCGCCTCGTTCTCGGCAAGGATGGGTTTTTCCACCAGCACATGCTTGCCATGTTCCAGCAGATAACCCAGCACCTCCATCTTGGCCTGGTCGGGAATACAGGCCAGCACCGCGTCGTAAGACTCCAGCGGCACGTCTTCGATAGCCTTAAAATCCACGCTTTCGGCTACCGGATCCACCGTGGCCACCACATGGTTACCCGCCGCGGCCACGCGCTTATGCCCCTGCACGCCCATGCCGGCCACCACCACCCGCAACTTATTTTTCCCCGCGCTCAAGAGCTGTAGTTTGCGTGGTTTTCAATATCTTTGAGCTTGCGCCGCACATCGTCTGGCGAGACCGGGATGTTGCCGTCTTTCTCGCATTCCACGCCGGCGGCGAGGCTTCCAAGTACCGACGCGATGACCTCGCTCCCCGTCGCCTTCATGGCTAGGGTGGCATAGGCCAGCAACGCATCGCCGGAGCCCACCGCATCCACCACATGGCCGGCGAAGCTGTCCATGACGAAAAACTGCCGGAGGTCCGGTGCTTCCGTCACCGAGGCGCGGAAGGTGATGAGACCGCGCTCTCCCATTTTCAGAATCAATGTTTTACAGCGCGCCTGACGGTAGATCTCCGAGCCCAGGGGACGGATCACCGTATCCTGGTCGCCCAGGGCGAAGCGGGCTTCCTTTTCATTGGGCGTGATGAGGTCGAAGTCATGGAAATCGAGAATGTTGCCCCAGCGGCTGGCCACCTGGCTGTCGCCAACGCGGAAGACCCCCTCGGGGATGGCCTCCACAAGCGCCGGAATGGTCTCGCGGCTGAAAATGCCGTGCCGAAAATCACTGAAAACAATGGCGTCCTCATCGGAGGAAGAAATTTTTTCCTTCAACTCTTCCAGGATTTTGTCGGAAACCGAACGGTTGTCCAGCGTATCCACCTTGAGAAGGCGGTAGCCGCCGGCGATGAAGGAATTCTTGTTGGTGGTGAGGCGCGTGGGATCGATCACGGCCTGGGCATCCACACCGGCGCTTTGCAAATCTTCAAGCACGAAGTCCTTCAGGGCGTCGTCGCCGAGAANCGTTGAAAAGGTTACCGTCGCCCCCGCCGCTCTGAGATGCTTGGCGACGATCCCGGCGCCGCCGANGAAATCGGTGTGCCCCTCGTAACGGCAGGAAAATGTGGGCGTCTTGGCGTTGGCCCCGATAAGCGTGGTCCGGGTCAGGGTATCGACGATGGTGTCCCCCACCACATGCACGCGCAGGCCCGACAGCTTGTCCAGGGCCGCATAGAGATCGTCAAAGGTGAGATTCTCCCCGTTCAGGAGAGTAGCCAGCTTTTCCGTCGCCAGATTAGGGGGATCCGCTTCGATAATGGCCGAAGAGGAATAGACGATATCGCCCGGCGTGAAGATGAATTCCCCGCCGTAGGATTCAATGGTTTTCTTTTCCTCCTGGGTCTTGGGATTGACCCTGCCTTCCACGTATTCATAGCCTTTGACAAAATAGTCGGGCTGGATATTGCCGAGATTTTCCAGCGGCGTGGGATGGGGGTCGATGACCACGTAATCCACCGCCTCAAGCGCCGCCAGATTCATGGCGCGCAGTTCCTCGGGAACGAAGGGCCGCATGTCGGCCTTGGAGATATGGGCATCGCAGGTAAGGCTGACCACGAGAACGTCGCCCTTGTCCCGGGCATAGATGAGATGCCGGATATGCCCCGGATGCACGATGTCGAAGGTGCCGTGGCACATAACCACCTTCCGCTCGCGCGGATGCGGCCCGATAATCTCGCGCAGCTCGTCCGGCGTCTTGATCTTGCGCCGGTAATTGCCTTCAACGAGTGTCTTCATGAAATGTGTCCTGCCACGATTCCGTTTAGCCGCTCACCCAGAAGCGGCGGCTTTTTTCTCGGTGGCGATGGTATAGCCGGCGGCGGAGGCGTCGCGATAGAACATTTCCACGGTTTCGAGGCTGAACTGGTCGAGGTCCTTGCCCACACCCGAAAGCTTGCCCAGAAGATCATGGGTCACGGTGATGATGTGACAGCCCACCTCGTCGGCGTGGAAGATGTTCAACAACTCGCGCGGGCTCGCCCACAGCAATTCCGCCTTGGGCCTGCTTTTAAGAATGCTCGCCGCCTCGCGCATCAGGGGCACCGGATCGACGCCGGTATCGGCGATACGCCCAGCGAACACCGAGACCACGGCGGGCGTTTCCTCATGCAGGACTTCGGCCACGGCGCGCACCTGATCCAGGGTCATCATGGCGGTGATGTTGACTTGCACCTTCTGCGCCGAGAGACGCCCCACCAGCGGCACCGAAGATTTGCCCCTGGTGTTGGTGATGGGGATTTTCACATAGACATTGTCGCCCCATGACGCGATCTCCAGCGCTTGCGCCTCCATTTCGTCGAACCCATCGGCGAAGACCTCGAAGCTGACCGGGGCGCCGCCGATGACGTCGAGCATGTCCCCGGCAAAGGCCGCATAATCACTGACCCCGGCCTTGCGCATCAGCGTGGGATTAGTGGTGAAGCCCTTGATAAGCGGGTTCTGCGCCAATTTCCGGATGCCGTCGAGATCGGCCCCGTCGGCAAAAATCTTCACGTTCAAATTATCGGTTCTCGTCATGCTGGCCCCCATTCAAACAGATACGGTTTTGAGAATATGGCGGACCGCCTCGGGCAGGTCTGAGACGGTATGGTCTGGAGCCTGGTTGAGCGACTCGCGATAGCCGCAGTCGATGAAATAGGTGAGACAGCTGGCAGCCTTTCCGGCGTCCACGTCGCGCCAGCGGTCGCCCACCATGATACTGGCGGCAAGGTCAATGTCCCATTCCCGCGCTGCGTCCAGCAACATGCCGGGTTTAGGCTTATAGCGTCGGCACGTCTCGCCGCAGGTGCACACACAGATATCATCCACCGGCACGTCGGCGCGCAGCTTGTGGTGCATGGCCTCCAACACGTCCATGCTGACCAGGCCCTCGCCTATATCCTTCTGGTTGGTGGTGACGACGACGAGAAACCCCGCCGCCTTGAGATCACCAACCGCATCGGCCACACCGGGCAGGATATCAAACTCCTCCACCCGCAGCGGCGCAAAGGGCTTGCCCTCGCGTATGTCGGAACGGTTGATGACGCCGTCACGGTCGAGAAACACCGCCCGCCGCACATCTGCGTCCGTCATCGGGAAAGACGCGCTGCCTTCCCGCGGCTTACCATTTGGTATCCCTGATCTGAAGATCGTCATGGCTGACGATGCCGTGCCAGACCACGGCCTGGAACGCCTCCGTCAGCGGCGTCACCAGACCCGCATCCACCGTCGGCACCACCACCACTTCGTCACCCACCTGTTTGGTATAGCCACCGTCGCGGCCGACGATGCCGAAGATTTTCATGTTCCGCTTCTTGGCTTCGTCTAGCACGCGGATGATGTTTACCGAGACGTTTTTCTCGGCGTTGCCGCCACCCACCGAGAACACCAGCACCGCATCCTTGTCATTAGCCTGGCTGACCTCAAGGAAGCCGGCGAAGACCGTTTCCCAGCCCTCGTCGTTGGTGCGCGCAGTCAATTCCGACACGTTATCGGTGGGGGCATAGGCCTCGATGCCACAGAGCTTGCGGAAATCGTTCACCGCATGGCTGGCATTGGCCGCCGAACCACCGACGCCGGTAATGAACAGCCGCCCACCGCGCTCGCGCAGAGCTTTCAGTTCCTGCACCAGACGCTCCACGGCCTCGGCGTCGATCTGGTTACAGACCTCGGCTGCGTGTTTGAGAAAGGTTTTGGTGTCGGTCATGGTCTTGCTTTTCTTCCTTGGGGTCTATGGCTTGGCGGGGAACCATTGCGCCGGACACGGCACGGCATGTCTTCGGGAAATGCGAAGGACGGATGCCTAACCGGCACTTGCGTTCATTTCATCCCTCAATGCTTCCCATTGCTGGGCATATTCCTCGGATTTATCATCGAGAGGCTCCCATATCTGGCCTCTGAACCAGGGGCCGCCTCTGGTGAAATGAACATTCTTTGCATCAATATCAGCGGAAGAATGACCATCGAGCCAGTTCCACTCTTCCGGCATATCACCAATGGTATCATCTTCCAGCCATTTGAAGTTATGCAGCCAATGCCCCGGCTTTGTACTGACATCATCGACCGTAAGGTTGTTGTGCCCTTCATGGCCACAATTATACATGATGACGGACGACCAGTTCTTGCGTGAGTATTGGTATTGTTCATTCCCATACATTTTATGCGTCTCTTCCGAGGCCTGGGTATGGTTATGCTTTATGCAGTACACCGCATATTTTGGGTCATTATATTTCTCAAATAACTCTAGGGGATCAGACCTGAAATACATATCGCAATCCATGAACAACGCCCAGCCCTCGAGCCTGTTCAAAAACGGGGTCAGGAATCGTGAAAACGAAAAATCGGTAGCGAACGGTTTGCCGTCGAATATATCGCGGTGCTGAATGTCGGAATCATTATTCGGGCTCGGCAATGACGAACTGCCGAGTTGCCATGCACGGCGATACAAACCGATTCGCCGCATCAGGTGCTGTTTAATGGGATACACGTTCAGCGGTCCCGACGCATGTTTGAACGCCGTATATTTTAATACCTCATAGGGCTCGTCTTCTCTTGGGTCATAGCCCACATAAATTGTCGGAATGTCCTTCATAATATGTCCTCAACGGTTAGTGTGGCGGTTGTTGGAATGAGAAAGTACGGAGCAAACCGCTATCTCGTGGGATCGAAAGCGATGGAAAATCGCGTGGCTTCGTTTCACATGATGATTTTTCTTTCATTTATCCGCCGTCCCTATTCAGCCTTTCTGTGCGGCTGGAGAGGTTTCGCGGAAGGGAACATCGCCTTCCAACAGATTCAACAGCGCCTTAAAACAGGGCGGAT
Organism: Rhodospirillaceae bacterium; assembly: GCA_002731375.1. Classification (GTDB taxonomy): domain Bacteria; phylum Pseudomonadota; class Alphaproteobacteria. Next base: position 5,885 of record PCBT01000029.1, on the reverse strand, counting down.
TGTTGCGATGGAGACAGTCCCGTTTTTCCGTCAGTTCCGGAGCTTCGAACAGGGAATCGTCCTCAAGCGCCCGGGACAGCTGGGCGTCGAAATCCTTGGCCAGAGGATTGATGTAGAGAGGGCCATATCCGTGGGCGAGCGACACTTCCCCATGTTCCTTGAAATGGGAATCGGGATATTCGCTGCAATCAATGCACTGCCCCGGAAACCCGGCAAACAGAATGTTGGTGGGATTGTTGGCAAGACACCGGCGCGACAGCGCCAGCAATACCTCGGGATGAACGGCACTCATATATATGCGCGCGCTCACCGCAGCTTCAATTCCTTCCATGATATAGGGCTCCTCCACTGCCTTGGGATGGGCGCGGATTAAAATCACGGCATCGGGACGAAGCCGCGTCAGAGCCGTGATAATGGCCTTGAACGAGCGTTCCACAGCCCCGGGAAGGCCAAGATTGTCGCTGCTCCCCGACTTTGCCGCAAATACGGTGTAAATTTCGGCGCTCCTTGACACGCCCTCCTGCTCCAGCCGCGCTCTCTCCACTGCGATCTGGTCATCAATAAATTGTCTCCAGGCCGAGAAATGGTGGGGCAAACCGATACGCAGCCATGGCACATCGAAAATACGTCCGAATACGGATGCCTGGCCCAGTGTTTCCTTCTGCTGGTCGTGATAATGGATGACCGCGTCCTGATCGCGGCCAAGAAGGCGCGCCAGAAACGCAGTGGGTTTGGGTGGTGGCGGGTTCCGCGTCTGAAACATGATGTGATGCACCTCATCGGGGCTGCGGTTTTTCCACAACAGATAGCTGTTTCCTCCCCGTAGCCAGGCCAGGGCGGAAAAAAGCAGATATGGCCCCCGCGAAAAGGCCCTTGACGAAAAAAGGACCGGCCGGTCATGGCGAAGTATCCACCCCGTGATGGCGGCGAATCCCCCAAGCCGCCGCCAGAGCCTCACCACGCCCCTGCTGTCTCCGCTGCCCAGAAAATGAAGGCTGCCGCAACGCTCCAGACCCGCCATCATGGTGCTGTTAGCGAGAATCGAGGAATAGTTGTGCGCGTCGAACACCACGAAACGGATGCGCCATTGGGGGCGCGCCGCCGCCATCTCCATGGCAATGGGCAAATAGGTGTCGAAATCCATGATCCGCGGCGCCAGAAAGAACAGCAGATTCCGGGACCACCCGTTGTCACGCCGGCCCGGCATCGCTTCGGATAGATTTGAAATCTCCGCCACGGATGAAAAACCGCTACGCCTATCCCGTCGCTTCGTTTTTGGGCGGAGTAGATTCGTCACCCTCGGATTCTCCGTAAAGGGACATCAGGTGATCGAAGCTGAATTGTCCGTGGAGCGTGCCCACCACATCGCATTTACCGCAAGGATTGAAACCGCGGTCGCCACGGCCAAGACGAAGCCGAGTATCACGCATCTTTTCCGACATCCAGATCTCCCCCACGGAATTTTTCATTACATTTCCAACAATGATATTCCGGGCCCAGTCATTGGCGCAGAACAAAACGTCGCCGTTCCAGTCCACGAACATTTTATAAAAAGGATAGTAACACCGCCCTTTGAGGCCCTGCTCCAGGGGAACCAGCCCAACCTCCGCATTTTCCATGATGCCGGCACGATTGTTCAGGGTCAGCCCGAAATCCTCGGCGCTTCCCGGCCAATGAGGACGGAGCTTGTAATGCTCCTGCCCGATTCCTGCTTCAGCGAACAGCTCGGTAAATTCGTCAATTTGCTCCGGCCCATCGTAAAGATTGACGTAAAGGGCCGAAATACCGGCTTTGAACAGCTCCTGGATCAACGCCAGGGTCAGTTTGTCGCCATTGGTATTGGTTTCGATGAAATTTTCCGGCAGGGCCGTTCTGAAAATTCTGATGTGGTCGGATAGCTGCTTGTTCAGGAGCGATTCACCGTATCCCGAAAACGAAATGCGACCGCCATAGCCAAACCCGGCCAGATCGGAAACCACTTTGCGGGAAACCTCCAGGTCCATGGACAGGTCGCGGTTGGGGTAAATCTCCGGATCAACACGGGGACAAAAATCGCACACTCGGTTGCACAGTTCGGTGACATTCATTTCCACCGAAATCAGGCTGGCCATCGGGTCCACTGTCTCTCCCACACGCGCAAGGTGGGCTTTTTCCTGTGCCTTGCGATGCTTCAGAAAAGGATCACGATATCCAGTCATTTATCTCTCCAAACATACGACATGTCACCGCCCGACCTCATCCCGGGGCCAGGATTTCGCAGCCGCACCCAGGGAATCAATCAGGTCGAGCACCGCCACGGCGTCGTTCACCCTGGCGCCGGGGCCGTGTTCCCCCGACAGAAAGGCCGCCATCTGGCCGCGGAAACCGGGCTTGAAACTGGCATCCACCTCATGCCTGGCCTCCACACGGGGGCTGTAACGCCGGATATTTTCCTGTGGCATTGGGGGCTGCACATCCAGGCCTTTATAGATGGTCAGAGTCTCCAGCGGCGACAGCTCCCAGGCCGTGCCGTCATCAAAAAGACAGCGCATACCGGTATTGGCCGGGTCATCGACGTTAAGGGCAAGCGCCACGGGAACATTCTCCACCGTGGCCAGCATCCCGTTAAACGAGACAAATGGCGCGGCTTCGCCCTTTTCCGGGAAGGGAGCAAACGCCACGGGACGCAAGGGGCCTAAAACATGCAACAGCAGGTCGAGGGCATGGGCCAAAGAAAACGAGATGAGACGGGCGATGATATCCCTGCCATGCCTCCCCACCTGGCTTTCAACCGATTCTGAAATCACCACACGGACAGCCTTCAGCCCGCCCTTCTCCACACGCTCCCGCAAAAGAATCGCGGTCTCGTAAAAGCGCCGGTTATATCCCACCAGCTTGTCGCCGAGGGTTGCGGTCGCCGCTTCCGCCTGCGTCCGGACCTCATCCGCATTGAAGCCGATGGGCTTTTCCATGAGAACCGGCAGGGGCGCTTTCATCAACCGCGTCACCCATCGCGGCATCAGGTTCCAGGGAAGACAGGCCACCACGGCGTCAACCGCGTCATCCGCGAGAAGCCCCTCGCCATCGGTCATATGCCGGGCATGGGGCGCAATCTTGCGGAATTCATCCCAATTGGGCGAGTCTTCGCGGGCCGTGCATACGGCCTCGATCTCGGCCCCCAGCGCCAGCGCCGCCGCCGCATGAGCCCGCGCCATGGGTCCGGCGCCAAGAAACCCCAGGCGTTTGATCTCCGCCACGACGGCCCTTAACCGGAAACCGGATTTGCGACCGGGTTAACAGCCGCCTTTACCCAAATCGGGCTCGCGGCCCTGATTCCCCCGGAAGACAGCGGCTCCCGGCGCAATCCATTATCCCGAACCACAAGGCCCAGATGGCGGATATCCTCATATGGAATCATAAAATCAATCAGGTTCAATCCAGTCTGCGCTCGAGAATCACCAGCATACGAAACCCCATGAGCGGGCCTAATACCGGATTTAAGGCTTTCTCCAGAAGATTTATGGCGGGAATAACCCCTGCCGGAATCAGGCTCCACTTGCGGAACCCACCCGAGAGAGGCGCGGCGAGGAGACCGCAACGCTGAACTCCATGGAGATTAAATCCGGGAAATTCCTCCATGAATTGCTTTTTCCGCCGCAGGAACATTGAGCGTGGGGATAGCCTGATTGGCGTCATAAGGGTCGCGTTCCGGGTCGGGTTCCGGTTCGTGAAAGGGGTCCGCTTCCATGATCACCAGCCGCCCTCCGGGCTTGAGAACGCGCAGGGTTTCGCGCAGGAAAACCGTGGGCCGTTCGAGGTGATGGAACACGTCCATCATCACCACATTGTCAAAAGACCCGTCCTTAAAGGGCAGTATCTGGGCGTCGCAGGTGGAATCAAGCCAGGGCGCGAAGACAATATCCGTGGACGCCACATGGGGGGCGAATGCCTTGAAGTTCCCGGACCCCCCCGCCAATTTCCAGGGTTGTGCCCTGCCTACAGGCCGCGGCCATGCGGCGATAAAACTTACTGTAGAGTTTTCGCAGGACCGGCTTGCGGTGCCAGATTAAGCGGTAATCGTTGGAAGACATCAGGAATGCAGCGGCTACCGTTCTTGGAATTTTGGAACGCCTCCTCTTCTGCAAGGGGGCAATTTATTGTCTTCAGCGCGTGACTGAAGATATCCGGAAATACCTGGAAGGAAGTTCAGAGAATCTCGAAGAAACGTCAGATTCCTGTTCGGATTCTTGCTCGGATTCCTGATTGGATTCTCAATCGGATTCTCGTCCGGATTCTTGTTCGGATTCCGGCACGCTACCGCAGCCCGGGTGAATCGCTGCCCCCCGGACAAAAATGGCCTTTTAGAAGCCTAACACAAGGAAAGAGTTCATGATATGAACATCCCTGTCAACCCTAATGTTCATGATTTGAACATACTTGACGTTCATCTCGTGAACGACTAAAGTTCATGATATGAACGCAAGCTGGCTTGTCCGGCTTTTGCGGTGTTTCAAGGCACACAGCCGAAAGGTCAAACGGTGGGCAACAACAGCGGCAATACCGTCTCCACCCAGGGGGCCTTGGACAGCGAGGCCGAGATCACTCTGGGCCTGCTCAACGCGGTGCATGAAAACAGCGACATTACCCAGCGTTCCGCCTCGCACGAGCTGGGTATCGCGCTCGGCCTCACCAACGCCTATCTCAAGCGCTGCATCAAAAAGGGCTTCATCAAGGTCAGCCAGGTGCCGGCCAACCGTTATGCCTATTACCTCACCCCCAGGGGATTTTCCGAAAAGACCCGGCTTACGGCGGAATATCTCTCTTCCTCCTTCGGCTTCTTCCGCAAGGCCCGCAACCAGTGTTCGGAAATGCTCGAAACCTGCGTCGCCGCCGGATGGCGCCATGTGGCGCTGGCCGGGACCGGGGACCTGTGCGAGGTCATGACCCTGTGCGCCACCGACTTCCCGATGGAGCTGGTGGGGATTTTGGACGGGCGGTCTCAGAGCGACCAGTTTTCCGGGCTTGCCGTGGTCTCCAAACTCACGGCGCTGGGCAATTTCGACGCCGTGATCATCACCGACCTCAGCGAGCCCCAGGCCACTTATGACACCCTGGTCCGGGACATCTCCCCAGCCCATCTGTTGACCCCGCCCCTGCTCAAGATTTCCCGTGAAAAACCCTCCACGGAAAGACATGTAGAGGAAGAACAGGATACGAAAAGGCAGGGCGCGTCATGAAACGCTGGCATGTGATCTATACCCGGTTGCGTTCGGAATCCCTGGCCTTGCAACATCTCGAACGCCAGGGCTTCACCGCCTATCTACCCCGACACCGCAAACAGCGCCGCCACGCCCGGCGTACCGACTGGGTTACGGCACCTTTGTTCCCGCGCTATATGTTCGTCCTCATCGACGTGGCCGCGGCGCGCTGGAGGTCTATCCGTTCCACCATCGGCGTCAGCGACATCATCTGCCAGGGCGACCGGCCCCTGCCCATGATGCCGGGCGTTGTGGAGGAAATTATCGAGCGCGAAAACGAAGAAGGCCTGGTCTGCGCGGCGCCCAACCTCAATCTGCGCAAGGGCGACAGGGTCCGCGTCGAGAGGGACTCCATGTGCGATCAGGTGGGGCTGTTCGAAACCATGGCCGACAAGGACCGAGTGATTATCCTGCTCAACCTGCTGGGCCGCCGAGTGCGGGCCCTGGTGCCGGCCGAAGACGTCTACGCCTGCATTTAAAGGCTCGCCACGCCTAATTTAGGGCCAGCCCTTAACATGACGCCTCCTTCCGACCCGCCCTTGTCAAAAAACGGCCTCGAAGCCTACTGGATGCCCTTTACGGGCAACCGCCATTTCAAGGGACATCCCCGCGTTCTGGTGGCGGCCGAGGGTATGTACTACACCCGCG
>PCBT01000028.1 GCA_002731375.1 Rhodospirillaceae bacterium | reverse complement strand
CGAAACGCGGCAAGGGCCTCCGGCGTGACCGTGCCTCTTGCGCCCCTTGTCAGGATATCACCGAGCACCACCTGCAATTCAACGTCATCCCCGGATAACGCGACAGCCCGGCGCAACGCCTTGGCGGCGCTATCAAAATCGCCAACCGCGGCCTGCGAGCGCCCCAGAAGAATCCAGCCATCGAGATCATCCGGCTGTGCCTGCAACCGCTTTTCCAAACGCGCGACCATGTCGTTGACCTGGGCGCTCTGATCCTCGCTCAGCCCTTGTGTTTCCGGCGCCGGCGCCTCGCGCTCCGCCAGTGGTCGGTCCGGTTGGCCGGGCTGGCCTAACTGGCTGTACAACAATAGTGTTAACGCGGGTAGTAAAAGGGCGATCAAAACCGCGGTGAGGGCCGACGGAGCCACCGGGCTGCTATGGCTTTCCACCTGATCGGCGGCCCTCAGTATCCGCCGTTCAATTTCCCGTTTGGCTTCTTCCGCTTCCCGTTCGGTCAGCGAATTGGCCGCCAATTCCGACTCGACCTCACGCAATTGATCCCGATAGACCTCTAGATCGTGATCCAGGCGCTTGCTGACGGCACCAGATGGACGCAGCAAGGGCCATAGGATCGGCAGAACCGCCACCAGTGTCAGTGCGCCGATTGCCAACCAGACACTCATGATTGCTCCCTATCGTCCAAGAGAGCCTTCAAGCGGGCTTGCTCATCCACACTTAAGGGCGCGGCGGCGGCCGTGGCGGTCACGCCGCTTCGCCGCCGATACCAACGCAATATCAAGACCACCGCCAATAGCAGAAAAAGCATTGGTCCCAACCAAAGCAGAACTGTCCGGCCTTTCACGGGAGGCTGCAACAACACCCAATCGCCATATCGTTCGACGATATAGCCGATTGCCGCCGCATCGCTATCACCGGCAGAGATCCGGTCGCGCACCAAGATCCGCAGGTCCCGCGCCAGCCCAGCATTCGAATCCTCAATCGACTGGTTCTGGCAGACCAGACATCGCAGTTGCTTGTGAATGGCGCGGGCACGGGCTTCCAACAGCGGATCGTCCAGAGGCGTATCCACGGCAACAGCCCAGGCCGGCGCAATCGGACCAAAAATACAGAGGACAAAAACCAGGCGGCGCAATACAGGCATCAACATTGTGCCGCGCGCGCCTGCCGCAATGACTTGATCGCCGGCAGCAATTTATCGCGAAGATCCGCCTCCATGACCGGGCCGATATGTTTGCAGACGATCCGCCCCTCGGCGTTGATCAGGAATGTCTCGGGCACGCCATAAACACCCCAATCGATACCGACCCGGCCTTTCAGATCGGAACCAATGCGGTCATAAGGATCGCCATGGCGCCTTAGCCATTCCACGGCAGCCGGCCCTTCGTCCTTATAATTAACGCCGTGTACGGGCAGAATGCCTTCGCCCTTCAACTTCATGAACAAGGGATGCTCGGCCCGGCATGAAACGCACCACGAGGCGAAGACATTGACCAGCGAAACCTGACCTTTCAGATCGGCGGTCTTCAAACCTTTCGGTCGCCCCGGCAAAGCCGGCAGATCAAATACAGGAACTGCCTTGCCGATCATCGCCGAGGGGATTTCCTTCGGCCGCAAGCCCAATCCGACGAGCAGGAAAGCACCGATGATTAATGCCACCGCAAGCGGCACGAAACGCAGCCAGACACTGCGGGGCCGGCCCTCCGAACTTGGTTCTAAAGTTGGCTCGCTCAAATCTTCAAATCCTATTTGCCTGCCAACGACGCAGCCGCCCTTGCTGTCCTTGCAGCGCCGCCGGGCCGAGACGGCGCGCCGACCCGAAAACGGCGGTCCGTCAAAGATATCAACCCGCCAAGCACCATGATCAGCGATCCGATCCAGATCCAATTGATCATTGGCTTGTTGTAAAACCGCGTTGACCAGGCACCGTCGCCTGTTGGGTCACCGACCACGGCATATAAATCACCGCCCCAGCCCGTTCGGATCGCGGCCTCGGTTGTTGCCATGGGCGGGTTTTGATAGCTGCGGGATTCAGGCTGCATCACCGCCACTTCGCTTCCGTCACGGCTAACACGAAATGTACCACGGACAGCGGTATAATTCGGTCCATCTAGCGGCACCGCGCCTACGAACTTGAACTGATAGGGGCCAACTGCCTGGATCTCGCCCGGACGCATAACCTGCAATTTCTCTACCTGCCAGGCGGAAGAAGCAACGATACCAATGATCACCATGCCGGCGCCAGCATGGGCGAATGTAGTGCCCCAGGCCGACCGTGTGGAACGCCCCAGGCGCCGCAAACTTTCGCTGATTGGCGCGCGGAACAGGCGCAATCGATAGGCCCCCTCCTCTAACGACGCGNCAATCATCCAAACGCCCAAGCCGATGCCCGGAATCGCCAACCACGGGCCATCGGAGGCCAGAACCAAAGTGACAAGCAAGCCAATCACGGTTGCGAAAACGGCGAACTTCAACCGTTGCACGGCACCAAGTAGATCGCCGCGCTTCCACGGCAGCATTGGCCCCACGGCCATGGCGATGAATACCGGCACCATCAGAGGGCCGAATGTCATATTGAAATAAGGTGGTCCGACGGTAATTTTTTCACCCGTCACAGCATCCAGAAATAGAGGGTACAGCGTGCCCAAAAGTACCGTCGCGCAGGCGGTGGACAGCAGCAGGTTATTCAAGACCAGGCCGCCTTCCCTGCTCACGGGCGCGAACAAGCCGCCGCCCTTCATCGCGGGCGCGCGGATGGCATAGAGCGTTAACGAGCCCGCGATGACCGCGACAAGGAAAGCCAGAATAAAGACACCCCGCGCCGGGTCGGTGGCGAAGGCATGAACGGAAGTCAAAACCCCCGAACGGACCAGGAATGTGCCCAGCAAACTCAAGGAGAAGGTCAAGATAGCCAGCAACACGGTCCAGTTCTTCAGGCTATCCCGCTTTTCCACGACAATCGCGGAGTGCAGCAGCGCCGTGCCGGCCAGCCATGGCATGAAAGAGGCATTCTCGACAGGATCCCAAAACCACCAGCCGCCCCAACCCAGTTCGTAATAGGCCCACCACGACCCCAGCCCGATGCCCAGGGTCAAAAAACACCAGGCTGCCAAGGTCCAGGGCCGAACCCATCGCGCCCAGGCGGCATCGACGCGGCCTTCGATCAATGCGGCGACGGCAAATGAAAATGCCATGGAGAAGCCGACATAGCCGAGATAAAGAAACGGCGGATGAAAGGCCAGGCCCGGATCTTGCAGCAAGGGATTCAATCCGCGCCCATCCATGGGCGCCGGCAGCAACCGTTCGAACGGGTTCGAGGTAAAAAGCACAAAGGAGGTAAAGCCAACCGCTATCATGGCCTGTACTGCCAGCACCCGGGCCCGGAACGGCGCCGGCAAATTGCCGCCAAATAGCGCCACGGCGCCGCCAAACAGCACCAATATCAGCAACCACAACAGCAACGAGCCCTCGTGGTTGCCCCANACGCCGGAAATCTTGTACAGCATCGGCTTGGCCGAATGAGAGTTCGAGGCCACGTTAAGCACTGAAAAATCAGAGGTCACGTAGGCATGGGTCAAAGCTCCGAAAGCCACGACCACCAACAAACACTGCACAATGGCGGCCGGCTGCGCCATACCAATCCAACCAGGGATACCACGCCAGGCGCCGACCATAGGCACGGTCGACTGTACCAGGGCAACCGACAACGCCAGCACCAACGCGTAATGTCCCAATTCGGCTATCATGACTTCACGCCACCTTGTTCGGCAGTGGCAGGCCCTGAAAATGCGCCAGCAGATTATCGATCGTCAGATTTCCCATGGCGGTCCTTGTTTCCACCGTGGCACTGGCCTGATGGGGTTGGAGAACGACATTTTCAAACGAGAACAACGCCTCGGGTACATTGGGTTCGTCCGCGAATACATCCAGGCCGGCCCCCGCGATGCCTTGCCTTGACAGGGCCTGCACCAAGGCCACCTCGTCAACCACGCTGCCACGCGCGATATTTATCAGATAGCCTTTTGGTCCCAAGGCCTCAAGCACTTTGGCATCGATCAAATTCAACGTCGTCTCGCCGCCGGGACATGTCAAAGCCAGGACATCACAGGCTTCGGCCAGGGCGGCGGCACTGCCATGGTAGGGATAGGAGACATCATCCCGTTTCGTGCGGTTGTGATAAGCGATGGACATGCCAAACGCCTCGGCCCGTTTCGCCAGTTCCATGCCGATGCGGCCCAGGCCAACGATGCCGAGACAGCGGCCACGCGGCGAATGGGACAACTCCAATATCCCCTCGCTCCGCCACCGCCCCGCNCTGACATACCGGTCCCCCTCAATGACTTTCCGCAAAGTGGCCAGGGTCAGGGCCATGCCGAGATCGGCGACGCAATCGGTCAAGACCTCTGGTGTATTGGTGACGGCAATGCCGTGTTTCTTGGCATGTGAAACATCAATGCCATCATAGCCAACACCAAAGCAGGCAGCTATTTCCAAGTTTGGCATCAATGCCATCATCGCCACGTCGACCCTGGCAAAGCCAGGCATGGCGATACCGAGAATACGATCGGCATTGTCCAGGAACTCAGCCGGTCTTTCGTCCTCATGGGGCAGCACGATCAAATCAAATTCGCCCCGCGCACGGTCAACGATCCAACTTGGTATCGGATCGATCAGCAAAACACATGGTTTCCCGCCATTCGCGCCTTCACTCATTCATGATCCCCCTGCCACTGGCCGGCATCCTTCAAGGCGTCGGCAACTTCTTTCGGCATATAGGTTTCATCATGTTTTGCCAGCACCTCGGTAGCGACGAATGTCCCATCCGCAGCCATGCTGCCTTCGGCGACAACGCCCTGGCCTTCCCGGAAAAGATCCGGCAACAAGCCACGGAACCGTACCGGCACGACTTCGACGGTGTCGGTTATGCGAAAAGTGACGGTAATGCCATCCTTATCGCGCCCCTGCGAGCCTTCCTCGACCAAACCGCCGATGCGCAACCGGCGTTCCGGCGGAATCGGTTGCTGTTCCATTTTTCGCGCCAGCTCAGTCGGCGAATAGAAGAATACGATATTTTCCTCGAACGCCATCAAGACCAACGCGGCCGCGGCCGCGAAGATCAACATGAAACCACCCACGATATAGAGACGCCGCCGCTTCCGGGTCATTCCTCGACACCTTCGCGTTGCCGGCGATGGTTCCGCAGCGCGGTCAAGGATTTTTCAGATTTATGCCAACCCCGAATACTGCTGATCCAGAGCAAGGCCATGACCGCCAGGACAATCCCAAAGGCCGGCCAGACATAGCCAGCATAGCCCCCCATGGCGAAAAACGCTCCCATGCCGTCCATTCTCAAGGATCCTAACTTGTCCGTTCCGCCAGACGCAGCGCACGGATGCGCCGCAGGTTCAATTCCATACGCATACGTGTCAGCAGCAAGGTCACGAAATATGCCTTGAATGCCAAGGCCATGATCAATAGTGGCCACAGCATGGTGGGATGGATCGCCGGCCCATCCATACGCAGAACACTGGCTGGCTGATGCAGGGTATTCCACCAGTCCACCGAAAACTTAATGATCGGCACATTGACCGCCCCGACCAGGGCCAGAACCGCCGCCGTCTTGCCCGCTTTCTGGCTATCCTCAATCGCCTGCCACAACGCCATATAGCCCAGGTAAAGAAAAAGCAGGATCAGAACCGAGGTCAGCCGCGCGTCCCAAACCCACCAGGCGCCCCACATGGGCTTACCCCACAATGACCCGGTTACAAGCGCCAGAAATGTAAAACCAGCGCCAATGGGCGCGGATGCCTTGGCCGCCAGGTCAGCCAACGGGTGCTTCCATATCAAGCCGACAGCACTGGCCACCGCCAGGAAGGTATAGCAAAACATGGCCATCCATGCGGAGGGAACATGCACGAACATGATGCGTACCGTGTCGCCCTGTTGATAGTCCGCCGGCACGACGACGAGAGCCAGATATAGCCCAACCAGCAGCAAGACCGCGGCCAGCCCGCCGGCCCACGGCTGGATACGCGCGGCAAGGCGCGTAAAGCGCGCTGGATTTGCAAAATAATGCATCGACATGGGTGGAGGTTTAGCCCCCTCCAGCCATGGGCGCAAGCACCAGAAAGGTAACAAATTGTCGCGGTATGTTACGGTGCTTCTTCACTATTCCAGCGACAGCTTTACCGCCGCCGCGGCGGCCCAGGGGCAAAGCGGGATCGCCGCCATGGTCAAGGCCGCCAGAAGCAGAAGATGCGGCTTGGCGTTCAATCCATGCACCGCAGCATCAATGGCCGATACGCCGAAAATCAACACCGGAATGTATAGCGGCAGGACCAACAAGGACAACAAAACACCGCCTCGACGGACCGTTAGGGTCAAGGCGGCGCCGATGGCACCGATCAGGCTTAACGCCGGGGTACCTATCAACATTGTTAGCAGCAGGGCCGTGAAACCTTCGCTGTTCATATTCAGCAAGACCGCCAACACCGGCGCCGCCAGCAACAAGGGTAGCCCGGTCGTGAGCCAGTGGGTGACGATCTTGGCCAGAACGATCAAACTCACGGGTAAGCCGGACAGAGTCAATTGTTCCAAGCTGCCATCTTCGAAATCGGCCTGGAACAGGCGGTCGAGTGACAACATGGCCGCCAACAGGGCGGCTACCCAAAGCACGCCCGGTGCAACGCGGGCCAGGATCGCCGGCTCCGGTCCGATACCGAGGGGGAATANCGTGACCGTCAGNAAAAAGAAGACCAAGGCNAGAAATGTAGCCCCGCCCTGGCGCACNGCAAGGAGCAGGTCGCGAGCGATTATGGCGCTAAATACCTTCATTGCGGCTTCAGTTGCAAAATTTCGGCGTCGTCCAGTCCCAGTTCGATGTGGGTCGCCGCCATGACCATGCCATTGTCCGCCCGATGCGCAGCAATCGCCCTTTGCAGGCACGCGGTGCCGGCAGCATCCAGGGACACCGTGGGTTCATCTAGTAGCCACAGCGCGGTGGGCGAGGCGACCAAGCGGGCCAACGCCGTGCGCCTGTGCTGTCCGGCGGAAAGATATTGCGCCGGGGTATCGGCTAGGTGGGCAATATCAAAGGCAGACATCGCGGCCTCGACCCGATCCTCGGCGGCGCCACGTATCTTGGTCCAAATGGCGATATTCTCCCGTACGCTCAAGGCGCCCTTGACAGCATCCTGATGGCCGATGAAATGCAGTCTGGCGCGGTGTTCCTCGGGGTCTTCGGCGATATCGGCACCATTCCAGATCAGCTTTCCCGCCGCCACTTTCAGCAATGTCGCCGCCGTCCGCAGCAAGGTTGTCTTGCCGCAACCATTGGGGCCGCGCAGGACCAACGCCTGGCCAGGTGAGATCTGGAAATCAAGACTGGAGAAAATCCGCCGTTCTCCCCGGTCGCAAGCGATATCCCACCCTTGGAACATCAGGCTGCATCCTCTTTACCCGGCCCGTCATTCGGCAGTTGGTGGCGGTTCATCGCCGGCAGCTGCGACAAGGAAAACAGGATGGTCAGGGGCATGATGCCAAAAACCTTGAAACTTACCCAGGTGTCCGTGGACGTGTTGCGCCAAACAATTTCGTTCAAGACCGCCAGCAGGACAAAAAATAGAGCCCACCGAATCGTCAACATCCGCCATCCCAGGTCCGTCATCCGGAACATGCTGCCCATCAAACTTTTCAAGAAAGATTTTCCCCAGAAAAGGCCGCCGAAAAGTATGACCGCGAACAAAGTGTTGACGATGGTCGGTTTCAGCTTAATGAATAGCTCGTCCTGTAAAATCAAGGTCAAGCCACCAAAAACCAGGACGAAAATACCGGTTACCAGCGGCAGAGTTGGCACCCGCCGTTCCAACAGCCAGTTAATTGTCAGCGAAACCAGGATCGCTACCATGAAGACGGCAGTCGCCCAGAATATCCCAGCCTTTGCGTTGGTCAGAAAAAACAGGGCCAGAGGGCCGATTTCCAAGGCGAGCTTGAGAAGCGGATTGGGGGCGGCGGCACTTGCGGAATTTGACATGGCGAACATATAGCCTGGATTGTGGTGAACTGAAACGAAACTGATGACGGATATGAAAAAAGGTTGCCCGCATGAGTGATAAAGCAAAACAGCTTGCCGCCGGTGCGGCGGTGGATTTGGTTGAAGACGGAATGCGCCTTGGCATCGGCACCGGCTCCACAGCGGAGTATTTTATCCAGTTGCTTGGTCAACGGGTGCGTGACGGATTGTCCGTGTCCGGTGTCGCAACCTCTGAACGCAGCGCCGAATTATGCCGGCAATTGGGTATCGGGCTGACGAATTTGGATGAGACACCGGTCCTCGACCTAGCCGTGGACGGTGCCGATGAGTTCGACGGAGCACTTAATCTGATCAAGGGCGGCGGCGGCGCGCTATTGCGGGAAAAAATTGTTGCTGGCGCGGCGAAGCGTTTCGTCGTCATCGCCGACACTTCCAAGCAAGTCGCAGTGTTGGGGGCGTTTCCTCTACCGGTGGAAATCATTCCCATGGCCAAGCAGCCCCTGAGCGGCCGCCTGGAGAGGCTGGGCGCCGTGGTAACGCTTCGCCAGGCAGAGGACGGCAAACCATTTCGGACTGATGAAAACCATTGGGTCCTGGATTGCGCCTTTGGCCCATCAATGGCCGGTCCAGCCGATTTGGCGCAAACTCTATCCACCTGGCCCGGCGTGGTCGAACACGGCCTGTTTTGCGGCATGACGGAGCAGGTTCTGCTGGGAGATGACAGCCACGTGGCAGTTATCACCGGCTAGAGAATGCCGCGGCTAATCGGTGACATCACGCTGCAAAATGGCGACAGGGGTCTTTCCGCGATAATAAATTTGGGGAATGAAGGGATTTAGGTGATTTAGCAAACTATAAGGCATCCAGCCTGCTGTTTCCGAGACCCCGGCAACGTTGTTTTCACCCTCGCGGCTGTAAACTTCGACCACATCGCCTTCCTCGACATTCAAATCAGTCGCGTCGAACAGATAATGGTTGAGCGAAACCGAACCGATACAGGGCCGGACGACGCCATCCACCCGAATTTTGCCCTTGTTGGAAAGCTCGCGCGGAACCGCATCATAGAAGCCAACATGCAATGTTCCCACGCGCATCCGCTGAGGCGCCGTGAAGCGGCCAAAATAGGTTACAGAATCGCCTGCTTCGATCCATTTCAGATGCTCTATGCGCGCCTTGAAGCACAGCGCCTGACGCAGCGGTAAACCGCCCGCCCGGTCTTCGTCATCAAGATAGACCCCGAATAGCGCTATGGCCGGACGGACCATGTCAAGTCAGGCATCGGGCCGATGAAAAATCCCATGGCTGGCGGCAAGACTGCATAGGCCGGGGTCAATACCCTTTTCCGCCAACGCGTCCATGATGGCGCGAAAACGCGCCAGAACATCAGCATCCTGCGCCGGGTGCAGCATGAAGGTGGAGAACATGCCGAGAATTTCCAGATGAGGCAGCGCTGCGATCTTTTCCATGAAGGTCACGGCCTCGTCATGGGGCACGCCAACGCGGCGCAGCCCGGTATCGATCTTGACGAAGACGCCGGCTTTCCGCCCAACCGCTTGCGCCGCCGCATTCAGTTTTTCTGCCGCCGCCGGGGGATAGACTACCTGACTGATTTCCTGCTCGACGATCCGTTGATATTGCCCGTCCGTATACAGCGCATCCATGTTCATCACGCCGCAGGGGACGCCCGAAGCTCTGATAGCCAGCGCTTCAGCGGTGCGCGCCACCATGAACCAATTGATGCCGTCTCCGGCCAGTGCCGCCACGATAGGCAGCAAGCCGTGGCCATAGGCGTCGTTCTTGACCACCGGCATGATCTCGACCCCCGGACCAACCCGCTCCCGGACAGTCCGCAAATTGAACGCGATGTCATCCAGATCGATCTCGAACCAGGCGCCCGACTCCGCCATCCGCGCCTCGATTTCCACCGGCGCGGGTTGTCGCGAGAAATAATTTTCAGACATGCTCCGCCTACTCAGCCGCCTCCACCACCGGCGGCTGCCAGCGCAGCACCGGCTTGCGCGCGGCCTGGGNTTCATCCAGCCGCCGATAGGGNGNCAGATAGGGCGCGCCGGCGAAANATTCGCTGTCCCCAGCCAGGGCACGTTCGCCGAGATGCCGCATGGAAGCGATGAACTGATCCAGACTGGTTTTGGATTCGGATTCAGTCGGCTCCATCAACATCGCACCCGAGACCACAAGAGGGAAATACATGGTCATGGGGTGGAAGCCTTCATCGATCATCGCCTTGGCTAAATCTAGGGTCGAGACGCCCGTATCCTTGAGGAAGCTGTCATCGAACAGAGCCTCGTGCATGCAGGGGCCGGGAAACGATGCCGAGAACATACCCTGCAATCGGGCCAGGATATAATTGGCGTTCAGCACCGCGTCTTCCGAGGCCTGGCGCAACCCATCCGCCCCGTGGCTAAGGATAAACGCCAGAGCACGGACAAACATGCCCATTTGGCCATGAAATCCCTTCAGGCGGCCCAAACTTTCGGCGGTACCCAGATCATCCGCTCTCCTTTCCACCAGGTTCAGGCCATCGCCATCACGGACAACCATAGGTAAGGGTGCAAATGGCGCCAGTGCCTCGGCCAGGACCACGGGGCCGCTGCCCGGACCGCCACCGCCGTGGGGGGTCGAAAACGTCTTGTGCAGGTTCAGGTGCATGCAATCGATGCCCAGGTCGCCAGGCCGCACTTTGCCCACAATCGCGTTGAAATTGGCGCCGTCACAATAGAAATAGGCGCCGATACTATGCACCGCCTCGGCAATCTCGATAATCTGATTCTCGAACAGGCCACAGGTGTTGGGGTTGGTCAGCATGATCGCGGCTACATTTGGCGCCAGTTTTTCCTTCAACGCCGCCACATCTACCCGGCCACGGTCATCGGCGGGGATCTGTTCGATGCGATAGCCGCAGATGGCCGCAGTGGCGGGATTGGTCCCATGCGCCGATGTGGGCACCAGCACCACCTCGCGCGGGTCGCCCTTAGCCTCCAACGCGGCCCGAATGGTCATCAAACCGCAGAGTTCACCATGGGCGCCGGCGGCAGGCGACATGGCAACCGCCGGCATGCCGGTCAATTTTATCAGCCATTCCGCCAAGGTATCGATCAGTTCCAGGGCGCCTTGCACGGTTTCCACCGGTTGCAGAGGATGCAGGTCGGCGAAACCCGGCAGCCGCGCCACTTTCTCGTTCAGGCGCGGATTGTGCTTCATGGTGCAGGAGCCCAAGGGGTAGAGCCCCGCATCAATGGCAAAATTATTGCGCGACAGACGTACAAAGTGGCGCACGACTTGCGGTTCCGAAAGGCCGGGCAGACCGATGGGCGCGCTGCGTTCCAAACCGCCCAGGCGGTTTGGCGCATCGGGCGGCTCGGGCAGATCAACGCCGCAACGGCCGGGGCTATCAAGTTCGAAGATCAGCGGTTCGGCAAGGTCCAGGCCGCTATGGCCGCTGTTGGTCGTAACTGTCTCAGGGCCAGCCATTACAGCACCTCCCGCAAGGCGTTGACCAGGGCAGCGGCGTCTTCATCGGTATTGGTTTCGGTGGTCGCGACCAATAACAAATCCGCCATCGCGGGATTGCTGGGATAAAGCCGGCTGAGAGGAACGCCGGCCAGAATGTTCCGGCCCACCAGTTCCTCCACCACCTCCGCCGCCGGCCTGGGCAGGCGCAGTGTGAATTCGTTGAAGAAGCTGCTGTTCAGGACTTCAACGCCGTCCAAATCCGCCAGATGGTCCGCCAGGGCCACGGCGCGGCCGTGATTCACCTGGGCCAACTGGCGCAGCCCCGTTTCACCCAACAAGGACAGATGGATACAGAAGGCCAGGGCGCAAAGGCCCGAATTGGTGCAGATATTCGACGTNGCCTTCTCCCGCCGGATATGTTGCTCCCGCGTTGATAGGGTCAGCACATAGCCGCGCCGCCCTTCCTGATCCACTGTCTCGCCGCACAGACGGCCCGGCATCTGGCGGACGTATTTTTGCCGCGTCGCGAACAGACCCAGATATGGCCCGCCAAAGTTCAAGGCGTTGCCGATGGACTGCCCCTNGGCCACCACGATGTCCGCACCCATTTCGCCGGGCGGTGTCACCGCGCCCAGGGACACCACCTCCGTTACCACGACGACAAGCAAGGCGCCCTTGTCGTGCGCCGCATCCGCCAGGGCGCGGAGATCATGCAAGCGGCCAAAAAGATCCGGCGTTTGAACTACGATACAGGCGGTATCCCCATCGATCAGGCCCGCCATGTCCTCTGCCTCATCCGAATTGGTCGAACGGGCATCAATCTCAAATTGAATGAACTGGACAGCGGTCTCCGTCGCCTCTCGATAATGGGGATGCAGCCCGCCGCAAAGGATCGCCTTGTCGCGCTTGGTCACCCGGTGGGCCATCAGGACCGCTTCGGCGCAGGCGGTGGCACCGTCATACATGGAAGCATTGGCAACATCCATGCCCGTCAACATCGCCACCTGGGTCTGGAATTCGAACAGGTAGTGCAAGGTGCCCTGGCTGACTTCCGGCTGGTAGGGCGTATAGGCAGTTAGGAACTCAGAGCGCTGGATCAAATGATCCACCGCCGCCGGCACATGATGGCGGTAGGCGCCCGCACCAAGGAAGGACGCCATCGATCCCATGGGCACGCTACGGTCCGCCATGGCGGTCAAAGCGCTCTCGACCGCCATTTCGCTGGCATGTATCGGCAAGTCCAGAGGCTCTTTCAACAAGGCCTGGTTGGGCACATCAATGAACAGATCATCGATGTCTTCAGCGCCAATGGCCGCCAACAAGGCCTGACGGTCCACCGGAGTGTGCGGCAGATAACGCATTAACTCTGCCCCACGACCAGGGCATCATAGGCCGCCTTGTCCATCAGATTCTCCAATTCGCTAGCCGAGCTGATACGGATTTTGAAGAACCAGCCGTCGCCCATGGCGTCAGCGTTCACCTTGGCCGGGTCGTCAGCCAATTCGTCATTACTTTCGGTGACCGCGCCACTAACAGGGGCATAGAGCTCGGAAGCCGCCTTGACCGATTCGACGATTGCGATTTCGTCATTCTGGGTCACCTCCCGGCCCGCCTCGGGCAATTCCACATAGACGATATCGCCCAATTGCTCCTGAGCAAATTCAGTAATGCCGCAGGTGCCGATATCACCTTCAACCAGGATCCATTCGTGATCTTCGGTAAAGTAAACATTGCTCATGATTTGGTTCTCCTCGTGAAATATGTAGGACGGCCTAGCCGCGAAAATAGTTGGCCGGAACAAAAGGCATTTTTGCCACTTGAGCCGGCAGGGTCTTGCCGCGCACCACCAGCCCAAGCGGCGTGCCAGCGGAGGCGTGGGCGGCGGTGACATAGCCCATGGCGAGGGGGCTGCCGAGGCTTGGCCCGAATCCACCCGAGGTCACGACACCGATGTCATTGCCTACGCTGTCGACGATAACGGTGCCTTCACGTGCCGGGGCCCGGCCTTCGGGCAGAATACCGACGCGCTTGCGGGCGGGCCCATCGCGAAACTGGGCCTGAATGACGGCGGCGCCAGGGAAGCCGCCCATCTGACGGCGGCGCTTTTGGATCGACCAGTTCAGGCCGGCCTCAATGGGCGTTGTGGCGGTATCTATATCATGGCCATGCAGACACAGCCCGGCTTCCAGACGCAGGCTGTCGCGGGCGCCCAGGCCAATTGAGGCGACCTCGTCCTGGGCCAGCAGCAGGCGGGCCAATTCCTCGGCACACCCGCCAGGCAGGGAAATTTCAAAGCCGTCCTCACCCGTATAGCCGGAGCGCGCGACATGACAATCCGCGCCGCCGACCTTAACTGCCATGGAAGTCATGAACACCAGCGTTTCAGCACCAGGCGCCAGACGGGCCATGACGGCTGCCGCGGCGGGTCCTTGCAGGGCCAGCAGGGCATCCCCGGTCCGATGTTCCACCGTGACGCCACCAGGCAAGGCGGCCTGCATATGGGCCAAGTCACCATCCTTGTTGGCGCCGTTGACCACCAGATACAGATAGTCGCCGGCATTGGTCACCATCAGATCATCAATGATGCCGCCCTGATCATTGGTCAGCTGGCTGTAGCGCATGGCGCCGGGCGCCAGATTGGCGACATCGGCCGGCAGAAGACTTTCCAAAGCCTCGGCACGGCCCGCGCCATGCAGGCGCACCTGCCCCATGTGCGAAACATCAAACAGGCCGGCGGCGGCGCGGGTATATTTATGTTCGCCAAGCACGCCCAAGGGGAAATTAACCGCCATCTCAAAGCCGGCGAAGGGCACCATTTTGCCTTCCAATTCCACCTGCAAGGCATGCAAGGGGGTCGTCTTGAGCGCTTCTTCGGCAGTCGACGGACTATTCATCCGGTCCTCCAACAAACTTCGGAGCGGCATCCACCAAGAAGACTTGTGTGGATTCCACCGCCCCCAATCTGTCGTCGGACCTGAGAGAGTTCGTCCCGCCATGACTTAATCGGCGGAACTTAGCCCCTTCGGTGAAGCGCGTTATCAGTGTGTGGGCCAATCCGCCTTGAACACATCCGTGGTCGCGCCTGCTTTCCAGAGTGACATCCCCTCGCGGTCCATGGGCCTGAGAGTTTGCGGGGTGCTTGCTCCTTCGGCGCCGGCTTGCTCGATCGGCCGGGCTCTCCCGCGAGGTTCACCTGTCTGGCCGCTCCTACCGGCACCACAAACCGGCAACGAACGGTGCCGGAATGATAGGCGGAGGCGGCGCAGAGTCAACGATCCATTGCCAGGCTTGGGGCAAAGCCAGGAATAATGCAGGATTGCGCTGATTGGCACGCCACGAGGTTGGCCAATGGATCGTGAATTATTAGCGCCCGCCTCGATTCTGTTGCAATTGCTGTTCGCTCACCTGCAGGCCGACGATAATTTCATACTCCGGCCCATGTTCACCCTCTTTCAGAAAGACGGTCTGATCAATCTCCTCCCGCACGCCGGCGCGCCGGCGCCCGTCGCGGAATTCAACCTCGCTGTCAAAATTCTTCTTGGCGATGATGTTCTGTGCCTCATCGATCACGGCTACGAAAAACGGCACTTGCGCGTTGGCGCCGTCAAACGCCGGACCGCGCTGAGCGACGATATCGATCATGGCCTCAACTCGGACACGGCCATCGGCATACTTGCAGCCCGATTTAACGTCCTGGACACGTGCCTCGTACAGTACATCGGTCAAGTCACGGCCCTGGCCATCGCGGTACCGGGTCATCTTGGCGGCGTCATTGAGCAAGGCAACCCGCGGACAGAGCTTTGGATTATTGGGCTGGAACATGCTGCAAGCCGACAACAGTACCGCGCCGAGACACATCAATGTCATGGCACCACCGAGGCCGCGAGTTTTTTTCATTTTTTCCATGCCAATTTGTACCAGAGCCTATTCGGAGTATATAGGGTCAATCGATTCTTGGGGCCATTCCATAACGGTGCCATACGGCTAAAAGACAGCATGAACGAGATAAGTAAACAACCGGTCACCATCCTGCTGGCAGCACCGCGCGGCTTTTGCGCCGGCGTGGACCGGGCCATTCAAATCGTTGAATTGGCTTTGCAACGCTATGGCAAGCCAATCTATGTGCGCCACGAGATCGTACATAACCGCTATGTGGTTGAAGGCCTAGAGCGGCGTGGCGCGGTCTTCGTCGATGAACTGGATCAGGTTCCCGACGACGGCATGGTGATCTTTTCCGCCCACGGCGTGGCCAAGTCCGTGCCCGAGGACGCCCGCCGCCGCGGCCTGTCGTTTTTGGATGCGACCTGTCCGTTGGTGGCCAAGGTACACAGCGAGGCAGAGAATCATCATGCCAAGGGCCGCCATGTGGTGATGCTGGGCCATGCCGGCCACCCGGAGGCCGTCGGCACCATGGGGCAATTGGCGCCCGGCGAAATCACCCTGCTGCAATCGGCGGACGAAGCCGCGGCCTTCATACCGCCGGATGATGCTCAAGTCGCCTATATCACCCAGACCACCTTGTCCGTGGATGATACCGCCGCCGCCATCAAGGTTCTGGGTGAGCGGTTTCCAGACCTCGCGGGCCCGCGCAAGGGCGACATTTGCTATGCCACCACCAACCGCCAGGNAGCGGTCAAGGCCATTGCCGGGCGCTGCGATGGCCTGTTCGTGATTGGCGCGCCGAATTCCTCCAACTCCAAGCGCCTGGTAGAGGTCGCGGACAGCGCCGGCTGCGGCTACAGCCAATTGATCCAGCGCGCGGGGGACATTGTCTGGGCGGATCTGGCGGGGCAAAATTGTATCGGCATCTCCGCCGGAGCCTCAGCGCCTGAAGTATTGGTAGAAGAGGTCCTGGACGCCTTCCACCAACGTTTTAGCGTGACCATTGAACAAGTCGCCGTGACGAACGAGGATATGGCGTTCAAATTGCCGGCCGAAATACGCGCGCCGGAACCAGTCTGACGAGGCGGCGGCGGGACGGAAGCGATCATGGCAGTCTACACGGACATTTATGACGAGGAACTACGTGCCTTCGTGGCCGAGTACGACATCGGCACGGTCACTGGCCTGAAAGGCATCGCGGAGGGNGTGGAGAACACCAATTATCTGCTACAAACCGACCAGGACAGTTATATCCTGACAATCTATGAAAAGCGGGTGGACCCAGCCGATCTGCCTTTTTTTCTGGGCCTGCTGGACCATCTGGCCAGCCGCGGCGTGCCCTGCCCGCCGACCCTGCATGGCCGCGACGGCAAGGCGTTGCGGGAAATTGCCGGCAAACCGGCCGCCATCGTTACTTTTTTGCAAGGGATCTGGCCGAAACATCCAAGAGCGGTGCATTGCGCCGAGGTCGGCGCGGCCCTGGCGCGAATGCATAGCGCGGGGCTGGATTTCCACCAAACAAGGCATAATTCCCTGTCCCTGGACGGCTGGGCCCAGCTGGTTGAAGAGACCGCGTCCCGGGCCGACGAGGTCGCGCCAGGACTGGGTGCGGAAATCTCCCGGGAATATGAAGATATTTCCAGCCACTGGCCCCTTGATCTGCCGACCGGGGTAATTCATGCAGACCTGTTTCCCGACAACGTCTTTTTCATGGGCGAAGAGTTAACCGGCCTGATCGATTTCTACTTCGCCTGCACCGATGCCCTGGCCTACGACCTGGCGATTTGTTTGAACGCCTGGTGTTTCGAGCGCGGTGCAGAATTCAATATTACCAAGGCCCGGCGTCTGCTGTCTGCCTATCGGGACGTGCGCGAGGTCTCGGAAGCAGAGCTGGACGCCCTGCCCCTGCTGGCCCGCGGCTCCGCCCTGCGGTTTCTGCTAACGCGCCTGTACGATTGGCTAAACCAGATCGATGGCGCCATGGTGAAGCCCAAGGATCCGCTGGAATATCTGCACAAAATGCGCTTTCACCGCCGTATCAGCGGTCCCGGCTCCTATGGCTTGGATTAATACCGATGGATGAAGTGGTGATCTATACCGACGGCGCCTGTTCTGGCAATCCCGGCTCGGGCGGCTGGGGCGTGCTGATGCAGTTCGGCGAGCACGAGAAGGAACTGAAGGGCGGAGAGACATCGACCACCAACAACCGCATGGAATTGTTGGCGGCCATCGAAGCGCTTGAGGCATTGAAACGGCCCTGTATGGTCAATCTACATACCGACAGCACCTATTTGCGCGATGGCATCACCAAATGGATCGTTAAATGGAAACGCAACGGCTGGAAAACCGCCGCCAAGAAACCAGTCAAGAACGTCGATCTGTGGCTGCGCCTGGAAGAAGCNATTGCCCGCCACGAAATCAACTGGCACTGGGTCAAGGGCCACGCCGGCGATCCCGGCAACGAGGCGGCGGACGCCCTGGCAAGGCAGGGCCGGGACGCCTATGGCCGGCCTTAGCCGAGAACAGGAACATAATGGTTATTGAAACTCTGAAGTTCGATGCCGAGGAAATAGCCGCCACCATCTCAAAATGGGTCGGCTTGGAAAGCCCAAGCACAGACCCCGCCGCCGTCAACCGGATGATGGACCTAGCCAAAGAAACCATGACGGCGATGGGCGCGCGGATCGAACGAACACCTGGTCGGGACGGCTATGGCGACGTCCTGATAGGCCGCTTCAGCTTTGATCATCCGACCGGCACGCCGGGAATTTTGGTTCTGGGTCACCTGGACACCGTGCATCCGGTCGGCACCTTGGCTGATGAACTGCCAGTGCGTCGGGATGGCGATCAATTGTTCGGGCCCGGCGTTCTGGACATGAAGGGTGGTATGTATTTGGCCTGCCATGCGGTGGAAAAACTGCTGGCCCTGCGGACCCGCCTGAACCTGCCGGTCACATTCATGTTCATCCCGGACGAGGAAGTCGGCAGCCCCAGTACACGGGCGCTGATCGAGGAGACGGCCAAGGCTCACAAATATGTTCTGGTACCCGAGCCAGGGCGCGATACGCACTTCACCTCCGGGCGGCATGCCTTCCTGCGTTATAAGCTGCACGCCCACGGCAAGCCCGCGCACGCCGGTCATGCCGTCAGCGTAGGCCGCAGCGCCATCAGCGTCATGGCGCGACTGATCACGGAAGTCGAAGGCTATTCTGACATCGAACGTGAAATCACCTACCGTGTCGGCAATATCCGGGGCGGCGGCTTTGTCAATACGATCCCAGCCGCCTGCCATGCCGAAGTGCTCTGCGTCGCCCCAACGGCAGCGGCCTTCGCGGAGGTTCAAGCGCGCATGAGCGCCATTTCTTCGCCAGACCCCGGCGTCCAGATCGAGGTTGAAGTCGGCCCCGTTCGGCCCCTGTTCCAGGCCCACGACGGCACCATGGATTTGTTGAGTGTGGCCCAGCCAGTGGCCTGTGATGTGGGCCTGAATCTGGACCATGGCCAGTTTGGCGGCGGCAGCGACGGCAACTTCACCGGCGCCCTGGGCGTGCCTACCCTGGACGGTCTTGGCGTGGTCGGCGCCGGCGCCCATACCAAGCAAGAGCACCTGCTGGTCTCCTCCCTGGTGCCGCGCGCAAAGTTGTTTGNNGGCCTGGTGGCCGCGCTGTCCGACCGCAACGCTTAGCCGCTACGTCCCCTCGCCCGCGTAGGGATGCACCCGGCGCCAATGTTCGGCAATGGCCTGGCGCCCGGTGATCCAGACATCATCGTATGCGGCGATATAATCCAACAGCCTTGCCAGGCCGGCGGCGCGGGCAGGATGGCCCATCAGACGCATATGCAGACCGATGGACATCATCTTTGGCCGGGTTTGCCCCTCGGCGTATAGCATGTCGAAGCCATCCTTGACGAAGCTAAAAAAGTCATCGCCATGGGCAAAATAGCCGCGCCCGAACTTGCTGTCGTTATGGGTCAAACTATAGGGCAGGACGAGATGGGGCTGTCCATCTATCGTTTGCCAATAGGGTAATTCATCGTTATAGGCGTCGCTGTCATAGAGAAAGCCACCATGTTCCACCAACAGCCGCCGTGTATTAATACTGGGTCCGGTGCGGCAGCACCAGCCGCTGGGCGGCGCTCTGAACATCCCCGTCAGCGAGGTCACGGCACGGGCGATATGCTCGCGCTCCTCATCCTCGGACAATTTGAAATGTTCGACCCAGCGCCAGCCGTGACAGCAGATATCATAGCCCGCATCACGAATGGCAGCGGCGGCATCCGGATTTCGTTCCAGAGCCAGGGCGCAAGCAAATATAGTCACCGGCATGTCGCGCTCCNGGAACAGCCGCAATAGCCGCCAGAATCCGACCCGGCTGCCGTATTCGAACATGCTCTCCGCCGCCAGGTCCCGCTCCCCATGGTCCGTGGCGGATTGCGGCATCTCGGTCAACGAGGCCTCGGAAAAACCATCGCCATCCGGGACGGAGTATTCCGAGCCTTCCTCGTAATTGATGACNAAATTAACCGCCAGGCGCGCCGCCTTGGGCCATTGCGGATCTGGCGGCGCGGCCCCGTAGCCGACCAGATCACGTGGATAGTCACTCGCCATGGTCATCTCCTTGGCGGATATCCTAACGGATTTTGGCGTTGGCTGAACCAGTGCTGCTATTGACGCGACCATCGCAGGTGCTTGGAGATTGGCCAACCTTTGTCTAATTGGGCATCGTGGGTCAAGTTGGCCTCCGTTTAACGGTTGCTTCCCAGTTCTTGACGTTCAACAGATTGTCGGGCAGTTCGACGCCTGCAAATTCGCAGGCCATTAACGGGGCCATGCCGATAATATCGGCAACCGACTACCTATCGCCGGCAACAAATGGCGGGCCATCAGACATCTCTGTGTTTACCTTGAGGGCGACTCAGACGAATGAGCCTACCTCCCACGGCAGCGGTGCTCGAAGGCAATGCGCTGGCCATCGAAGAAACCCTCAAGGCACCGATCGCGCGGGTCTACGATGCCTGGACCCTCCCCACTGAAATGAGAGTATGGATTGGCCCCACCGAAGATGCACTGATTGATCTTCAAGCCGATCTTTATGTTGGTGGGCNGATTTTGTTGGAATACGCCAGCGATAAGCATCTGCGGAATACCGTCGAAGGGCGATACCTGGAGATCGTCGCGCAACAAAGCCTGGTATTTTCCTGGTGCTGTGTGGTTGAACGGTGGGACGGCACCGTCAAGCGGTCACCAGAATCCCGCGTTTCAGTTACCTTCACAGCTGTGGGTGACTATATAAAAGTTTGC
This sequence comes from Rhodospirillaceae bacterium, assembly GCA_002731375.1. Lineage (GTDB taxonomy): Bacteria > Pseudomonadota > Alphaproteobacteria. The sequence continues at coordinate 2,539 of PCBT01000028.1, read as the reverse complement.
CTTGTCCATGAGGCAATCTCGGACGCGGGCCGCGAAGCAGTTGGTCAGGGCTGGGCGTTGACCCTCACCCGCATGGCTAAGTATCTCTACGAACATACCGCTTGAATACGCAGTATCTGCCCAAACAAAAAACCGCCCGAGGGCGAGGTTTCTTTTGCGTCTTATGGGGGCGGGATCAATTCAGGTGCCGGCCCAAATCGGCTGTGGCCGTGGCGATCAGGTCGTCGGCGCGATCGCCCTTGGCCTGCTGTGCGACCACCGCCGTTGCCGCCGTGATAGCGATCTCAATAGCCGCGTCACGGACTTCCTTTTCGGCCTGCGCTTCGGCCATGGCGATCTTGTCCAAAGCTGATTGCTGCCGCCTCGCGATGGCCTCGTCCACCTTCTTGGCCGCGATCTCGGCCTCGCGCTGAGCCTCTTCCTTGGCGTGGGCAATGATTTCCTCGGCCTCCGACAGCGCGTCACGCTGCTTGCGCTCGTAAGTTGCCAGCAGCGCCTGGGCTTCTTCACGCAACTGCCGGGCCTGTTCCAGGTCTTCGGCGATCTTGGCCGAACGGTCATCCAAGGCACCGGTCAACATGGCCGGTACCTTGAAATAGAACAGGATAGCTATGAAGAGTAAAAAGGCCGCGCCGACCCAAAATGTCGCGTCCATCAGCTAACTCCCACTAGCATTCTGCTGTATCGCCGCATCCACTGCTGCTTCGACATCCGTTGCCGGAACCGAGCCGTCGATCAAACGTTCGGCGGCGGCCTGGGCCAGCTCGGTGGCGACACCGCGCAATTCCGTCAAGGCATTGTTCTGGGCAGCGGCGACACGTTCGGCGGCGGCGGCGGCTTCCGCCGCCAAGGCTTCCGAGACCTCCGCACTACGTTTTTCCGATGCCGCGACAGCTTCCGCACCGGCCTTGGCAATGGTTTCCTGCGCCTGGGCGCGGGCCGCCGCCAGGGCCGCTTCGTATTCGCTGATCACGGTTTCGGCTTGCGTCTTCAGCTGCGCGGCCTGGTCCAGGTCATCGGCGATCCTGCCGTGCCTTGCTTCCAGAACGTTGGCCACGCGCGGCAAAGCCACCCGGGCCATCAACAGATAAAGCGCGATAAAGGAGATCACCAGCCACACCATTTGTGGCGCGAAATCCTCCATCCAAAATTGAGGCATGCTCTCGCTCCGTTCTAATTTCCGACCACCCCAACGGCACCATGTATCAAGATAGGCGCGCTGGAGCAGATATCACCGCCGGGCCCAAATGCCCTGGGCCCGGCGACGGATTAGAAGACGAACAGGATGATCAGCGCGACAACAAGCGCGAACAGGGCGATGGCCTCGGTCAGGGCAAAGCCCAAAATAACCCGGCCAAACACGGCCTGAGCCGCACCTGGGTTGCGCATGGCGCCGGCAACGTAGTTACCGAAAATCAGGCCAATACCAATACCTGCGCCACCCATGGCGATTGCGGCAAGACCGGCACCGATCAGCTTCGCTGCTGCTGGATCCATGATTAAAATTCCTTCGTTTTCAAGAGAGTGGATGGGAATGGGTAATATATCGGACGCTTCCTTGGATCAATGCTCCAGATGAATGGCATCATTGAGGTAAAGGCAGGTCAGAATGGTGAAGACATATGCCTGTAGCACCGCGATGGCGACTTCCAGGCCGGTCAGCGCGACGATCAGGGCGAACGGTAAAACACCGAACACGCCCATCTGCACAACAAACGCGCCAAACACCTTCAACATGGTGTGGCCAGCGGTCATGTTGGCGAACAGGCGAACCGAGTGGCTAATCGGCCGCATGAAATAGGACAGAACCTCAATCGGAACGACGAGGAACAACATCACCAGGGGCACCCCCTTGGGCACGAAGAACAACAGAAAATGCGTCCCGTGCCTGATGATACCGATGAATGTGGTCAGCACGAAGACCGACAGGGCCAACGTAATCGTCACGGCAATGTGGGAGGTCACGGTATAGCTGTAGGGCAGCATGCCCAGCAGGTTACACATGACGATGAAGCTGAACAGGGAGAACACGAAGGGGAAGTATTTCCGCCCCTCGCTGCCAATAGTTTCCTTGATCATGTCGGCGATGAATTCGTACCAAAGCTCCGCCACGGACTGCCAGCGCCCCGGCACCATGGAACGCTTGGAAGTGGTCAGGACCAGAAACAGCGTGGCCACGATAACGGCGCCAAACATGAAAGCTGCCGCCTTGGAAAATGACACATCCAAGCCGCCCAACTGCCAATCATTCAGCCGGCCGATAACAAACTGGTGCATCGGGCTACTATGATCAATGTGGCGTTCAGCGCTCACGCCGCTCTCCCTTATCTTTCTCTACCGTACTCTTCGTATCTGTCGTATCCGTCAGCGACCCAGTCCGCTTTTGGGCTTCCAGGGCCTCCATAGCTCTGGCGTCCATCCGCATAGCGGTTCGCACTGCGTTATTTATGCCCGCCGCGCCGCCAAGAAACAAGAACAGCAGCATCAACCACGGTTTGGTCCCGAACCAATAGTCCAGGGCCCAGCCGATGGCGGTACA
>PCBT01000027.1 GCA_002731375.1 Rhodospirillaceae bacterium | reverse complement strand
CGCCACCGCCTGATGCGCATCCATACTTGTCTGCATCTCCTCTCCTCAGTCGTGGAATACCCTGTTACTGGCGGGCAGATCAGCGACGGCAGAGGCCGCCTGGATTTCGACATGCCCGAGATGACCGTGGAGAAAGAGGCGATTACGGCCCGTTTGAACGAGTTAACTGCCGAGAGCCACCCGGTCACCGTGGACTGGATCAGCGATGACGAGTTGGCCGCCCAACCTGATTTGGTCAGAACCATGTCCGTGAAGCCGCCCATGGGCCAGGGCCGGATCCGTTTGATTGATGTAGATGGTTGCGACCTTCAACCTTGTGGTGGCACCCATGTTGCCAATACTTCGGAGATCGGTACGGTTCGAGTCCGCAAAATTGAGAAAAAGGGCCGGCAAAATCGGCGCATATCAATCGAATTTTCATAATCTTATCAGAGTATTGCATCTCGATATTGAGGTTTAAGATGAGCAATCCTTCAACCGTTTCGACCGACTGGCTGGCTGATAATCTAGAGCAAGTCAAAATTCTGGATGGCTCCTTCTATTTGCCGGCTGAAAACCGCGATGCGGATGCGGAATACGTGGCAGGCCATATTCCCGGCGCCCAGCGCTTCAACATCGATGTGGTCTGCGCGCCCGACAGCGGTCTGCCGCATATGTTTCCCGAAGCCCAAGCCTTCGCCGATGCGGTGGGCGCCATGGGTATCGGTAACGATGACATGGTTGTCACCTACGATGGCGGCAAGCTGACCGGCGCCTGCCGTGTCTGGTGGATGTTCCGTACCTTTGGCCACGGCAAGGTCGCAGTGCTGGATGGCGGCCGCACCAAATGGCAGGCCGAGGGTCGGACCATGGAGAGTACTGTTGCAGCAGTCACGCCCGCAAGTTTTAGCGCGGACTACCANCCTGGCATGGTCCGATCGGTGGAACAAATGCTGAGCATGATTGATCATGGCGGTGACCGGCAAATCATCGATGCGCGCGGCGCTGGGCGATTCGATGGTACCGCCGCCGAGCCACGGGCGGGACTGCGTTCAGGGCATATGCCGGGCGCCTTCAATCTGCCCTATGACAGACTGGTGAATGATGACGGCTCCTTAAGGCCGGCCGATCAGTTGCGGACGCTTTTCACGGAGGCGGGCGTGAATTTGGACCGTCCCGCCGTAACTTCTTGCGGGTCGGGAGTTTCGGCGACAGTCCTATTGCTAGGTCTGGACGCCCTTGGCCACAAGGATAACACTCTCTACGACGGCAGCTGGTCCGAATGGGGCAGCAGGCAAGATACGCCCGTCGTCACCTGAGCANTGAGTCGATGGAATTACGCAATTATCGCGACGCCGACGAGGATGCCCTGGTTGATTTGTGGCAGCGCTGCGATCTCATGCGGAATCCGCTGAACGATGCCCGCAAGGACATCGCTTTTTGCCTCTCTGGTGGGCATGGGGAAATCCTGCTCCTCGAGGACGAGGGCGAGATCGTGGCCTCCGCCATGTTTGGCCAGGACGGCCATCGCGGCTGGATCTATTACGTGGCGGTGGATCCCGCACGTCAGGGCCAGGGCTTGGGCCGGCGCATCGTGGTGGCCGCAGAAGAACGACTGAAAACCGCCGGTGTACCCAAGGTGCAGTTGCTAGTCCGGGGCAGCAATGCCCAAGTGGTAGGCTTTTATCAACGCCTGGGCTATATGGTGAACCCAGCCAACCTCATGAGCCGGCGTCTGGACGGCAATTCCCTACCTATTGGCCATCAAATGGATGATGAACCAGTCGTCGTCACTTATCTAGAAATGCTGGAAAGAGGCTCCCTGCCCCATGTCGTACCCAAGACACGCAATCATGCCCTGATCGGCGCCCATGACATCACCGTTGGTTTCTACCGCTATCTCTATGACGCCGTGGGCCGACCCTGGTATTGGACCGACCGCAAGAAATTATCGGACAAGGAATTGGCCGCGATCATTCAAGATGAGGCCGTGGAGACATGTGTATTGTACGTGGGCGGGGTACCGGCGGGTTTTTACGAGCTGGACTTCCGCGACCTGCCAGGAACCTCGGAACTAGCCTATTTTGGCATTATGCCGGAGTTCATCGGCCTTGGGTTAGGTCCCTATTTGCTTGGGCAAGCACTGGATACGTTATGGCATAAGGAGCCGGGGCGTGTTCTGGTCAACACCTGCACCCTGGATCACCCCAAAGCGCTGCCCCTTTATCAACGCTTCGGCTTCCGCCCCTACGACCGCAGGAAAGTGCCCACACCCTGGCAGGACCCGGACAATTTGTTAGATTTCGCGTAAGGCGACTTAGCACGGCAGGATCTGGCTCAGAAACAGTTGGCTGCAGTCGGATCTCGGGTTTTTGAAGAATTCTTGCGGCCCGTTACGTTTGACGATCTCGCTGGCGTCCATGAAGTTCACTCATTTAGTGACCTGGCGCGCGATGCCCGTTCCGTGGCTTACTCGGATCATGGTTCGCCTTCCCTGGCCATTTGCGGGCACCGGTAAGGCCCTACAGGCGCCCATTAAACCCGCGCCGCGTTTGTCGTTCCGCGTTGATGCTCATGGGTTAAGAAGTATCCTGCCAAATTCGTTACGTATAACAATCGGTCAAGCGTAACCGCAGCGTAAATTTCTCGCCGCTACCCAAATTACAAATAGAATTAATGCGTTAGAATTTGACTTAAAAAGAGCTTGGTTCTGTCAGACTTCGGGTTGTTGAAGAATTCGTTCGGTTCGTTCTGCTCGACAATATCACCCTCATCCATGAAGATGACGCGGTCGGCGATGGTCTTGGCAAAACCCATTTCATGAGTGACAACGATCATGGTCATACCGGTGGTGGCCAGTTCCACCATGACGTCGAGCACTTCCTTGATCATTTCAGGATCCAGGGCGGAGGTCGGCTCGTCAAACAGCATGATCTTCGGGTTCATGCACAATGACCGGGCAATGGCTACTCGCTGCTGTTGCCCGCCCGACAGCTGGCCGGGATATTTCTCGGCCTGTTCGGGAATTTTCACCCGCTCGAGATAGCTCATCGCAATGTCCCGGGCTTCGGCCTTGGGGACCTTGCGCACCCAAATCGGGCCCAGGGTCAGGTTCTCAATTATGGAAAGGTGAGGAAACAGATTGAAACTCTGAAATACCATGCCTACTTCACTGCGGATGTGATCGATGTTTTTCAGATTCTTGTCCAGGATAATACCATCAACCACAATATCGCCCCGCTGATGTTCCTCTAGGCGGTTGATGCAGCGGATTAGCGTTGACTTACCTGATCCGGACGGGCCACAGACAACAATTCGTTCACCCTTGTGCACGGTCAGATTGATGTCTTTCAAGACATGAAAACTACCGAACCACTTATTAACCTCGTTCAGTTCAATAATGACCTCGGACGAAGCCGCCGACGCCAACTGGGCCTGAGTTTCCTGGCCATCCACTGCTGTCATCACTCTCTCCCCCGATCTGTCCGGATCAACGTTCGCCGCCAGCTGAAAGCTTCACTTCCAGATGTCGACTGTATTTTGACATAACGAAGCAAACGACGAAGTACAACGCCGCGCCAAATATCAGTGGTTCATGATGCAATCCGCGCCAGGGAATATCCTGACTAATAGCCCGCAACATACCCAAAAGATCAAACAACCCGATGATCGACACCAGCGTGGTATCCTTGAGCAGGCCAATGAAGCTTCCCACGATATTCGGGATCATATGNTTCAGGGCCTGAGGCATCACNANAAGGCTCATCATGCCCCANTAACCAAGTCCGATGGTATGNGCCGCTTCGTATTGCCCCTTGGGNATAGCCTGCAGGCCCGCGCGCACGGTTTCGGCCATGTAGCANGCAGAAAACAGGCACACGGCAATAATCACCTGAACCAGCTTGTTCAGGACGAAGCCTTCCGGCATGAACAGCGGNAACATGGTCGTCGCCATGAACAGCACCGTGATCAGCGGAACNGAGCGGAAGATTTCGATAAACGATACACTAAGCACNCGGATTACAGGCAGCCNGGAACGCCGACCAAGNGCAAGGANAATGCCGCCTGGAAGGGCTGANGTAATACCGATTCCGGAAATAACGAGGGTAAGATGCATCCCGCCCCACTTCGACCAAGGCACCGCCATGACGGACCAGCTCGTTTGAAGCGCGTAAGCAATGACGTAGGCAACAGCGAGGATCACCAGCAAGGTGTTACGCTGATTGCCGTCGGACGCATTTTCCTTACGCAGAATGCCGATCAATACTTCCGGCAAGCCGCGGCCGCTCATGACCCCAAGAATTGAATGCAGCGTATTACCGGCGAGACAGACAATGGCGCCAGAAACCATGACCTGCATGAAGATGCCCTTGTCGCCGCCGGCAAACAGATAACCCGCAAGGAAGGGATAGAGGAACACCGTCGACAGGCCGATAAAGATCTTGTCTTTGACCCGTGGCAGCCATAACGGAGCCATCCACAAAACCAAAAGCAGACCGCCCAGGTTCACTCGCCATAATTCATCCCTGGGGAAGCGGCCGTAAAATATGTTGTCTAACCAGATGAGGACGCCAGCCCAACAGGCGCCATGTTTCGAGATCGCAAAACATTCACGCCGGTTTTCGGCCACCCAAACAGCGTCCTGAATACCCCAGAACCACAGGCTCTTGACCACCGCATAAACAATATAAAGCGAAATGATGGTAAGAATCGTGTTGACCCAGGAACTGAACAAGTTNTTTTTGCAACCATCCAATAAACGTCGTTTCTGACAGTGGTGCGTCCCTGGGAGCGGTTTTTTTATATTTTACGATGGACATGGTCAACGCTCTTCTAACTGAACGCGCTTGTTATAAATATTCAATACGCCAGAGATTGAAAGGCTGATGAACATGTAAAAGGCCATGGTCATACCTACCATTTCGACGGCGTAGCCGGCCTGGTTTAGAGCGGTCTGCATAAACAGCGCTACCACGTCCGAATAACCAATGGCGATCGCAAGCGAGGAGTTTTTGACCACATTCATCCACAAAGAAATCATCGGCGGTACGATGGCGCGCATGGCTTGGGGAATNATAATCAGGGAATTGGCCTTGTTCGGACGTAGGCCGATGGCCAGTGCAGCTTCGGTCTGACCCTTGTCTACCGACAAAATACCCGCCCGCACGGCCTCCGCCAAATGGGCGGCATGATATGAAACCAAGGCGACTAGCAACGCTAGAAAAGCTGGTGGCAATGCTGCGCCGCCAGCAAAATTGAAACCCTGCAGCTTCGGCACATCCCAATTGAGNGTCGAACCAGACGCCAGATAGACGAGGTACGGAAACACTATTAGCAAGGCAATCGAGGCCGCCAAAACAGGAAACTGTTTGCCGGTTTCGTCCTGACGCCTGTGGGCCCAGCGTCTAAGTAGCAAGACCCCGGCAACCGCGACGAAAAAGGCGAAGATGGTCATCCAGAACATATCATCCAGGACCGGCCAAGCGGCATAAAGACCACGGTTATTAAGAAAGGCCACCTCCGCCCCGGCGGACAAATCAAGACTATTCTTGACCCTGGGCAAAAGGGCAAAAACCCCGACGTACCAGAAAATAATCTGCAACAGCAGGGGAGTGTTGCGAACTACCTCGACATAAGCCAAGGCCAAGCGAGCGACCAGCCAATTGGATGAAAGCCGCAAAACGCCGACTGCAAAGCCCAGCACCGTGCTGAGGATAATCGCAANAAATGAAACCAGAAGGGTATTGATACAACCAATCAGGAATATACGGCCATATGTACCAACCCCGGGCTTATACTCAATAAGTTTAAAATCCGTATCGAAGCCGGCCGTGGCCGTCAGAAAGCCAAAACCCGTGTTCATGCCGCGTACTTCGAGATTGTGTGCTGTATTGGTTATCAGATACCAAGCCGACCAGCCGACAACACAAGCCGTCAGTATTTGGTAGGCCGTCGAACGGACCCGCTCGTCATGAAAAAAATCGAACTTAGCTTTCGGCTTTAATGTCGCCGTCTTACCAGAATCATCGATCGCCATGCCGTCAAACCCTGATTCTACGCATGGAATACATCAAAGAAATTCGGCCCCGGTTCGTTTCAGAACCGAGGCCGATTAATCGTCGATCCTAGCGGAACGGCGGTGAGTACATCAGTCCGCCCCTGGTCCATAGATCATTTGCTGATCCGGACCGACCGATGCCAATACCTAATTTACCGCCACCCATATAGGCTTCGTAAATTTCACCGTAGTTGCCGACTTCCTTGATGATGTTGTAGGCCCAATCCTTGGACAAACCCAAACCTTCATTAAGGTTGCCTTCGACGCCAAGCATGCGGCGAACCGAAGCGTTTGTTGACGTCGAGCGCATCTTGTCCACATTGGCCTTGGTGATGCCATGCTCTTCAGCGTTGATCAAGGTGTAGACCGTCCACTTCACGATGTCGAACCACTGCGCATCACCCTGCCGCACAGCCGGAGCCAGGGGCTCCTTGGAGATGGTTTCGGGCAGCACAGTGTGATCGCCTGGGTTCGGGAAGGCCGCCTTGTTGGAAGCCAGACCAGATTTATCATTGGTCAGAGCATCGCAACCGCCCTGCAAATAGGTGTCGTTGCGGACATTGGAATCCTCAAACGTCACCGGTTTGATGTTCAGGTTGTTGGCCCGGCTGAAATCCGCCAGGTTCAATTCCGTGGTGGTGCCGGTTAAGACACATACGGTGGCGCCTTTCAGGTCCATCGCGGAGGTGATACCGCTGTCCTTAGGCACCATGAAGCCCTGGCCGTCATAGAAGTTGACCGCCGTGAAATCCAGGCCCAGTTGGGTATCACGAAGCAAGGTCCAGGTTGCGGTACGCGACAGCATATCGCTTTCGCCGTTGGCCAATGCAGTGAAGCGAACCTGGCTGCTGACCGATTGGATTTCCAGCTTCTTCTTGCTACCGAAAATAGCGGCGGCAACGGCTTGGCAGACAGAAACATCACTGCCGTACCATTCGCCCTTAGCATCCAGATTGTAAAAGCCCGGACTGGCCGGGCCGACCTGGCAGCGCAGATGGCCGCGTTCCTTAACGATTTCCAGCGTGGTCTTTGCTTTGGTGGTCGTCGCACCGGCAAAGCTTATCGCGACGATAGCTGCCACCGTTAGAATAAAATTGAGTTTCATTTGATTTTCTCCCTGTCATCCACACCACTTGAATTAAGTAATCTCTTACCTTAGCAGTATATTTATTGGAGATTAGCCTTTCATTCTAAATATCGCAATAGCGCACTCAGGGGTAATTTCACGCTTCACCGTTCCGATCATTTGGCGAAATTTGTACTTTCGGAAATGCATTCAAACCGCTTTTCAATTGCACGACTATTTACTTTGCGAAGGTCGGCATGAATGGCCTCGGCCCGGGCTTTGCTGGCCAGACAGGCTGCCTGTGATTCATAAGATANGGAACCCCAGCCCTTNCTAGCATCGCCCTGAACCCACTGCCCATCAAACAGNAAAAATACNACNAAAAGAAACTTCATTCCTTGCCCACCCAACGCGNTCGTNAGCTCACCTANTTATTCAGATAATAAAATTGCCGCCTCGGATCAAGTTGATCACGTCGATAAAAGTNCNTGGGTTCACTACCGCAANNTTCTGCCACGAAAGTGGCGGGAATGACATCATGGNGAGNATCTTNACCNNACCGCACTGCGCTTNCTTATCCNAAGAGATNACTNGAGCGTGAATGACNAAACNAAACTGGTTACGTCCGNCCACGNGGGACACCTGTTNTCTTCTATTANTTGAAGAATGGGCATCCGTCATGGCATGCTTGCGGCANAGNTCCTCGGTCGNCCGCNCNGCNGCGTNCNCCTTCAAAATCCCAATTATGCAATAGTCCATGTATCTACGCTTCATACATGTCTCCATAGAACCGATGAAAACATTAACTCCAAAATGGATCAGGATTCAGGGTGAACACGAGCGACTATTTTCGCATTTGCCCTATGAATTAGTCGTAAATGGAGAAGGCTTGAGACGTGATCCGGATACGATGAGCCTCCCAAGAAATAAATTGGCGTCAAAATCAACGGAGTGGCATTATGCCTGCCAACATCATCCGGGGGCCAGGCCCTCCCCAGTACGCGATTGAGAATTGCACCCATGAAAGACGAAACTAAATTGGTCACGGCCGGCCGCGACCCGGATAACAATCTCGGCATTGTCAATCCGCCGGTTTATCACGCNTCCACTGTCCTTTACCCAACCGTGGCCGATATGGACGCCACCAGATTGCGCCGGGAAACTGGCGAGCGCGGTGTCTACTACGGCCGCATGGGCACCCCCACCACGTTCTCGTTGGAGGACATGGTCTGCGCCGTCGAAGGCGGACATCGAGCCATGGTCTACCCATCCGGCCTGGCCGCCATCGTCGCCTCGCTGATGTCTTTCGTCGAGGCTGGTGATCATATTCTCATGGTAGACAGCGTTTATGGCCCGACGCGGCGTTTCTGCAATACTCTGGCCAAACGGATCAATGTGGACACCACCTTTTATGATCCCGCCATCGGCGCCAGTATCGCCGAATTGATCCAGGACAACACCAAGGTTGTCTATGCGGAGGCGCCGGGCTCGCAAACCTTCGTCATGCAGGATATCCCGGCGATCGCCGAGGCGGCGCATGCCAGGGGCTGCACAGTACTGATGGACAACACCTGGGCCTCGCCGCTGTATTGCAAGCCTTTCACCCTAGGCGTGGATGTTTCGATCCAGGCCGGCACCAAATATATCGTCGGCCATTCCGACGTCATGATCGGCACCGCCTGCGCCACCGAGGCCGCCTGGCCCGAACTGGAGGTGACCTCGCGTATGCTGGGGCACACCGCCGGGCCGGACGATGTCTACCTGGCCCAGCGCGGCATGCGCACCCTGTCGGTGCGCCTGAAACAGCACTGGGAAAATGGCCTGAAGGTCGCGGAGTGGCTAAAGGGCCAGGACATCGTCGAATGCGTCATGCACCCGGCCCTGCCCGACGATCCGGGGCACGAATTGTGGAAGCGGGACTTCCTTGGCGCCTCCGGCCTGTTCGGCACCACGCTAAAGCCATGCCCGCGCGAGGCTCTGGGCGCATTGATTGATGATCTGGAGCTGTTCGGCATGGGCGCCTCGTGGGGCGGTTATGAAAGCCTTATTCTGCCGCAAGACCCCAACTCCATGCGCAGTGTCGCGCCGTGGCCTTATGATGGGCCATGCCTGCGCTTTCATATCGGCCTGGAAGACACCGACGACCTGATCACCGATCTGGACGCGGGCTTCAAGCGCCTGAACGCAGCATTGTAAGGGGATGGTTCGCGGTGAGATCGCGCATTTTCGGCTTTCTTTGCGCGATTGTCTCGCTGTTGACGTCCGGTAACGGACGGGCGGAGACCATCGATATATTGGCCGCCGCCTCCACAACCGATGTGGTGACGGCGTTGGCGGCCGCGCTAGGGCGCGATCATAGCGTGAGCCTTCGCCCGACCTTCGCCGCCTCCTCCACCTTGGCCAAGCATATTGCCGCCGGTGCGCCGGCGCATTTGTTTCTGTCCGCCAATGTGGATTGGATGTCGTATCTGGAAGAACGTGGCCTGATCCCCGGAAACGGCCAGGTAAATCTGCTGGGCAACCGAATGGTACTGTTGCGCCGGGATCGTGATGGCGATGACCTTGACAATCTGCGTGATCTGCCAACTGCATTGGGAACCCAANTTTTAATCATGGGCGATCCCGAGCATGTGCCGGCGGGACGCTATGGCCGCCAGGCCTTGCGGCATCTGAAACTTTGGTCTCGNCTCAAGAAACGNGCCGTCTATGGTGCCTCGGTCCGCAATGCCTTGGCATTGCTGGTGCGTGGTCAGGGCCGATATGCCATTGCCTATGCCAGTGACGGTCAAATGTATGGTGATTTACAGCAAGCGGCCACCTTTCCGGAAGCCAGCCATGCGCCGATAAAATATCCCTTGGCACTGATACGAGAGAACGAGACCCCCCTCGCCCGCAAGGTCTTTCGCTACCTCCAAGGCCGAGCGGCGAAAACCATATTTGAACAATATGGCTTTACCTTTCTGCCCAAGCCCCGCTAAGTGCACGCCATGTTGAGCCCTTTGGAAATTGAGGCCCTATCCCTGTCGCTGAAAGTAGCCCTATGGGCCGTGGCCTGCAGCCTGCCTCTGGGCATCGCCGTGGCCTGGCTTTTGGCGCGGCGGGAGTTTCCCGGCAAGGCCTTGCTAGACGGCATCGTGCATCTGCCGCTGGTCCTTCCCCCGGTCGCCTTGGGCTATGTATTGTTGGTGCTGTTCGGGCGAACGGGTCCGTTGGGAATTTGGCTGCACGATTGGTTGGGCATCAATTTGGTTTTCTCCTGGCGCGGCGCCGCCCTAGCCGCCGCCGTCATGGCCTTCCCCCTGTTGGTACGCGCCGTGCGCCTGTCCATGGAGGCGGTAGACCGCCGCCTGGAGACCGCGGCGCAAACCCTGGGCGCCAAACCATGGCGGGTCTTCCTGACCATCACAGTGCCGCTAACAGCGCCAGGCATTCTGACAGGTCTGCTGCTATCCTTCATCCGCTGCCTGGGCGAATTCGGCGCCACCATAACTTTCGCGGCCAACGTGCCCGGCGAAACCCGCACCTTGCCGTTGGCGCTATACACCGCCCTGCAGATACCGGGAGGAGAGGCCGGCGCCACCCGCTTGGCATTGATCTCCGTTGCCCTGGCCATCATCGCCCTGGTGGCCTCGCAATATCTGGCCAAACAAGTATCCAAGCGGATCGGGTTATCATGATGTTGGATGTGGACCTGCAAGCCACGCTTGGCGATTTCAAAATCAAGGCGGCGTTTCAGGCCGATGCCGGGATCACTGCTCTGTTCGGCCCTTCCGGTGCCGGCAAGACCTCCCTGGTCAATATGTTGGCTGGTTTGCAGCGCCCCAGCCGGGGCCGCATCGTGGTGCGGGAGCATGTCCTGTTCGACAGCGGTGAAGGCATTGATCTTCCGCCCGAGCAGCGGCGCCTGGGCTATGTCTTTCAGGAAAGCCGCCTTTTTCCCCACCTAAGCGTGGCCGACAATTTGTCCTATGGCTACGCGCTGGTGCCCAAGGGCGTGGCGCTGGTTGATTATGATGCCGTGGTGGATTTACTTGCCTTGCAGTCTTTGCTAACGCGGCGGCCTGGGACCTTGTCGGGCGGGGAACGCCAACGGGTAGCTATTGGCCGGGCTATCCTGGCCGCGCCGCGGTTGCTTTTGATGGACGAGCCCTTGGCCAATCTGGACGCGCCNCGNCGGGCCGAAATCNTNCCTTTCATTGAAAATCTNCGGCGCGAGTTCGATATTTCCATCGTCTANGTCTCGCACAATATGGATGAGATCGTGCGCCTGGCCGATCAATTGATCGTCATGGCGGACGGCACTATCGCCGCCCAGGGCCCAGTGGATAAAATCACCGCCCGCCTCGACCTGCGTCACCTTACCGGCCGTTGGGATGCCGGCGCGGTCTTGAGCACAACGGTTGCAGAACAGGATGACGCGGACAAGCTGACACGGCTGTCATTTCCCGGCGGCGATCTATGGTTGCCGCAACTGGGTCTAGCGATTGGCAGTCCACTGCGCATCAGAGTACACGCCCGTGACGTCAGCCTTGCACTAACGCCTCCCGAACAAGTCAGTGTCTTGAACGTCTTCGCCGGTGAAGTGATCGAGGTGGGCGCGGACGACGGCCCGCAGGTTGATGTGCTGATCAATATTGGAAGTCCGCAACAATCGCAACTTTGGGCCCGTATCACCAAGCGTTCGCAACGGGAGTTGAACATTGTACCGGGCCGCAAGGTGCACGCCATGATCAAGGCTATGGCCGTGGACCGTGGCGATATGGGCTAAGCATATGTTCAGACAAATAGCATGCAAAACACCATCTATCGGACACTCGTTTTCAGGCACATATTTCTCGCCCTGTCCTGGTTCGGCGGCACTTCCATTGACCGCAGCAAGGCAAACAACATTGTCCAATCGACGATTGACGCCTTCAACTGCCACGACCGCCTCATCGTGATCATTCCGCCCGAAGGAAGGCGGTCCAAAGTGTCCGGCTGGAAGTCAGGTTTCTATCACATCGCGTACGGTGCCGGGGTGCCCATTGGCCGTGGATATTTAGATTTTGGCCGCAAATGCGGCGGCTTTGGCCCATCGTTGTACTCGACCGGCGACCATGACAAGGCCCTTGCCGAGATCCAGTCTTTTTATAAAGACATCAAGGGCAAACATCCCGAAAACGCCGCCCCTATTAGCTAATTTTTTTCTGGAAGAGTTAATTTCGGACGTTCGGCAACGCCATCTGGCACCTGAACGGTGCGGGATGATTGGTTGTCATGGATGAAAGCCGGCACTGACCCGATAATCAGTGNAACAACGATCAGGCCCCGCCAGTGAAATTCATCCAATCTACAAAATCTGCGCCGACGTAGGCATTTTACGACGAACACCACTGCCACAACAGCCAGGGCCGCAAGCAACCATACCACCAGAAACATAATCATGGCCGGCACGCTAGCAGGTATCGCCCTATAAATCGATACCGTTGAGAAATTCCGAACGTTGCTTGGCCGCCGTCATCAGGAATGACAAATCACTGCCGCCCAGCACGAAACGGGCGCCCATTTTAATGTATCTTTCCATCAGGCCGCTGTAGATGCCGCCCATGCCAGGATGTTTACCGTTGTTGCGGCAGGCCGAAATCATGGTGTCATAGGCCGCCACCACGTCATCGTGCTCATACTGGCCGGGAATACCCATTTCGGCGCAGAGATCATTGGTGCCGATCAACAGGACATCAACGCCGTCCACGGCGGCGATGGCATCCGCATTGGCGATGGCCGTGGGGCTTTCCAGCATCACGGTCACCAGCAGGTTATCGTTGATCACCCGCGCCGCCTCGGCCATGGGCACGGCGCCATATTCAAGGATAGCCGCACCGCCCGCCAGCGAGCGGTGACCGATCGGTGGATAAAGGCATTGATTGACGACTTGGTGGGCTTCGTCCGCATCCTCGATATGAGGCACCACAATGCCCTGGGCGCCGGCATCCAAGGGCCGACTGGCATGATGATGCAGGTGGGAAGAGGCGCGGACGATAGGCGTACAACCCGCATCCAACCCGGCTACCGTGATATCGGCCACGGTCTCCAGGGACAGGGGGCTATGTTCCATATCGATGAACAGCCAGTCAAAGCCGCATACCTTGGCCACCTTGGCAATCTCGACGCCGCGCGCCAGACGCACACCCAAGCCCATGGCGATCTCGCCCGCCTTTAGTTTTTCTTTCGTGACATTCTTGATGACCGCCATGTTTTTCTTCCTCGTCAAACCGTTTCCAAAAATCGTTTCCGGCAGGTGTTAATCACCTCATCGCCCGGACGCTTCCACCAATTCTGGGCGGAAAAAATTTCAACCTCAATTAGGCCATCATAGCCCGTTGCATCGACCCAGTCGCGGATTTGCCGAATATTGATAACGCCGTCGCCCATCATGCCGCGATCCAGCAACAAATCAGTGGTCGGCACCAGCCAGTCGCAAACATGAAAGGCCAAGACCCGCTCGCCTGCCCGTTCGATCTGCGCCTGCAAATCAGGATCCCACCATAGATGGTAGACATCGACTGCCACACCCAAATCAGCACCGTGGCACCCGTCCAACTGATCACACAAATCCAGCGCCTGACCAAGCGTATTGATCGAGCAGCGATCAGCGGCATACATGGGATGCAAAGGCTCGATTGCAAGCGGCACACCGGCGGCGCGGGCATGGGGTAGAATGGCGCCCAGGCCGTCGCGGATCATCTCCCGCGTTCCCGCCAGATCCTTGGAGCCTTCGGGTATGCCGCCACAGACGAGCACCACGCAGGCCGCGCCCAATGCCACAGCCTCGTCGATGGCCAGCAGATTGTCGTCGATATTGGCTTGCCGGGCAGCGGCATCAGCGCCAGGAAACATGCCGCCCCGGCACAAGCCGGACACTCGCAGACCTCTATCGGCAAGCATGCGCACGGCCTTGTCCAGACCGCATTCAGCCAGCTTGTCGCGCCAGATGGAGATCCCCGCGACATCCGCGTTTGAATAAGCTGCAATCGCTTCGGCCAGGCCGTATTGCGCCTGTGTGGTGGCCTGATTGATGGACAAGCGCGCCAGGTCAGCCATGGCTCAACTCACGCATGACGGTAAAATCTGGCTCCGCGCCATAGGCGAAACCGACACGGTCCAGAGAGCCGATACTGATTTGTCCATCCCGGATGCTCAATCGCGTCACGCCGCCGTCACCCCGATGATAGATATCAGGATGGGAGACTAGGAATGCTGCTTGCTCCGCCGCCGTCACACCGTTCATGCCGTTGACGTAGTGATGGCCGTTGCGTTCCACGTGGGTGATGCCCAGCAGATTGATCAAGGCAAGATCCTGTTGCACGGAAAGGCCCGCCTGGGTCGTCAGATCCTCCGCCGACATGAAGTAGCCCTCCCCCCATTGCGCACAACGGGCGGCGTTCAAGATCGACTTATACAGCCCCTTGCAAGTCTTGGAGGAAACGCCACGATAACCNAGNTCCCGCCCCNGNGNAAAGGCGTCGAGGAACGCATCGGANTCATCAAGGATTACCGGCTTGCGNGCACTCAACGCCGANACGTCCACGTCCAGGGCCACAGCNCGNGANATCGGNTGNTCNACGAACAGNATTGAATTGCTAAAACGTGTCAGCTGGCCATCGCTCTCAATAGCATCCATCAGGGCGGCAACGCCNGCCACATCGTTGTACTGCTCGTTGCCATCGAGCGAGATGATGTAGTCGTCTGGGTTTTCATCCAGAACGGCGGCGATATCTCGCAGACGGTTCACATCCTCGTCCAGATCACCGCAGACCTTGATTTTGAAATAGCAGTGACCGTAGGTGGCGATGACATCGACCAGGGTCTCGGGCAAGCCGTCGCCCACGGGCTCCGGATTTTCGCGGATTGGGTCAACCATGCCCACGGTGTGGCGGGCATGGATGTGCGCCGCCGGCTTCAGGCCAGCCAGGAACGGCGCCATATCGCATTCGTCGCTCTCGATCCCTGGCAGATTGCCTTGCACCGCCTGATAGAACGAGATCCCACGGAGGCGGCAAAGCGCATCCAGAATGGCCCGGTCCAACACCGCCGGGCCGTAACAGGCCACCAACGAACCATCGCCGCGCTCACTGCAAATACGGATCTGCTCATCGTAATTGCCGCGAAACAGACCGAACGCCGTCGATGCAGGCGCCGCACGGTACAGCGCCGAGGCGGTATTCAAGGCATGGCGCAACTGATCAAAATTGTCCCCATTGCTAAGTTCGAGATTCTTATCGAACCATTTCGGTGCCAGCATTTCCGCCGAGAGGCCCCAGCCTTCCCGGCCATCAGCCAGTTGAATGCGCACACGGGCGAAGACCTGCGGGCTTTCCCGCAAGGTGGTGACGCCAAAGCGGAAGGGCATGCGCAAGGTCACGTCCCGTTCGAACAATTGTACGTCAAGGACCGAAAGCTTGATGGGCTCAGACACGCAAGTCCTCCTCATGGAATAACGCCCTCCATTGTACATTGCCAATGGCCGGGTGACAGCGGTCACGTTTCATAGATTAATTCTTTTTTCCTGATTGGCGGAACGGTGAATGGCATCTAGCACCCTGGCCATGCCAACGCCGCATTCCTCGATCCCCGCCAGAACCGGCGCCATGCCATCCACGGCTTCCAGGAAGGCGGCGAATTCNCCGGCCACTACCTCGAATGGCTCGACAATCGCTTCATGGGGCAGTTCCACGCCCCTGTTGTTGGGCCGCCATAGTCCATCAATTAATTCATGGCGGACCCTATGCAGACGCAATTCCGAGGTTTGATAGTCGATCTCCGCCGCACCCTCACTACCCGCGACCACAAATTCCTTGGTCTGGGTCGAACCGGGCACGATGTTGTCATTCCAGCGCCCCGGCTGAATACAGCCGACTTCGATATTGGCAATNGCACCNGAGGGATAGAACAGACGGATCAAGGCCAAGTCATCGTANCCACGNCNAAAATGGTCNCGGGTCACNGCATCGACNGCCACTGGCAGTGTGCCCATCATCCAGTTNGCNTGATCNATAAAATGCACCGCGTCATTGCCNACCACGCCGCTGTCGCCACGGGCGCGTTTAAAGCCATGAAACCTCGCCGAGACATAGCGCAACTCGCCCAGGGCGCCGCTTTCGACCTCCCGTTTCACGCGCCGGGCCAATGGATGGGCGCGGAAGTAAAAGCCAACCTGGACGATTTGCCCACCGCACAGAGCCGCCAGGCCCTTCGCCTCGGCCAGGGTCGCGGTCATGGGTTTCTCGATGAACAGATGTTTGCTGGTCTTTAGAAGCGGTTCACAGACCTCGAAGTGGCGGTCCGTGGGCGCCAGCACGACCACCAGATCCACCTGCTCCAAAAACTCTTCCAACTCCGCGCCGACCCTGTCGGCGGGCAGACCCAACGCGCGGCAGCGTTGCCTGGCCCCTTCGCCCGGATCAACCACATGCAAGCCATCTGCCAGGCCCAGCGCGCGCCAAGCCGCCAAATGGGTCGGACCAAAGTTACCAAAACCAATTTGTAGAATATTGCGGGCCGGTGAAACCATATCAACGCCTCTCTATACCTCCACCCCGTAGGTAGCCAGTACGATACGCATACGAGCAGTTGCCAGGTCCGGGTCCCGGAGCAGACCGGCCGCATCGGCCAGGCGGAATAGTTCGGCCAGATGTGAGACAGAGCGGGCGCTTTGCTGGCCGCCGACCATGACGAAATGATCCTGATGGCCGTTCAGCCAAGCCATGCATACCACGCCGGTCTTATAAAACCGCGTCGGTGCCTTAAAGATATGCCGTGACAACGGCACCGTCGGCGCCAGGATATCATGGAACGTTTGTTCGTCTCCGGCGGCGAAAGCATCCAGGGCGGCGGAGGCCGCCGGTGCTATGGCATCGAATATACCCAACAAAGCATCGCTGTAGCCGACCTCATCGCCGGCGATCAATTCGGCATAATTGAAATCATCGCCGGTGTACATGCGCACGCCCTTGGGCAGACGCCGGCGCATGGTGATTTCCTTGTCCTTGTCCAGCAAAGAAATCTTGATGCCGTCGGTCTTGGCCGCGTTCGATGCCAACACATCCAGACAGACATTCATGGCCGCCATGTGATCGCAATGGCCCCAATATCCTGCCAGGGCAGGATCGAACATCTCGCCCAGCCAATGGATCAGCACCGGCTCACGCACCTGGCTTAAAATACGGTCATAGACCCTGGCATAGTCGTCTGGCGACTTGGCGCAGGCGGCCAGCGCCCGGCTGGCCATCAGAATGATGCGCCCGCCTTGCCCTTCCACATAGGCCACCTGTTCCTCATAGGCGCGGATCACGTCATCCAGGCTTAGGTCCGCCGATGGCTCCAGATGGTCGGTGCCGGCACCGCAGGCAATCCGCGCGCCGGGAATGTCCTTGGCCGCATCCAGGCTGCGGCGGATCAGCTCCTGGGATGCAGGCCAATCCAAGCCCATGCCGCGCTGTGCCGTATCCATGGCCTCAGCCACACCCAATCCCAAATCATAGAGGCCCAAGCGATAGCTGATAGTGGCGTCCCAATCGATCGCCGCATCGACCCAAGGGTCGGCATCCGAGCGCGGATCAGCCACCACGTGGGCGGCGGAGTAGGCGATGCGGTTGAAGGGTCGGTTGGCGCGAGGAGGGAAATCCTTCGGCGCGGATAATGTAAAGGGCGCTAGGCCGCCATTGCTGGTGGGCAGATTCAGGATCGGCATGGGCTATGCCTCTAGATCCGGTAGATCGATCCAGCGCCGCTCGGCCCAGCTTTGCAGGCCTGCCTCGGCCAACTGCACGCCCTTGGCCCCTTCCAGCAAATTCCATTTAAAATCACATTCACCGTTCAGATGACGGATGAACAATTCCCACTCCGCCTTGAAGGCATTTTCGTAATGCACCGTGTCGGGAACCTCTTCCCAGCCATCCTTGTAATCAATTGCCGGCGGGATATCAGGGTTCCAGACCGGCATGGGCGTGTTGACCCGCGATTGTGTGCGGCAGCGGCGCAGACCAGCCACGGCGGAGCCATGGGTGCCGTCCACATGCAGGGTAAGCAGATCATCCCTGCGCACACGCGTGGTCCAGGATGAATTGAACTGCACGATAATGTCGCCGTCTAGCTGGAACGTGGCATAAGCCGCATCATCGGTATCGGGCTGGTAGGGTTGGTTGTTTTCATCCCAGCGGGTGGGAATGTGGGTCGCGCCCAGGCAGCTAATGGATTTGACATCGCCAAAGGTATTGTCCAGCAGATAGCGCCAATGGCACAGCATATCGAGGATGATGCCGCCGCCTTCATCTTTGCGGTAATTCCACGATGGCCGTTGCGCGGGTTGCAAATCGCCCTCAAACACCCAATAGCCGAATTCACCACGGACCGAGAGTATGCGGCCAAAGAAGCCAGCCTCGATCAGGTATTTCAATTTGCGGATACCAGGCAGGAACAACTTGTCCTGAACCACGCCGTGCTTGATGCCAGCCGCCTTGGCCTTTTGATAGACGCCATAGGCATCCACCAGACTATCGGCGGTGGGTTTCTCGCAATAGATATCCTTGCCTGCCTCGATCGCCTTGGTCAACAGACTGGCGCGGGCTCGGGTGGTGGCGGCATCAAAGAATAGGGTGTCTTCATGATTAGCAATGGCGGCATCCAGGTCGTTGGTCCAGCGGCTCAAACCGTGCGCACGCGCCAAGGCTCCGACCCGGCTCGCATCCCGGCCAACCAGGATCGGATCCGGCATCACGCGGGTGCCATCGGCGAGTTCAAGGCCGCCGGCCTCCATGATTTCCAGGATCGAACGGATTAGATGCTGGTTCTTGCCCATCCGCCCGGTGACGCCGTTCATGATAATGCCGAGGCGTTTCTCGCTCATGCTTATTCCATTCCTAAGAGTTTGTAGATCCGTCGAGTGTAGTCGCCGAAAGCTTCTGTTGTTTTCAAATCAAGGCCACGCGGATAAGGGAGATCGACCAGAAAATTGTCCGCCATGCGCGCCGGGCCGGCGGTCAGGACGACCACGCGGTTGCCCAGAAAGACTGCCTCTTGGATGCCGTGAGTGACAAAGACAATAGTCTTGCCGCTCTCCCCCCAGATGCGCAGCAGCTCCAGATTCATTTTTTCCCGGGTCAGGGCATCCAGCGCCCCGAAGGGTTCATCCATCAGGATCAATTTCGGATCATGCACCAGGGCCCTGGCAATGGCGGCGCGTTGCTGCATGCCGCCGGATAATTCGTAAGGGTAGCTTTGCTCAAAACCGGTTAGGCCCACCATTTCCAAAAGATATCCGGCGCGCTCCCGCGCCTCCGTCATTGGAATTCCTAGAATTTCCGACGGCAACAGCACGTTGTCCATGACCCGACGCCATTTCAACAACAATGGTTGTTGAAAGACCATGCCGATATCCCTGGCCGGATCAAAGCTGGCGTGCTCGCTGCCGATGCGCACGGTGCCTTCTTCGTGGGAATGCAGACCGGCCAGAATTTTCAACACAGTTGTCTTGCCGCAGCCAGACGGCCCCACCATGCTGACCAACTCGCCTGCATGGACATCGAATGTCACATCCGAGACCGCCAGAAAGTCCTCTTTTGGGCCCCTATAAACCTTGCGTACGCCTTCCAGGCTAATAAACGAAGATTGCGCCATCTATTCCATCCGGGCATCGGAGACGACCAGCAGGCGCTCCAGCAGCAAAACTATGGCATACAGAGTGACGCCGACTGCGGTAATCATCAGCACGGCCATGAACATACCTGCCGTGTCTAGGGTGACCTGGACCTGCATCATAAGATAGCCCAGGCCTTCTTCCGAGGCGATGAATTCACCCACGATGGCGCCCGCCACGGCCAACACCACGGCCACCTTCATGCCGGAAAAGATAAACGGCAGGGCGCCGGGCAACTGAATCTTGGTGAAGATCTGCCAGCGCGAGGCACGCAGAGTGCGCACCAAGTCAATCAATTCGGGCTCTACTTCGCCCAGGCCACGGGTCGTGGTGATCAGGATGGGTAGGAAACAGATTGAGAAAGCGATCAGGATATTCGGTCCTAGACCATAGGAGAACCAGACAATGAAGATCGGCCCCAGGGCGACCTTGGGGATCATGTTCAGGGACACGATCAGGGGCATCAGGGCATCGTTCAGCCAGCGCGACCAGGAAAATAGGACGGCCAGGGTGATGCCAACAACAACCGCCAGCCAAAAGCCGCCAAATACGGAGGCGGCGGTGATCATAGTGTTATGAACCCAGCGGTATTCCTTGAACTCCAGCAAGGTCGCAAAGGTATCCAGAGGCGCAGGCATGATGTAGGGCTCGACCTCACCCAGAGTGATCCAGGCTTGCCAGGCCAGCACGGCTAACAGGTGCATGACAATGATTAACACCCATTTACGTAGTTTTTCTCGGCCGTCTTTTATTGGGGTCTCCATGTCAGTCGAGCCATCGCAGCAGATTGGCTGCCACGAATTCGTCGTCGCACAGATGCGGATAATCGGCCATGACGCGGTCCAGTTCTTCGGCCTGGCCGGGACTCATGGCTTCATCGGGGTTCAGGCACCAATTGCCTTGCAACAGGCCCTGGCGGCGCAGCACTTCGTGACAACCGGCGATGCAGCCANCGAAATCATTGACCACGTCGAACAAGACACTGTTGGCATCGGTGATCTGGCTGTCCAGTTGCAGTAGCTCCACATCGACCTCTCCAGCCACCACGGCGGCATGGGCCTGCGCTAGGTACTCCACCGCCGGTTTGACCCAGACGCTCCAGTGCCCCAACAATCCACCACGAAAGCGGACCACGACTGTTTCATCACCCCGGCGTACCGCGAACGGTGTGATCAGATCCATCAGGATATGGTCATCGTTGCCCGTATACAGGCTGATGCGGTCTTCGGCCTCGGCCGCGACCACGCCGCGCACCACATCAAGTGTGCGGTAGCGGTTGAACGGCGCGACCTTGATGGCGATTACATTATCGATGGCGGCAAAGCGGCGCCAGAATTCAGCTGAAAGAACGATGCCGCCAACTGCGGGCTGCAAATAAAAACCAATCAGCGGGATACGCCCCGCCACCGCCTCGCAATGGGCGATCAAGGCGTCCTCATCCGCGCCTTTGTGGGCCGCCAAGCTCAACAGGCCCGCATGATAACCCAGTCCCAATGCGATATCGGCCTCGGCCAACGCCTGCTGGGTGGAGCCGACCAGACCCGCGATCATGATTAGTGTGCCGCCTGCCCAGGCCGCTGCTGTTTCGGCCGCCAGACGCAAGACCGGCTCGAACAGGCCCACATCGCGAATTTCGAACTGCGTCGTATGGACACCNACCGCCANGCCACCCGCACCCGCATCCANGTAATAACGGGTTAAAGCGCGCTGATGGCGTTNGTCGAGTTGGCGGGCCTCTGTCAAAGCAAGGGGATGGGCTGGAATGACGACGCCCTGTCGNAGTTGCGTCAGAATNTCCCNCGGTAATTCCTCACGATNNAAGGCCATTTCGTTTTCCTTNAAGTAACTAATTNGTTACTTAACTCACCTNGCCAGGCTGGTCAAGTGGCCGCAGATANCCCATCACAACATCGATAACATGGGCCCGGCGCGCCGCCAATTCCNCGTCTGAGGAGAGGTCGCGNTCAATGATGGTCGAAAGCGTATGGATATTAGAGAANTAAAANTAAGCGACNGAGGCGTTGGTGATGAACACCTGCACCGGATCTGCATCCGGCCGGAANACACCATCAGNAACGCCCCTATTCAAGACATCNGTAATCAGACCAATNACCGGGCCGTGCATGTCCAAAATAGCCTGGCTGCGGCGCACATGCCGNGCCNGNTGNAGGTTTTCACTGTTNAGCAAATTAATGAAATACGGCGCCNTGATGAAATANTCGAANGTGAAGGCGACGAGGCGGCGCATCCCTTCCTCAGGCGACAAATNATCNAGATTAAGNTCCAGCTCGGCACTACGAATTTCGCTATAGGCAAANTCCAGGACGGCCAGAAACAGATCATCCTTGTTACCGAAATAATGGTANAGCATGCGCTTGTTGGCGCCAGCTCTGTGCGCGATATGGTCCACNCGGGCACCACCGAGGCCTTTCTCNGAAAATTCCGCCANAGCNGCCNGCAAAATGCGCTCNTTGGCCGCCTGCGGGTCCCGCTTATTCTTTACCGCCGGTGCGTTGACAGAGGCCATGGGGTCAACCTATTCTCCTGGTAACCAACTGGTTACAAGGCCTATCGAATTTTCGCCAGTTTAGCAAGACGTAGATGCTGACGGCTAAAACTAAACGTAACGGGGAGAAGAAACATGAAAATCACGAAACTCATCCTCGGGGCCCTCTTTGGCCTCGTATTAATGGGAAGTTCCGCGCAAGCGGCGGAAAAACTTAGCTTCATCCTGAATTGGGTCGCGGGCGGCGATCATGCGCCGGTTTATTGGGCCAAGGCCCAGGGCTGGTATGCCGATGCCGGCATTGACCTGACCATCGAACAGGGCAAGGGCTCCACCCTTTCATCGCAACGCGTTGGCATCGGCAAAAACCAACTTGGCATCGCCGATCTGGGCACCGCACTGGTCAACAAGGGCAAGGGTGCCGACCTGGTCGCTGTCTTCAATATCTATGCCAACTCACCCTATGGTTTTTATTGGAAAAAAAGCTCCGGCATCAAGGGCATCAAGGATTTTGCCGGCAAGAAAATCGGCAACCCGCCGTGGGATGCGGCACGTCAGATGTGGCCCGCCTTCGCCAAGGCCGCCGGCATGGCGACGGACTCGGTCACTTGGGTGAATGTGAAGCCGAACGCAAAAATTGCCGCGTTGAAATCCGATTCTATCGCCGTGACCACCTCGTTCTACAACATCCACTTCATCTTCCAGAAAGTCTTTGGCGATGACATGGGCTTCGTCGCCGGCAAGACCATCGGCGTCAATCCTTACGGCAATTCGGTTATCGCCAACGGCAAGTATCTGAAAGAAAATCCCGGTGTTGTGAAGAACTTCGTTAAGGTGACGCAGAAGGCCTATGCCGCCTGCGCCAAGAACGCCGATCCCTGCATCACCGCCCTGATGGATGCCAACAGCGGCCTAAAGCGCGGCTCTTCCCTGGCGAACTGGGCATTGGTCAAGGAATTGATGGATGCGGATAGTTCCCGCGACGGCGCGATCGGCTATTTCGATCCCGCCCGCATGGATGCGGACTACAAGCTGATCGAAGCCTATTTCAAACTGAAGACGCCTTTCGATATCAAAGGCGCTTACCGCAACGACTTCCTGGACATGTCGGTGAAGTTCGGCGGTTAAGTTACTGCAAGACCAAAACCGCACCCGGCAGCGCGCCTGGGTGCGGTTTTTTCTTGTCTATCCCAGCTCCGGCCCGGCGATCAGGTAAACCTGGTTGGGATCGTCGATGGGCTCGTTCGGGCCAAGTAGCATGCGCATGTAACCACGCTGCTTGATGAAGCCCGCATCCGCCAGCCAGTCCGCCAAGCCCGCATGATGGTCGGCAGCATCCAGAAATACCTTACCCGTTTGGTTGGCCAGAGCAGCTTGCAGCAGGGCTAGGGCAGTGGCGCCGTTGTCCGCCGACAGCGGGCCAATTTGCGTCGCCAGGCGGCCATTCCTGGCCAGCACGAAACCTTGCAGGGCGCCGTCCCGTTCCAAGACGAAGGCCCGTTCAGGACAACGGCCATGCAGATGGCTTAGCAAACCAAGCCGCGGGGCGCCGGAAATGACCACATCCCTTTCTGCAACCGCTTCCAGGTCCGAGGCCAGCATAGGCCTGACATTACCGTACAATGTTGCTTTTGGGCCGTCGGCCTGCCAGCGGGTCAGCGGATAGATGTCGTTAAAGCCCAGGGGCATATAGGCCTGACGGCCCGCCTCGGTCGCATCCAGACCTGCGATCAAATTCAACGCCTCGGCCCCTGCGATACAGCGGCGCATCAGCTGTGAAGCCAGTCCCTTGCGCTGCCATTCGGCGGTAACCAGGATCATGGCGATCCAGGCGAAGCGGTCCCCTTGTGGCAATAACATGGAGGAAGCGATCAGATCTCCGCCATCCAAGACCCCGGCACCCTCGCCCTGATCCAGCATAAAGCGCCAATCATCGCTGATTTGATTCCAGCCCGCCTCGGCATTTAGAGCGACAGCATCATCAACATCCGATGACGTCAGGCCGCGCCAGTTCAAGCTATCAATAGTTACCATCACGCACTTCGAAATGTGTCGGTTTACCCAAACTGACGCCGTCCCGCTCCACCCAATCAGCAACCCAATCGACCATGCTGTGCAATGACACCATGGGATAGCCGAATAGTTTCTCAGCGCGGGCCGTATTGATCAACCAGGCTTCCTGTGCCGGCTCCCCCGTCAGCTTGACTTCCAGGCCAAAGCGTTTACCAAATTCCTGGGCCAGCCACGAGACCGCGACCACTTCCGGTCCGGTAACATTCAGTGGACTGGGCGGCATCGTGCAATGGTGCAGAGCGCGCAGCACCTGGGCATTGGCATCACCCTGCCAAATGACATTGGCATGCCCCATGGCCAGATCAATTTCCTCGCCGGCCCAGACCTTGGCCGCCACGTCATAAAGCACACCGTAGCGCATATCGATGGCATAGCTGAGCCGGATGCTGCAGCCCGGCGTGTCATGAAGGTTGGAGAAATATTCAAACATCCGCTCCCTACCCACGCAGGAGTTCGCATATTCCCCCGGCGGCGGCGTGGCCGCCATATCCTCTCCGGCGCCTTGGGAGTTGATCGAGACAAAGGGATAGACACAGGCGGTGGAGAAGCTAACGATCCGCGCCTTGCAAAACCGCTCCGCCACGATGGCCGGGACATGCACATTCATGACCCAGGTCAGCTCCTCGGCCCCCGTCGAGCCAAACTTGCGCCCCGCCATGAAGACAATATTGGCAATGTCAGGCAGGGCGGCGACCGTTTCCCGGTCCAGTAAATCACAGGTGATGGTCTCGATGCCGTGACGTTGTAGATCCTCGGCCACGCCAGGCTTGGAAAAACGGGCGACGCCAATGACGCGCTTGTCCGGCGCGGCGCGTTTGGCCAGACGCGCCAAAGTCGGGCCCATCTTGCCGCCGACGCCCAGGACCATGATGTCGCCATCCAGCCTGGCCATATCATCGATCAAGACCTGGGACGGCCGGGTCATGAATTCCTCCAGCGCATCAACATCAGCGAAACCGGTGGGGTAATCGGCGGGGTCTAAAACTTTGCTCATTTATTCCATCTTGCGTTCAGGCTCGGGCGCTTGGACAATAGCCTCAACATGGTATAGCCGGAAAGAGATGAAATGCGTGCTGCTTTATTCGAGGCACCGGGCCAGCCTCTGGTCATTAGGGATGTCGAGACGCCAAAGCCACTGCCCACGGATCTGCTGGTCAAAGTAAAGAATTGCGGCATCTGCGGCACCGACCTGCATCTTTCCGCCGTATCCGACCGCTCGGGCGGAATGGCGCCGCTGGAAACAGGCGCCATCATGGGACATGAATTTTGCGGCGAGGTGGTCGAGGTCGGCGCCCAGGCGCCGGGCGGCTGGCACGAGGGCGACCGCATTTGCGCCCTGCCCTACATCGCCTGCGGCCATTGCCTGGAATGCCTGGACGGACGCGGCCACCGCTGCCGCGACGCCATCTTTGGCGGCCTGGGGCAGTTGGGCGGCGCCTATGCCGATTATGTCCGGGTTGGCGGCGCTGAAGCCCTAGCACTGCCTAGCGGCGTCAACTATCAGGCCGGGGCATTGGTGGAGCCATTGGCGGTCGGCCTGCATGCGGTACGGGCGGCGCGGCTGCGACCGGGAGAAGCAGTGTTGATTGTCGGAGCCGGGCCCATAGGTCTGGCGGTGTCACTATGGTGCCGGTTCTTTGGCGCCCGCCATGTGGTGATCTCCGATCTGCTGGCGGGCCGTATGGACAAGGCAGACGCCATGGGTGCGACGGACAGCATAGATGCCAGCACCGAGAACGTCATTGGCCGATATAAACAGATCGCCGGCAGCCGCCCTGACGTAGTGTTCGATTGTGTCGGAGTGCCAGGCAGCCAGCAACTGGCCATGGACTATGCGCCCATGAACGGCCGCATGGTGGTGGCGGGCGTCTGCATGCGGCCCGATAGCATCATGCCAGTTAAGGCGATCACTAAGGAATTGTCCGTTCAATACGTCTATATGTACGAACGGCGGGATTTCGAGCTGGCCCTGGAGATGCTGGACAGGGGCCGCATCGACGGCGGCGCCATGGTAACGGACGTGGTCGGCTTCGACGCCTTCTCTGCAGCTTTCGAAGATTTGAAAACGCCCTCACACCAATGCAAGATATTGCTCGACCCGGAAATGCTTTAGTATCGGCATACTGGATTCAACGCATATTTTGACAACAGGAACAGACACCACATGAATTTAGGACTAAAGGGCAAAAAGGCCATCGTCACCGGTGGCAGCCGGGGCATTGGCCGGGCCGTCGCGAACCGGCTGGCCATGGAAGGCGCCAATGTGGCGATTTGCGCCCGCAGT
>PCBT01000026.1 GCA_002731375.1 Rhodospirillaceae bacterium | reverse complement strand
ACCAGGACGGCGGACGTTTGATCTTCACCGGCACAGCCGAGCAGCGCGCCGGCGATATCCGCGATTTCGCCGAGATCGGCACCACCTCGATGATCATCAACCTGACCGCGTTGGACCTGAACGCTATGCTGGACCGCATGGAGGATTTCGCCACCAACGTGGTGTCCCTAGTGAACAGTTAAGCGGGTGGCGGTGGCAGGGTGATATCGAAACGGCGGCGCAAGATATCGTCGATCGACTCGAAACAGGCGCCATAGCGCACGACTTCCATGTTCACCACGTCCAACAAGGTGGATGAGGCCTTGTAAGGGTGATACTTGCGCAAGCCGTAGTCGATGATGACGTCTGCGATGGCTGTGATCTCCGGCTCCATATCCTCGACCCGGAACTTGGTGCCTTGCAGCGAGCGGTTGGCGGAGGAGCCGAACAGCGGATGCCCCGCCGTCAGGCTTAGCCGGCTGATCGCTTCGTGAAAAGGCCCGGCGTTCATCAACAAGGCGATGGTGCCGTCCTTGGAGCTGCCATCCAGGCTCAACACCCGCAACAACGGATGCGAGGGGTCACACGGCGCGATCACGCCCAGGGGCAGGCCCGCATCCTTGGTGATCGCCTGCACCACTTCCTGGGCCCGCTGGTCAATGCGGTGAATGGCCTGGTGGATTTCATCATTGCCAACCATGGCGTTTAGTTTGGAGGCGGTNCGGCCCTTGGTCTCGAAGATTNTTGCCAGCGCCACTTCCGAACCGCCAATCAAGGAATAGCCCACGTCCATGGGCAAAATGGCAATACCGCCTCCCTGCAACACCGCGAAGGCCCGTTCGGCATCGCCCTCGATATCAAACCGTCCCAACATGTGCGCCGCGCCCGTGATTTGTTTTCGGAAACCATGATTTAGCATCGCGCGGGCCTGTACCCAAGCCGCATTCTCGTATTAGACTGATCGCCAAATTCCAGGTGGATGGGGCACCTGTTCGCATACAACAAAGGGATGCCAGATGGCACAGGACGGCAAGGGACCAAGCGATTGGTTCACCGAGCAGCTTTCGGACCTGAAACAGGATATGGGACAGCTGGAAGACAAGCTACGCGCGCCCGGCAGCCAGGCAGGCAGCGAAGGCAATAGGCAACGGACATCAGCCTCGGCCCGGATATCGCAACCACCAACGATCGCGCCACCGCCAACTATTGCGCCGACACCAACCATTGCTCCGCCGCGAGTCGCGCC
This sequence comes from Rhodospirillaceae bacterium, assembly GCA_002731375.1. Lineage (GTDB taxonomy): Bacteria > Pseudomonadota > Alphaproteobacteria. The sequence continues at coordinate 83,150 of PCBT01000026.1, read as the reverse complement.
GCCCAATACTCAACCCGGCACGCCGGATTATGCGCCAGCGCCGCAAGCTCGCAGGCAAACACCCACCGAGACCAGCGCGCCGACCAGCGTACCGCCGGCGCCCAGGATACTCAGCAAGCCCACGCCCCGGCGCGCGGCAAGCGATGGCGGCTACCGCCTGGGCGTGGATGNGGGCGGCACCTTCACGGATCTACTGTTGATCGATGAAGGCAGCGGCCATGCCTTCACCGCCAAAGTGCCCTCGACCCCGGATGATTCCTCCCGTGGCGTTCTGAACGGTATTGAGAAAATCTGCCGCGAGGCCGGTATAGAGCCTGCCGCCATCGGCGCTGTGATGCACGGCACCACCGTTGCGACCAACACCGTCCTGACCGGCAACGGCGCCTTGGTCGGCCTGATCACCACCAAGGGCTACAAGCAAGTCCTGCAGATCGCGCGCTCGTATGTGCCTGGCGGCCTGGGCGGTTGGGTCATCTTCAACAAGCGCGACCCTCTGGCACCGCTGGAGCTTACCATCGAGGCCAATGAACGCATGAGCGCCCTGGGTGAAATCGTAGAGCCCCTGGATGAAGCGGCAATGGCGGATGCCATCGACAGGCTGAAAGGCAGCGGGGTCGAGGCCCTGACCGTCTCTCTCGTCAATGCCTATGCCAACGGCGAACACGAACAACGCATCCGCGCTATCGCCGAACAGGTCATGCCGGGCATTCCCATCTCCATCTCATCCGAAGTGATCCCGGAGATGTATGAGTACGAACGGGCGGAGACGACCGTGGTCAATTCCTATATCCGACCCGTGGTCTCGAAGTATATCGAGAGCCTGGAGGCCGAGCTAAACAGCCGCATGAACGGGGTACAGTTGCATATCCTACGTTCCGACGGCGGCCTAGCCTCGGCCGACGCGGCTAAGGAAGCGCCGGTGAATTTGTTGATGAGCGGGCCCGCGGGCGGTGTTACGGGCGCCATCTGGATCGCCAAACAAGCCGGCTTCGAGAACCTGTTGACTTTCGACATGGGGGGGACTTCCACGGACGTTGCCTTGATCGAAGACGGCGTGGCGCGGACCCGGCGGGAAACCCGCGTGGCGGACGTGACCGTGCGCGCTTCCTCTATCGATGTGCGCACGGTTGGCGCAGGCGGCGGCTCCATCGCCTATGTACCCGAATTGACCAAGGCGCTCCGTGTTGGCCCGCAAAGCGCGGGCGCGGAGCCGGGACCGGCGGCCTATGGCAAGGGTGGCGAGGAACCCACCGTGACCGACGCCAACGTGGTGCTGGGCTATCTACCATCCGGCGCCAAGCTGGGCGGCGACATGCAGCTTGACTACGCGGCATCGGAACACGCCATGGGCAAGGTGGCCCAGGCCATGGGCCTCGGCATCAAGGAAACCGCCGAAGGTATCGTCAATATCGTCAACGAGAACATGTTCGGCGCCCTACGCCTGGTCTCGGTCGAACAGGGCTATGATCCGCGTGATTTCGCCCTAGTCGGTTTCGGCGGCGCGGGGCCGCTGCATGCCAATGCCCTGGGCAAGCTGATGGGTAGCTGGCCGGTGATGATCCCGCCAGGGCCGGGTGTGCTGTGCGCCTATGGCGATGCCACCACGCGGGTGCGCGACGAGGCCTCGCGTACGTTTGTGCGCAAGTTTGAAGACACCTCCGATGGCGAGGTCCGCGGCATACTGGAAGAGCTGGCGGAAACCGCCGCCGGCACTCTGGACCACGAAGGTGTGCCACGCGCGGATCAAACCACGCTGTATCAGATCGACCTGCGCTTTGCGGGCCAAGCTATGCAGCTGACTGTGGATATGACACCCGAGGAATTCGGCGCCGGCGGCATGTCGGAGGCCGGCAAGCGCTTCAACGCCATGCACGAGCAGATGTTCACCTTCGCGCTGGAAACCGGCCACGAGCTGTATAACCTGCGTGCCTTGGTGCAGGGGCAGGAAAGCTCGGCCCAGGCGGAAGTTCTACCCACGGGCAGCAGTGACCCGTCAGCGGCAGCCTATATGGACACCAGTGTTTATGTGGAGGGCAAGGACCAGCCAGCCGAGATCTACGACCGCGCCCTGCTACGGGCAGGCAACCGTATTCCCGGCCCGGCCATCGTGACCGAGATGGATTCCACCACACTGATTCGGCCGGGCCACGAAGGCGAGACCGACGCTGTGGGCAATATTCTGATCCGGCCAGTCGGCTAAAGGTTCGATTTAGGGGACAAGGCAATGCCAGCACAAATTATCCAAACCAACACGACGCCGTTCCGGAAGGNGGATCTGGATCCGATCACCCTGGATATCGTCGAGAACGCCTTGCGCAATGCCCGCGATGAGATGGACGCGGTTTTGTTCCGCACCGCTATGTCGCCGGGCATCCGCGAACAGCACGACGCCTTTCCCATGATCGCCAATCAGGACGGCAAGATGGTCGTGGGACAGTTCGGCTCCTTCTTCCATGGTTTCCAGGCTGGTTACGACGGCACCATTGAGGAAGGCGATGTCTTTCTGACCAACGATCCCTATTTCTGCAACGGCGCCATCAGCCACCTGAATGACTGGCTGACCATGATGCCAATCTATATCGACGGCCGCATCGTCGCTTGGGGCGCCATGTTCGGCCATATGACGGACATCGGCGGCAAGGTGCCGGGCAGCCTGCCTACCGATGCTGCACAACTGTTCGAGGAGGGCGTGCAGATCCCGCCCATCAAGATCTACCGCAAGGGCCAATTGAANGAGGAAATTCTGGAGCTTATCCTGCGGAACTGCCGTTTGCCGGAGTGGAACCGCTCCGACTTCAACGCCATTATCGCCGCCCTGCGCATGGCCGAGCGCCGCGTGGTGGAGAACTGCGAACGTTTCGGCGTCGATGAATTTGTCACCGCCATGGACGAAATGCTGGAGCGGAACAAGCGTGCCATGGGCGCCATCCTGAAACAGGTGATTCCCGAGACAAAACAGTATTTCGAGGACTATATCGACGACGATGGCGTCGGCATGGGCCCGTACAAAATCGCCTGCACCCTGTGGCGGGAAGGCGACACCGCGATCTTTGATTTCGAAGGCACGGACCCGCAATCCATCAGTTCCGTGAACTTCCTGTTGAACGAGGAGATGTTCAAGATGTTCCTCGGCGCCTTTTTCATCAATCTGTTCGATCCGCAGATCCTGTTCAACGACGGCTTCTATGATCTGGTCAAGGTGCGCATCCCGCGCGGCACCATACTGAAACCCATCCGCCCGGCGGCGTTGAGCTGTCGCACCCATCTGCTGGGTCGGATATTCGATATCATGAGTGGATTGCTGGGCCAGGGTTCGCCGGACGCGCTCTGCGCCGCCGGTTTCTCAGACAGCCCCCATTTCATGTATTCGGGCTATGACAAAAACGGTGAGTGGTACCAGCTTTACCAGATCGGCTTTGGCGGTATACCGGGCCGGCCTGCCGGTGACGGCGCCGACGGCCATTCCCTGTGGCCGGCGTTTACCAACGTGCCCAACGAATTCCTAGAGGCGTATTTCCCCCTGCGCATCGTGCAGTACGAGACTATCGCCGATAGCGGCGGGCCGGGCCTGCACCGGGGCGGCAACGGCCTCTCCATGGGCTATCAATTTCTGGAACCGGGCAATATCTCGATCCACGACGACCGCTGGCTGACGCACCCCTGGGGCGTAAACGGCGGCCACCCTGGCGCGCGCAGCAACAAACTCATGGTCCGCGCCGATGGCAGCGAGGAATGGATGGAATCCAAATGTGACCGTATCAGGGTCGAGGCCGGCGATATCCTCTATTTCAACACCTGGGGCGGCGGCGGCTGGGGTGATCCGCTGCAGCGCGACCCCGCACAAGTCGCGTTGGATGCCCAGCGCGGCCTGATCACCGTCGAGGGCGCCAAGCGCTATGGCGTCATGCTGGGCGCTGACTACGGCATCGACCAGCGCGGCACCGACGATCTACGCCGGCGCATGGCGGCGGAACGCGGTGATGTGGAGCTATTCGATTTCGGCGGCACGGTGGAGGAATTGAAAGCCCGCTGCAAAGCCGACACAACGTTGGAGCCGCCAACCACGCCGGTCTTCCAGAAATGGATGGGCGCCTCGAAACCGCCTGCATTGGCCGAGGCTGCGGAGTAGCCATAGAGAAGACATCGAAATTACCTAATTTCGTAAGTGTCAGTAACTTCGATTCAATATGAAGGCATCGGCGGTACCTATCGTCGGAGGAGTGGCTTGAATCATGGCTGATGACAAAATCGAATTTTGGCTTTCGATGTATGAGGAACAGGGCCGCAACGCCCGCCACCACGAGACCCTCCAGTCTTAAGCAACGAACATGATCGTGGCGGTATCGGCGGCCCTTTTGGCCTTCATCGCATCAGCGGCGATTTCGAACGATCACAACGGCCTAATTGGCGTTTTCATAGTCATTATCAATCTGTACGGCCTTGTCATGAGCCTCAAACATTATGAGCGCAGCCGCATGCATATCAATGTACGCGGGAAATACCGGGACATGATTTCAAACGTGAGTGAAATTGATGGCAGAAAAAACAATATGGCAAGAAAGGAAGGCAAGGACGCGCACCCCACCCGTTTTCCACGTTTGAATAGGATCAGGGGGGACGTTCTCTGGTCGAGATTGCACCTCATCCTTGCTTTCGTTGGCCTGACGGTTTGCTTCTACTAAAATATGCCCGCGTTCCGAGGAGTTCCGGCGGCACCCTGAGCCAACCCTCGTCTTTTTCAGTGCCTTGCCCGTCAAATTGCCAAAGCTCAAAATGTGCGCGCCTGACGCGTCTATTTCGTTGTGAAATATGGTGATGGTGGAGGAGGATTTTGGATGGAAGAGAACGCGCGCCTTTGGGACGTATTTCTGGACGTGCAGCGCGGCCTGCCCAGGCAAGGGCCAGGCAATAGGGACAGCACGAGCCGGGCGCTTTCCCTGTGCGGTGACCTGCCCGAAAATCCCCGTGTTCTGGATATTGGCTGTGGTCCGGGCATGCAGACCCTGGCACTGGCCCAGGAACTAGACAGTTATGTCACCGCCGTCGATTTTCCTGCGGAGTATCTGGACCAGCTGAAGACTTGCATCGAGGCGGCCGAGGTCATGGAACAGGTGGAGGCCCTGGCGGGAGATATGAACGCCCTGGCCTTTGCGGAAAATACATTCGATCTGATCTGGGCCGAGGGTTCGGCCTATATCATGGGCTTCGCCCAGGCGCTGGAGGCCTGGTGGCCATTAAAAAAACCGGGCGGGTATCTCGCCGCGACGGAACTGGTGTGGTTACGGCCCGAGGCCGAACGTCCCGCCGAGGCCACAGCCTTCTTTGCCGATGAATACCCGGCCATGACGGATGTGAAAACCACCGCCAACATGTTCCGTGACCATGGCCATGATCTGGTTGGGCATTTCACCCTGCCCGATGCAGCGCCAGTTTGGCGACAGCTATAGCTACGAATTTTTCGTTGGCCGGCGGGGCGGATAAGAACACTCACGGCCAGAGCCTATCAGCGCCATTGTCGATGGAGTTCCGTGGAGTTCCGGAGCTTCAGGGAGTTCTAGGGGAGTTCTAAGGGCACCTTACTTAATTATTGCCAATTTTCACCAAGCCTATCGTTCCGAACGAACATTGCCAGGTGGGGATACGGTCCCTTTTTGAAGAAAAAAGGGTCATGTTCCCGGCGCCTCAACCACCAAACCGCCTGGCTGCTTTCACCGATATCACCGGCCATCGAATAGCACTGGCACTTGCGCCTCGGTCCGGGATACAGTCGGGCCAACACGTTTCTAATTTGGGAGGAGTACACAATGAAAGCGAAAGCTGCGGTGATGCGGGCGGCGCACGAGCCCTTGACCATCGAGGAAATCGAGATCGACAAACCGGCCCGGCGCGAGGTTCTTATCCGCACCGTCTTCGCCGGCGTCTGCCACAGTGATCTGCATTTCATCGAGGGGCTGTATCCCATCCCCTGCCCCTGCGTGCTGGGCCATGAGAGCGCTGGCGTGGTCGAGGAAGTAGGCGAGGACGTCACCTATGTGAAGAAGGGCGATCATGTCATCACCTGCCTGTCCACGTTCTGCGGCGAATGTGAATTCTGCCTGACCGGCCGGATGACGCTGTGTGAAAGCCCCATGGTGCAACGCGCCAGGGATGGCCAGCAGCGCCTCAGCCAGAACGGCGAAGTGGTCGGCCAGTTCGCCAATCTATCTTCGTACTCGGAATATATTCTGACCCACGAACATTCCGTCGTGAAGGTCCGCGAGGACATGCCCCTGGACCGGGCTGCTCTGATCGGCTGCGGCGTCATGACCGGCGTCGGCGCGGTGTTCCATACAGCTAAAGTCGAGCCGGGCTCGACCGTGGCCGTGTTCGGCTGCGGCGGCATCGGGCTATCCGCCATCAACGGCGCCAAGATTGCCGGAGCGGGTCAGATCATCGCCGTCGACATGGTGGGTTCGAAACTGAACTTGGCCAAGGAATTCGGCGCCACGGATGTGGTCAACCCAGCCGATGGCGACGCGGTCAAGCAGATCCGCTCGCTGACCGATGGCGGCGTGGAATATTCGTTTGAAGCAGTCGGCCTGAAACTGACGGCGGAGCAGTCTTTCAGAGCGCTGCGCCGGGGCGGCACGGCGACGATCATCGGCATGGTGCCGGTTGGCACCAATGTTGAGCTGCACGGGCCGGACTTTTTGCGGGAAAAGAAAATCCAGGGGTCTTCCATGGGTTCGAACCATTTTCGGGTTGATATGCCCCGCCTGGTAGAATTCTATCTGCGCGGCGATCTGAAGCTGGACGAAATGATCTCCGGCCGGATCAAGCTGGAAGAAATCAATGACGCCATGGACCAGCTGAAAACCGGCGAAGTCGCCCGCAACGTTATTGCGTTCTAGATCTTTATCGCTCACGCTTGTGCGCTAGGCGCACCGCTCCGCGAGGGCAGCGCAGGGGTGCCAGGCCGCCGTCGCGGCCTGTGGAGCTAAGCTTCTCTGAACCGTCATACCCGGACTTGATCCGGGCATCCAGTGGTTCTGCCGATAATAACAAGCGTGATAGCGACATGGATTGCCGGGTCAAGCCCGGCAATGACAGAGGATTACGCCCGCCAGGCTAGATCGTCCTGAAACGCCTGCATCATGACTGCTTTCCGGTCCGGGGCCTGCCACGAAGCCTCAATACCGTTCAGGATGAACGTCTTGATCTCATCCCGGCTGAAGCCAAAGACCTCATGCAGCACCACGAACTCTTCGGCCATGGAGTTGTGGAACATGCCCGGATCGTCGGTGTTGACGGTCAGCATCAGACCGGCATCCCTGAATTGTCGTACCGGGTGGTCTTCTATCCGGGCCAGCGAACCGGTGGCGACATTGGACAGCGGGCATAATTCAATCGGCGTCCGCCGCTCCGCCAGCAGCGCCATGACGCCCGGATCATCACGGGCGGCGATGCCATGGCCGATCCGGTCCACCTCCAAAGCCGCGACCGCGCCGCGTACGGAGGCCGGCCCCGCCGCCTCACCCGCATGGGCCGACGTCCGCAGGCCAAGGCCACGGGCCGCCTCGTACACCGGCGCGAAGGGCTCGGGCGGGTACAGGTGTTCCGAGCCGCCGATACCAATGCCGACGATGCCCTGATCCAGTACGCCCTGGATTTTCGCCAGGGTCAGCACTGCCTGTTCCGGGCCGTGATCACGGACCAGATCGGCGATCAGCCAGACTTCTGTTTCCGGCACCCGGTCCAAGCCCTTGCGGATCGCCCTGGCCAGCCCCTGGGGCTGCAAGCCCTGAGCCACGAAGCGGGTTGGCGAGAAAAACACCTCGGCATAGCGGATATTCTGCCGCGCCAGATCCCGCGCCACCGCCTCGGCGATGAAGGTGAAATCGTCGTAGGAGCGGATAAAGCCATTCTTCCAAATCCATACGGCGATAAAATCAGGAAAGTCCTTGTAGGTCAGGCGTTGACGCAAATCGGCCTCCACCACGACATCTGGGTCGCCACCGTATTTTTGCATCAATTGCCACAACGCCGGCAAAGGAATGGCGCCTTCAAGGTGCAGGTGCAATTCAACTTTCGGCACAGCCTCGGCCCACGTGCGAAGGGTTCGAAGATCGTCGGTCATATGCACGGTCCTATCAAAATTGCCCTGGCGCTGTGATTTGCTATTCTCCCCCCGCTGAACAATTCCTGGAAATACGGAGCCGTCATGCAAATCACCATTCTTGACGACTATCACGATACGCTTAGAACCCTGCCCTGTTTTTCCAAACTGGATGGCCACGCGATTACGATCTGGAATGATCATGTCCAGGACGTGGGCACCCTGGCCGAGCGTCTGGCCGATACGGAAGCCCTGGTGCTGATCCGGGAGCGGACCAAGATCCGCACGCCGCTGTTGGAACGTCTGCCAAATCTGAAGCTGATCAGCCAGCGCAGTGTCTATCCTCACATCGATTTGGAGACCTGCACCAAACAAGGCATCATCGTCTCGTCCGATCAGCATGCGGGGACGCCGTCCTTTGCCACGGCCGAGCTAACCTGGGGGCTGATCCTGGCCGCCATGCGCAAGATCCCGCAGCAGATGGCGGCGTTACGCGCCGGCGAATGGCAGATCGGCGTGGGCCAAACCCTCAGAGGCAAGACCCTGGGCATTTATGGCTATGGTCGGATCGGCGGCGCGGTGGCAGAATACGGCAAGGCTTTCGGGATGAATATCCTGATCTGGGCCTCTGAGGGCTCCCGCGAACGAGCCGGGGCGGACGGCTATGACGTTCCCAAGAGCAGGGAAGCCTTTTTCGCGGCTTGCGATGTGCTCTCGCTCCATATCCGTCTATATGATTCGACCCGCAGCATCGTTACCGCCGCCGATCTGGCCGGGATGAAACCAAGCGCCCTGTTGGTCAATACCTCGCGGGCACCCTTAATTGCGCCAGGTGCCTTATTGGCGGCCCTAGATGCGGGGCGCCCAGGCATGGCCGCCGTCGATGTCTACGAGGAGGAGCCGGTGCAGGATGCCGCCTATCCCCTGTTTCAAAGGGACAATGTGATCTGCACACCGCACATTGGCTATGTCACCTCTGATGAATATGAAATTCAGTTCTCAGACATTTTTGATCAGATCGTGGCCTACGCCAACGGCGCGCCAGTCAATATAATCAACCCGGACGTCCTAAAATGAGCACACCCAAACCAATGGACGGCGTCCGGGTGCTGGACCTGGCCACATTTCTGGCCGCGCCGTTTACGGCTGCGATCCTGGCCGAGTTTGGGGCCGAAGTCATCAAGGTGGAGCAGCCGGGCGCGGGTGATCCCATGCGCCAATTCGGCACCGCGACGGAAATCTCCGATAGCACGCTGACCTGGCTATCCGAGGCGCGGAACAAGCATTCCATCACCCTGAACCTGAAGGACCCCGATGGCGCGGCTTTGTTCAAACGCCTGGTCGGCGAGGCGGACGTGGTCTGCGAGAATTTCCGGCCCGGCACCCTGGCGAAATGGGGCCTGGGTTATGACGTGCTGCGCACCATCAATCCAGGGCTGGTTCTGCTGCAGGTCAGCGGCTATGGCCAGGACGGCCCCTACCGCAACCGCCCCGGCTTTGCCCGCGTCGCCCATGCAGTCGGCGGCCTGACCTATCTGGCGGGCATGGAGGGTGAGGCGCCGGTAACGCCGGGCTCAACCTCGTTGGCAGATTATATATCGGGATTATTCGGCGCTATCGGCGTCTTGCTGGCGTTGCGTTCGGTGCAACAGACCGGCCAGGGGCAAAGCATCGACGTCGCCTTGTACGAAAGCATCTTCCGGGTGCTGGACGAGGTCGCCCCCGCCTATGCCCGCCATGGCACGGTGCGCGGGCGGGAGGGCCTGGGTACCCGCAACGTCTGCCCGCATGGCCATTTTCCCACCAGGGACGGCGGCTGGGTCGCCATTGCGTGCACCTCGGACAAGATCTGGGCCCGCATGGCCAGCAATGTCCTTGACCGCCCCGATCTGGCGCAAAGCCATCCCACGACGGCCGACCGGGTCCGCGACCGGGCCTTGATCGACGGCGTGGTCAGCGGTTTCACCACCGCGTTTGCCATGGCGGAGGTGGTGGAGCGCTGCACCAGCGGCGATGTGCCCTGTGCGGCGATTAATTCCATAGCGGATATCTTCGCCGATCCCCATTACGAGGCCCGCGGCATGCTGCACCGTGTTCAGCACACCTTGCTGGGCGAAGTGGTGGTACCCGATGTCCTGCCGAAACTTTCCACCACCCCCGGCGATATAGACAGCCTAGGGCCCAGGCTGGGTGATTGGAACGACCTAGTATATGGCGAACGGCTGGGCTTGAGCCAGGAAGAGCGCGCGGATCTACGAAATCGAGGCATAATTTGAGACTATATTTTTAGCTGCGACACCTTGAAGCGCCCCTTGAAGCTCCATGGCCGCTTGCCAGGACGAAGAGGCTATGCTACGAAACGCCGCGTCTTACGGTGAGGCTCTCGAGGGGGGCAATTTATCGCAAGTTTCCGCACATGAATTCAAGGACTTAGGCCACAATGATTCAATAATCATTCAGTGACCTAGGTCCGCCTGGTAAACAGATTTCTTTCCGCGATATTTTTTCGCATAGAGGACCCCGCGAACGTGTCAGCCGAAGCAAGCGTCGTATCCGGCATCGCAGGACGGTACGCCACCGCCCTGTTTGAACTTGCGCGCGATAACGGTGTGCTGGATCAGGTGGCGTCAGACGCCTCCGATCTGGGTAATATGATTGAGGGATCGGATGATCTGGGCCGCCTGCTGCGTAGCCCGGTAATTGCCGCCGAGGACCAGGGCAAGGGCATTGCCGCCGTACTGGAAAAGGCTGGCGCCTCCGAGATGATCAGCAATTTTGTTGCTGTCGTGGCGCAAAACCGCCGCCTGTTCGCGCTTCGCGACATGGTGCGCGCCTTCCACACACTATTGGCGGCTCATCGTGGTGAAGTGGTGGCCGAGGTTACGTCCGCCAAAAGCCTGAACGATGACCAATTGGCCAAAATCAAGGCCGAGTTAGCCGCATCGATGAAAACCGATGTACAAGTTGAAACTGCAGTGGATGAACGCATCCTGGGCGGCATTGTCGTCAAGGTCGGCTCTCGCATGGTCGATTCTTCACTGCGTACGAAAATACAAAATCTCAGATTTGCCATGAGGGGAGTTGAGTAATGGATCTGCGCGCCGCGGAAATTTCCGCCATCCTAAAAGAGCAGATCGCCAACTTCGGCACCGAAGCCGAAGTCTCGGAGGTTGGCCAAGTTTTGTCCGTGGGTGATGGTATCGCCCGCGTTTACGGTCTGGATCAGGTACAGGCCGGCGAAATGGTGGTATTCCCCGGCGGTATCAAAGGTATGGCCCTGAACCTGGAAAGCGATAACGTCGGCGTCGTTATTTTCGGTTCCGACGCCGCCATTGCCGAAGGCGATACAGTAAAACGTACCGGTGAAATCGTTGACGTACCCGTGGGCAAGGGCCTGCTGGGCCGCGTTGTCGACGCCCTGGGCAATCCCATCGATGGCAAGGGCCCGATCGAGGCGGATGAACGCCGTCTGGTGGACGTCAAGGCGCCGGGTATCATCCCGCGCAAATCGGTGCATGAACCCATGCAGACCGGCCTGAAGGCGCTGGACAGCCTGGTTCCCGTTGGCCGCGGCCAGCGCGAGTTGATCATTGGTGACCGCCAGACCGGCAAGACCGCCGTGGCGATTGACACCTTCATCAACCAAAAGCCGATCAATCAGGGTGATGATGAGAGCAAGAAGCTGTACTGTATCTATGTCGCGGTCGGCCAGAAGCGCTCCTCTGTCGCTCAGATCGTGAAGTCCCTGGAAGATGCTGGCACCATGGAATATTCCATCGTTGTCGCCGCCACCGCGTCCGAGCCCGCACCGTTGCAGTTCCTGGCACCTTATGCCGGCTGCACCATGGGCGAATATTTTCGTGACAACAGCATGCATGCGGTCATTGTCTATGACGATTTGACCAAGCAGGCTGTCGCATATCGACAGATGTCCCTGCTGCTGCGCCGCCCCCCAGGGCGTGAAGCCTATCCGGGCGACGTTTTCTACCTTCATTCACGGTTACTGGAACGCTCCGCCAAGATGAACGAAGACAACGGTCTTGGTTCCCTGACGGCGCTGCCGGTCATCGAGACCCAGGCCAACGACGTCTCCGCCTATATTCCGACCAACGTAATTTCCATTACCGATGGTCAGATCTTCCTGGAAACCGATCTGTTCTACCGTGGTATCCGCCCGGCCATTAACGTTGGCCTGTCGGTTTCCCGCGTTGGATCGGCGGCCCAGGTCAAGGCTATGAAAAAAGTTGCGGGCACGATTAAGCTGGAATTGGCCCAGTATCGCGAGATGGAAGCCTTTGCGCAGTTCGGCTCCGATCTGGATGCCGCGACGCAGCAGCTTCTCAATCGCGGCGTGCGACTGACCGAGCTGTTGAAGCAGGATCAATACGTGCCCATGCCGGTGGAGGAACAGGTTGTTTCCATCTTCGCCGGCGTGCGTGGTTTCCTGGATCGGATCGAGGTTGATCAGATTGGCCGCTTCGAGCAGGAATTGCTGAACGAAATCCGCGAAAAGAAGCCGGAAATTCTGGCCTCCATTCGTGATACCGGCGACTTGGCCGACGATGTGGACAAGCAGTTGAGTGAGCATTTGGAAGAATTCACCAAGAAGTTCGCTTAATCTGCGCCGGATTCGAAAGCGGTTTTGAAAGCTGAGTTGAGAGCGCCTATAAATGGCAAACCTGAAAGAACTTAAAAACCGGATCACCTCCGTCACCTCGACGCAGAAGATCACCAAGGCCATGCAGATGGTGGCTGCGGCTAAACTGCGCCGGGCGCAAGAGGCAGCCGAGCAATCCCGTCCCTATGCCGACCGCATGGAACGGATGATCGCTTCTGTCGCCTCAAATCTGCCCTCTCTGGATACCGCGCCGCCCCTGGTGGTCGGCAGCGGCAAGGACGATGTGCATATGTTGGTAGTGGTGACAGCGGAACGCGGTCTATGCGGCGCCTTTAACAGCTCCATCGTCCGCACCGTCCGGCAAAAAGCCAAGGAACTGCAGGAAGCCGGCAAAACGGTGAAGCTGTTCTGCGTCGGCCGCAAGGGCGAGGAAAGCCTGCGCCGTGACATGGGTGACAAGATTGTTGAATATGTCACCCTGCGCGAGGTCAAAAATCTATCCTTTGCCAATGCCCGGCCTATCGCCGAAAAACTGTCGCAGATGTTCAATGACGGCGAATTCGACGTTTGCACGGTCTACTACAACGCCTTCAAGTCGGTTATCAGCCAGGTGGTCACGGCTCAGCAGCTGATCCCGGTGAAATTGCCGGATGCGGACGAGACGGCGGCGGCGGAAGAGGACGCACCCGATCTGGGCGGTGCCATCTATGATTACGAGCCCGAGGAGAATGATCTTCTTGGCGTTCTGGTGCCACGTAATATGTCGGTGCAGATTTATCGCTCGCTGCTGGAAAGCGGTGCGGCGGAACATGCGGCGCGCATGACATCGATGGATAATGCCACGCGCAACGCCGGCGATATGATCGACGGCCTGACCCTGACGTACAACCGTACGCGCCAGGCCATCATCACCAAGGAATTGATTGAAATTGTCTCCGGTGCCGAGGCGTTGTAACGCTCCTCGCCGGAAATCGAAACGCTACGTTTAGTCCAAGGGAAGTTCGAACATGACCAGCAATCTTGTGGGACGGGTTCACCAAGTCATCGGCGCCGTCGTCGACGTGCAATTCGATGATGAATTGCCAGCCATCCTCTCGGCGCTTGAAATCAAGCAGGAGGACCGCACCCTGGTCCTCGAAGTGGCCCAGCACTTGGGTGAATCGTCGGTCCGTACCATTGCCATGGACACTACCGAGGGTCTGGTACGCGGCCAGGAAGTGGTCGCCACAGGCGATGCTATCTCCGTTCCCGTCGGGGCGGCCACGTTGGGCCGCATCATGAACGTGGTCGGCGAGCCCGTCGACGAACGTGGCCCCATTGACAAGACAGAGACCCGCGCCATCCATCAGGAAGCACCGGAATTCGTAGAACAGTCCACGGAAACCGAGATGCTGGCCACGGGCATCAAGGTCGTTGACCTGCTGGCTCCGTACGTGAAGGGCGGCAAGATCGGCCTGTTCGGCGGCGCCGGCGTGGGCAAGACCGTGATTATCATGGAATTGATCAACAACATCGCGACGGCCCATGGCGGCTATTCGGTGTTTGCCGGCGTGGGTGAGCGTACCCGCGAAGGTAACGATCTGTACTACGAAATGGTCGAATCCGGCGTTATCAACCTGGAAGGCGAAGGTTCCAAGGCTTCCCTGGTGTATGGCCAGATGAATGAGCCTCCTGGCGCCCGCGCCCGTGTCGGCCTGACCGGTCTGACCGTGGCCGAGCAGTTCCGCGATGAAGGCCGCGACGTGCTGTTCTTCGTGGATAACATTTTCCGCTTCACCCAAGCGGGCTCGGAAGTGTCCGCGCTGTTGGGCCGCATTCCCTCTGCCGTTGGCTATCAGCCGACCCTGGCGACGGACATGGGTACCTTGCAGGAGCGTATTACCACCACGACCAAGGGTTCGATCACCTCGGTGCAGGCCATTTACGTGCCCGCCGATGACTTGACAGATCCAGCACCTGCAACATCCTTTGCCCATCTGGACGCCACCACGGTTTTGTCGAGGCAAATCGCCGAGCTGGGCATCTACCCGGCCGTGGACCCGCTGGATTCCACATCCCGCATCCTGGACGCCCGCGTCCTGGGTCAGGAGCATTATGACATCGCCCGCGAAGTGCAGCGTATCCTGCAGCAGTACAAGGCCCTGCAGGACATCATCGCCATTCTGGGCATGGATGAGCTGTCGGAAGAGGACCGCTTGACCGTGGCCCGGGCCCGGAAGATCCAGCGTTTCCTCTCGCAACCTTTCCATGTGGCGGAAATCTTCACCGGCACGCCGGGCACCTTCGTGCAGATGGAAGACACCATCAAGGGCTTCAAGGAAATCTGTTCGGGCCAGCACGACGAACTGCCGGAACAGGCCTTCTACATGGTTGGCACCATCGAGGAAGCCATCGAGAAAGCCAAGCAGATGGCGGCGGAAGCGGCCTAACTTAGCCAACAAGAGGTACGGGTAGCATGGCCGACAAGGTCTCATTCGAACTGGTATCGCCCGACCGGCTGTTGATGTCGGTGGATGCGGATGCCGTGGCGATACCTGGCATGGAGGGTGATTTTGGCGTCATGCCGGGCCATGCACCGTTGATCTCAGCGTTGCGTGCCGGCGTTATTGAAGTGGAAGGCGCCGGTGGTAACAACCCGGACCAGGTTTACATCGCCGGTGGTTTCTCGGAAGTCGCGGCCGACCGTCTAGTTGTCCTAGCCGAGGATGCAGTTGTCGTGGCGGATATGGACCGGGCTGATTTGGAAGCACGCATCCAGGAAGCCAATGGCGAATTGGAAACTGCCGACGAGGGCGAGGAACGCCGCCTGGCCGAGGGTAAGATTAGCGTCCTGCAGGAAATGTTGGGCGCCACCCGTTAAGACAGGGGCGAAATTATAAAAAGGGAGCCCGCCTACATTTGTCACGGCGGGCTTTCTTTCTTCTAGGGATCGTTTGAGCGATAAGGATCTACGACATGACTGTTCGACGGGGACGTAATTTTCTGCAGACGCCGGGACCTACCAATATACCGGAGCGGATCCTGCGCGCCATGCATCAACCGGCCTGGGAATATTCCGGGCCTGATTTCGTCGAACTGGCCCGGGAATGCCTGCTGGATATCCGGCCCATCTTCAAGACCCAGGAAGAAGTCTTCATCTATGCCTCCAACGGACATGGCGCCTGGGAAGCGGCCCTTTCCAACATCCTGTCGCCGGGCGACAAGGTCTTAGTACCAGAAACCGGGCTATTTTCCTTCGCCTGGTCGAACATGGCGGAACAGTTGGGCGTTACCATCGACACCATCCCCTCGGACTGGCGCCACGCCATCATCGCCGACGAAGTCGAGGAACGGCTGCGCGCGGACAAGGCCGGCGAATACCGCGCCGTCCTGATGGTGCATACGGAGACCGCGACCGGCATCACCTCGGAAATACCAGCGGTTCGCAGGGCCATCGATAATGCCGGCCACGATGCCCTATTGGTCACCGATGTTATCGCCTCGCTCGCCTGCACTGACTTTCGCATGGATGATTGGGGTGTTGATATAGCTATTGGCGGCTCGCAAAAAGGCCTGATGTGCCCCATCGGCCTAGGCTTCAACGCGGTCAGCCAAAAGGCCCGAGCCGTGGCTAGCGCCGACGGTGGCGGCAGCCCGCGCAGTTATTGGGATTGGCAAAGCCGCAGCAGGGTCCGCCCCGAGGCCTACCGCTGGTTCTCCGGCACCGCGCCGGAGCATATGATCTTCGGCCTGCGTGAAGCCCTGGACATGTTGGTCGAGGAGGGCCTGGATGCGGCATTCGCCCGCCATGCCCGCCTGGGTGATGCGACAAGGGCGGCGGTCGACGCCTGGGCAACAGCGGGTGCAATGGAAATCAACGCCCTGGTGCCCAAACAGCGCGCCGAGTCCATCACCACCATTCGGGTGAACAACGGTTTTGACATCAAACAATTCCAAGGCGTGCTGCGCGACAACTTCAACGTCGCGGTCGGCGGTGGTCTGGGGCAGTTGGAGGGCAAAGCCTTCCGCATCGGCCATATGGGCGACATCAACGAGCCGATGATCCTGGGCACCCTGGCCAGTGTCGAGTCCACCTTCAAAATTCTCGGCATCCCCCATGGTGATGGCGCCCTACCCGCCGCTATCGCATCACTTGCGGCAGCGCATCGACAGTAGCGTAAAACCTTTCCTTTGAAGGGAAGAATTGACTACCGTTAAGGCTGATTTCTAAATTTGCCTTAATGTGCTGGCTGATATGACAAACAAAGCCGCAGATAAGCATGCGATTGCTTCAGCAGTGTTTTCCGTTCGAGGCTTGTGCAAGATCTATGGCACGGGCAAGACCGAGGTTCACGCCCTACGAGGGGTTGATCTCGACCTGCGGGAAGGCAAATTAGCGGTATTATAGGCTCTCCATGCCCTTTGAGATGGCCATATGTGTATTTTTTTTCAAAAAACGCAAGCTTAATGACCCTTAAAGGCATTTTACCTGGCCCTTCCGAAGGCAATTATTCTTCGCAAGTCCTACTGCACGTTCAGGAAACCCATAAGGGCGGAGGTGAAACCATCCGCCTGTTCAATGTTGGAGAGATGCGCTGCTTCCTCCAGAACCACCAATTGTGAATTGGCGATTTGCGCTTGCATGGCCTCGGATGCCGAAACCGGCGTGCCCGTGTCATCGGCGCCGACGATAATCAAGGTCGGCAGCTCAATATTGGACAATTGGTCAAGGTAATCCAACACCTTCAGGGCATGACAGCAGCCGATAAAGCCCGCCGGCGGGGTAGCCAGGAATTGCGCCCGGATGGCCTCTACCGATGGCGGGTTACCGGCCAGATACGGCGCGGTGAACCAACGCTCCATGGTCGGGTCGGCCAAGGGCGTCATGCCGGCCCCGGTCACCATGGCGATGCGGTCATTCCAGGTGGCGCGGCCCTCGGCGGGAATTTGCGACGAGGTATCGCAGAGCGAGAGGCTTTTAAAGCGGCCGTTCTGGCGCAGGGCGATGTTCTGGCCGATCATGCCGCCCATGGACAGCCCCACCCAATGCACTTGATGGAACTCCAGGCCATCCATCAGGGCCAAGGCATCATCGCCCAATTGATCTAGGCTATAGGTACCTTCAGGCGCCGCCGTGCCGCCGTGGCCGCGGGTGTCATAACACAGCACACGGTATTTTTCCGCCAGCTTGGGTAATTGCGGCGCCCACATCACCGAGGATGACCCCAGCGAATGGCTCAACACTACTACAGGCGCGCCCTCGGGCCCGAAAAGTTCGTATTCAATGGAGATACCGTTGCCATAAAATTTCATCTCGAATCCTCCAGGCTTTTCTAGTTGTCTTCGATGGAATGAGCTTTCAGCTCAATCTCGATAAAGACCAATTCCTCCGCTCCTGCATTGATGACATTGTGATCGACCCCGGCGCGGCGATAGTACGAGATGCCCTGGGTCAGTTCCGCATGGCTCTCCGTGCCATCGGGCTCGGTGATCAACAGCAGACCATCGGTTTGCGGCACCACCACGTAATCCCATTCATGCACATGGGGTTTTGTCTCGGCACCTGGCGCAAAACGATGCTCGGTGACCTTAACCCGGTCGTTGTCTTCCTGCACCGTGCCAACGGCTAGCGGCCGATTTGTCTGCTCCGTCATCTCGCAGTCTCCTCTTTTGCTTAAAACTAGCACAAATATTCCCCTGCCCGCAGCACTTGTCGTGGCGCCAGCCTTAAGGCAATCTCGAAATATGAATGATGTAACAGAGCATACTGTCACGGGTGGCGACGTCCTAGTCGATACCCTGATCGCCCATGGCGTCGATACCGCCTTCACCGTATCAGGCGAGAGTTTCCTAGCCGTGTTGGAGGCCTTGCGCCGCAAACGCAATCAGATCAGCCTGATCACCACCCGGCACGAAGGCGGCGGTTCCTTCGCGGCGGATGCCTATGGCAAGCTAACGGGTCGGCCGGCGGCCCTGTTCGTCTCGCGCGGCCCCGGCGCCACTAACGCCGCCATTGGCGTGCATACCGCGAAACAGGATTGCTCGCCCATGCTGTTGTTCGTGGGCCATGTGCCTTCCACCTCGCAAGGCCGGGAAGCATTCCAGGAAATTAACCAGGCCGCTATGTTCACACCCGTCGCCAAGGCGGTGCTGCAGCCCAACAGCACGGAACAGGTGGCCTCCGTCACCGCGCGCGCCATAGCATTGGCAACCAACGGGCGGCCCGGCCCCGTGGTGGTGATCCTACCCCGCGACCTGACCGACGGCGCGGTCGGCAACCCAGTCATTCCCAGTCCGCGTCAGCGCCCCGCCGTGACGCCCGCGGCGGCGGCACTGGATAAGGCGGCACAAATGATCTTGGAAGCCAAACGGCCCTTGATCCTATCCGGCGAAATGGTCGCGATCCAGGATGCTTCGGCAGCCCTGGTGGCCCTGGCCGAGGCCACCGGCGCGCCAGTGATGAGCACCTACCGCCGCCAGGATACCTTCCCCAACGATCACCCAGCCTATGCCGGGCATCTGGAAATAAACCGCCTGCACTACCAAAAACAGGCCCTGGACGAGGCGGATTTGCTGATTGCCATGGGTAGCCGCATGGACGGCATAACGGCGGAGGATGGCGCCCTGCCCCGGGCGGATCAGACGTTTCTGCAGATTTATCCGGACGCCGACGTTCTGGCCCGCTGTCAGGCCGATCTACCGATGCTTTCGGACCCGGCGGCGGCCTGTCTGGCCCTGGCGCAACGCATCGCCACGGCCAAGGATCCTGCACGGTGCCAAGACCTGCACCGTGCCTATCTGGCCAGCAGCGAGCCTGGCGTGGTGGAAGTGCGCGGCACGGTGGATCTGGCCCAGGTCGCCGCCGAGGTCCGGCGCCAAGTGCCGCCTGATACGGTAATCTTGACCGATGGCGGCAGCTTTGCCCGCTGGATACACCGCTTTTATCGTTTCAATCATGCCCATAGCCAGGCCGGGCCGGTTTCGGGCGCCATGGGCTATGGCGTACCTGGTGCCATTGGCTCCCGCCGCGCCCTGCCGGACTGCCCCGCAATAGCCTTTGTCGGCGATGGTGGCTTCATGATGACCGGCCAGGAACTGGTCACGGCGGTGGAGCAGAACATTGATCTGGTGGTCGTGGTCTGTGACAACGGCGTGCATGGTTCCATCCTGGAGGGACAGCGGCAACGCTTTGGTGCCGATCATATCTATGGCACCCGCCTGTCCAGCCCCAATTTCGCCGATTTGGCACGATCTTACGGTTGCGCGGCCTGGACTGTCGAACAGACGGAAGATTTCGCACCGGCGTTGTTGGGCGCCATGGCCCATACGGGGCCCAGTCTGATCCATCTGCTCACCGATGACCGGGATATCGCGCCCTTTGATAAAGGGCCGGACGCGGTTTAATCCACCGCCCGTTCAGCCGTCAACCGTTTGGCCATGGCGTGCATCACCAGGAACAGCGGCACGGATACGAGCAGGGCAATCGCGGAGAAATACAGCGGCGTGGCGGCGGTACCTGTGATATCGGCGCCCCAGCCAACGACGCTGGGGATCAAGCCCATGCCGCCATAGAAAAACGTATACAAAATGGCATTGCCCTGAGCCCGGTGGGGCGGTGACATCAGAGAGATTGCCCGGCCCATGATCATGCCCGCGGGCGCCGCGGCAAACAACCCGACGGCGGCACATAGCAAATAGGGACGATCGCTTAGGGGCAACGCAGCGGCCGCGCCCGCCGCCAGAACACAGCTTACGCCGAGGATAAGATCAGGCCGGCCCGTGCGGTCCGCCAAAAAGCCACCCAAGGGCAGCGCCGGCAGCGCGGCCCAGCTTGCCAGGCTGATCGCGGCGCCCGCCGCCGTCACATCCATGCCGCGTTCGAGCAGCAAAGCCGGACCAAACGAAAGGAATGAGAAATAGGCCAGATTGTATACCATCCAGACAAATCCGGCATAGAGGACCATGAACAGCTCCCGCCGGGGAACATGAAAAACCAAGCGGCCGCTCGTTGGAGGCGGGCCGCCTGGCGGCGGCCGGTAACTCAGCCACACGGCCGCCATGGCAATGACGCAGACGAAGGCAGTCGAATACATCGCCGGCTGCCAGCCCCAGCTTTCCGCCAACGGTCCCAGTGTACCCAGGGCGATGGCAATTCCCATTGGCCAGCCACACAGCATAAGGGCCATTGCGGTGACCAAGGACTTTTCGTCGAACCAATCGGCGATCATCTTGACCAGAAAAATACTCTGCACCACCGCGCCGGCACCACTTAGCAAACGGCCAAATGCCAGCACGGTAAAGCCATCGGCCCAACCGGCGATGACACCGCCCAGGGCCATGACCGCGACACCAAACAAGACCATATCCAAATCGGAAAAGCGACTGCCCAAAATAGCGCTGGGAATGGCAATAAAGGCGCCGGGCAGCATATAAAAGCCGATCAGCGTGCCAATCTGGGCAAAATCTAACCCAACATCCGCCGCGATGGTCGGTGTCATTGAGGCAATGGCCTGAAATTGAAAGCCCATGGCCAGGCGGACCACAATCAAAACGGCAAGGATGGCCCAGCGATTAGCAAACATATGACGCGCTCGGTCCTGCCAAATTCAGCCGAAAAGACTACTTGGCGTCTGGGTTTTTGAAATCGATGGTCACGTTGGGCATATTCTCGTCCAACCGCTTCAAGACCTCATCGGTGACGCTGAGGCGTTGATCGAAAACCAGGACCGCCTTGCGGGCCAGGGTGAGGGTGATCTTCCGCTCGGACATGATTTCGGCCAGAACTTTGGCGATTTCAGAACGCAATTTTCGCGTGGCGCCCGTGAAAGCCCGATTCAAAATGCCCCGGCGTTGTTCCGCCTTGCGGCGCAGATCGGAAATCTTGTTTTCAAGCACACGGCGCTTTTCGTTCATCGCTTCCGGTGACAGAATAGTGCCCTGTTTGCGTAGTTTCTGCTCTTCGTCCTTCAATACCTCGCGTTCAGCCGCGATTTCCTCTTCAAAGGCCTTGCGCCGCGCCTCCATTGCCGTATTGATTCCCTTGGCCGCCGCCGCGCGGCGCATGACCAATTGCACATCCAGCACCGCGATTACCAGTTGCTTGGCGTCCGCTTCCTTGCGCGCCGCTTCCTTATCCACAGGGATCTTGGCGGCAGCATTGGCATCGGTCACTGGGCTGGCCAGCAGGCCCGCCGCCATCGCGGCGGTCAAAACAAGGCTCCATCGCGCCATTATGCAATCATTCCTATAAAACACCTCTACATCGGATCTGGCGAATGCCCAGGGTCTCAAGCTACATATAGCAGCATTCCGTGCCGCTGGGGACAGGCAAATCAGGTTGAGCTTATACTAAATCGTGGCGATGGGAACCCATCGGCCGGCGCCATGCCGGTACGCCGCCGCCATTGTCTCATGCAAGCATTTCGTCCAGACGCTCCCGGGCGTCCAGCATCTCGTTCAGCAACTCGTAGACAACCCCCCTAACCGAAATTTCAACTTCCATGTCGCCAACGATCTGGCCGACCGGGTAGGTCAGAAAATCCTTGGCGCGAACCCGCTCAACCCGCGTCCGGCCCTCCTGCCACCAGAGATAATTCTGGGTCGGCGCCGGCAACGTCTGGGGCGCGCCGGGCTGCTCATAGGCCTCGGAAAATTTGTTCCGCAGGGTCCGGCAGGGTTTGCCGGTAACGGAGGTAGTCAAAATCGCATCCTCGGCCTCGGCCTCGAACATCTTTTGCTTAATCTCGGGCGTCAACTCGCTCTGCGCTGTTTTCAGCCATAGGGAGCCCGTCCACACCCCTTCACAGCCCAGCACCAAGGCGGCGGCCATTTGCCGGCCCCGGCCCACGCCGCCCGCGCCCAGCACCGGCAGCGGTGTGACCGCATCGACAATGCCGGGCCACAGCACCATGGAGGAAACTTCTCCCGTATGGCCGCCGGCCTCGGTACCTACAGCGACGACGAAATCACAGCCCGCATTGCGGTGGCGCAGGGCATGTTTCGGCTTGCCGGCCAGGGCGCCGACCTTGATACCCTGGGCATGGGCCCGTTCCACCAGTTCCATGGGCGGCGAGCCCAGGGCGTTGACGATCGCCTTGATGGGATGGCGCATGGCGGCTTCGACCATCGCCAGGCTTTCCTTGGGCGCGAAATTCATCCCCTTGACGATTTCCCGCTTGATCTCGGCCGCCTCGTCCTCGGGCAAGGGCGGCACTCCGGCCTCGTCCAGCATAGTGCGCACGAATTCCACATGCTCCCTCGGCAGCAGCCTCTCGGGATCGAACTTCATATCGCTGCTGTCGGCAAGATTGGAAGGCATCAGGACGTCTATGCCATAGGGCTTGCCCTCGATGTGCGCATCGATCCAGTTCAACTCTTCCTCGACCCGCTCCGGGCTCATGCGGGCCATGCCCAACACACCCATGCCGCCGGCCTTTGAAACCTCCACCACCACATCACGGCAGTGAGAGAAGGCGAAGATCGGCACATCAATACCGAACATTTCGCACATTTTGTTTTTCATCTGACAAATCCTAGCTAAACTTCAAATTGTTTCAGACAGTATGCCGCTTTCAGAGGACAAAACATGGCAAAAATCACCACCTATGAAGAACTGCGGGCGCTCTACCCACCGACGGTTGAACGTGCCGTGTTGAAAGAAATGAGTGCCCTGGACCGCCACGCAAAACGCTATATCGAGCTGTCGCCCTTCGTGGCCCTGGCAACCACGGGGGTGGATGGCCTGGGTGATGTGACGCCGCGCGGTGGTGAGCCGGGACAGGTGCGGGTGGAGAATGATAATTCCGTGCTGTTGCCCGACTGGCCGGGTAACAACCGTTTGGATTCCCTGGAGAACATTATCGATTGCCCCGGCGTCGGCCTGTTGTTTCTTATCCCTGGCGTCAAGGAAACACTGCGCGTGAATGGCAAGGCCGAAATCATCACCGATGACGACGTGCGGCAGCTGTTCGAGATGCGGGGCAAGCTGCCGCGCTCGGTCATCCGCATCGCGGTCGAAGAGGTCTATCTACACTGCGCCAAAGCGTTGATGCGCTCCCACCTGTGGGACGATGCGGCACGCATCGAGCGGTCCGAGTTGCCGACGATGAACCAGATGATCAGGGATCAGACGGGCAGTAGCGGGCCATTGATCGGCCAGGAAGAAATGGAAGAGAGTTATAAGGCGGTGCTGTATTAGGCTCAGCTATCGCTCGGCTGGGTCCAGGGAATGGCGGTGAAATCGACGCCTTCTTCGTGTAGTTCCTTGGCTTCCGCCTTGGTAGCTTCGCCATAGATATCGCGCTTTTCCGTTTCGCCGTAATGGATTTTGCGCGCTTCCTCGGCAAATTCCATACCCACATAATCGCAGTTTTCTTCCACGTGTTGCTGCATTTTGGCGAGCATCTGCATGGCCTCCGCCGCGACGGCGCTTTCCTTGGCCGCCTTGGCTTGCTTTTTGGAGGTGGAGATATTGGGCGCCATCAAGGCTTTTTCGACCTTGTCATCACCGCAGGTGGGGCATTGCACCTGGCCTTTCTTACACAGGCCGTCGAAAGCCTTTGAATCCTTGAACCAGGCTTCAAAGGTGTGTTTGTTGGCGCATATCAAATCGAAAACCATCATGACGACCCATAAATGGCATCGTCGGGGCCTTTGGGCAAGTTCGGAATGAAAAAATTGTTGCAAATCTCTCCATGGGTGGAGCGTTTCGCGGATCAAATCCCTTCCGGTGGCGCCGTGCTCGACCTGGCCTGCGGCGGTGGCCGCCACAGCTATTTTTTCCTGGACCGTGAACACCCGGTCACCGCCATAGACCGTGATATCTCCACATTGCAGCCCCGCGATGGATTGGAGATTATCCAGCATAACCTGGAAGACGGCAGCGCTTGGCCGATAGGCAGGGCGCAATTCGCCGCCGTGGTGGTGGTAAACTATCTTCACCGGCCTCTGTTGCCACGGCTGATCGGCGCTGTCGGCCAAGGCGGCGTGCTGGTGTACGACACCTTCGCCATTGGCAACGAGGTCTTCGGGCGTCCTTCAAATCCAGACTTCCTGCTTCGCGAGAACGAATTGTACCACGCCGTCGAGGGCGAGTTGGAGGTCGTGGCGTATTTCAATGGCCGTGTTGACGAACCAAATCCCGCCCTGCGGCAGCGGATTTGTGCCCGGCGGTGCTAGCCTCTAGTATTTACCCGAATGTAAATAGGAGGCGTATATGGCAGCAAATACCGGACAAACATCCCCGGATGATGGCTGGCTGAACAAGGTCGAAGAAGAGATCCTGGAGCCGGACCTGGCGATCATCGATCCTCACCATCATCTTTGGCTACGCAACGGCTATACCTACCTGATGCCAGAGCTGGCCGTGGATCTGGGCAGCGGCCACAACGTGGTCGCCACGGTGTACGCGGAATGCCATTCCATGTATCGCCAGAACGAACCGGAAGCAGAAAAATCCCTGGGCGAGACCGAGTTCGTGCGCGGCCAAGCCGCCATGAGCGCCGCTGGCCAGTTCGGGGCCACGCGGGCCTGCGACGTGATGTTCGGCAATGTGGACATGACCCTGGGCGCGGATATCAAACCCTTGTTGGAAAGGCATATGGACGCCTCCGGCGGGCGCTTTCACGGTGTACGGTATTCCACCGGCTGGGATGCGGATGATGCCATTCACAATGTTGCCCCTGATCCACACATGCTGGTCGACAAAAGCGTCATGGCAGCAGCGGGCGTGCTGGCGGCCATGAATCTCGAACTGGATTGCTGGCTTTATCACCCACAACTGAACGAGGTTGCGGAACTGGCCGATGCCCATCCGGATTTGAGGATCGTCCTCAACCATGTGGGCAGTCCCATCCTTGGCGGGCCCTACAGAGGCAAAAAGGACGGGGTCTTCGAGGATTGGCGGGCGCGTATCCGCCGGGTCGGCGAACGACAAAACGTCTTCGTCAAACTGGGTGCGATGCCCATCCGCATGCCTGGTTTCGTGGGTGACCGTAGCCTGCCGCCGGGTTCGGAAGAAGTGGCGGCAGCGTGGCGTCCCTGGATCGAAACCTGCATCGAGGCGTTTGGCCCGGCCCGATCCATGTTCGAGTCGAATTTTCCCGTGCAAAAACGCTGGTGCAGCTATCAGGTCTGCTGGAATGCCTTCAAGCGTCTGGCCGCCGGTGCCTCGGCCTCGGAAAAACAGGACCTGTTCGCCGGCGCGGCGGCGCGGGCCTACAACATGGAAATTCGCTAACCGGCAAACCGCCCCGGCTTAGCTCGCGGTCTGCCGCCCGCGGGCCATGAACAGGTTTGCAACATAGGTCACGGCGAGCAGAACGGCGGCGGCCATGTAGCTATAGATGTCCGTGTATATGAAGCCGGCAGCGGCGATCAACAGAGCAATCCGCGAAGGCCATTTCAGGTTCCCGACGCCGTACAAATAGCCTTCGAACCCGGCCGACATAAGCAACACTGCCATGACACAGGCCGAGATGGAAATCAGAATGGCGTCGGGCTCGCCACGCATGATCAACGACGGCGTCATGACGATAATGAAGGGCAGGATGAATTTGATCGAGCCCAAGCGCATCGCCAGAAACGCCGTCTCCATGGCGCCCGACCGCGCGATCACAGCCGCCGCCACCGCCGCCAGCGCAACCGGCGGCGTGATATAGGACATCATGCCCCAATAGAGGATGAAGAGATGCGAGGCGATGGGGTCCAGGCCGAATTCGATCAGGGCCGGCCCCATGACGATGGCGAGGAAGATATAACAGGCACTAACCGTGACGCCCATGCCAAGGAAGAAGCTGGTCACCGCACCCATGATCAGGATGAACGGCAGGCTGCCGCCCGCCAGGCTGAGCAGTTCCCGCGAAAAGGCGCCGCCGACACCAGTAAATGCGAGCGCGCCGACTATGACGCCGATGCCCGCCAGGATCGCGATAATCGAGGCGATGATTGAGGCGGATTCGATGATCAGTTCGCGGAATTTCGTCAGATTGAACCGGCGCCCCTTTTTACGGAAGATGGCCGCCGAGGCCAGCAAGACGATTGTTGCATAATAGGGCGCATAGAGTTCCATCCGGGCCCAGACCAGAAGATAGACTAGCAGCAGCAGGCTGAACAGATAGAACCAACCGTCCTTCAAGGTCGCCAGCATGCTTGGAATTTCCGAGGCTGGCTGTCCTTTCAAGCCTTTCACGGCGGCATAGCAATCAACTTGCAGGAGGAGNGCCAGATAGAACAAGAACGACGGCACNGCCGCCGCGATGACGATGTCCCGGTAGGGTATGTTCAAAAATTCCGCCATCAGAAAGGCGACGGCGCCCATCACGGGGGGCATCAAAGTGCCGCCCGTGGAAGCACAGGCCTCGACCGAGGCGGCGTAGGCCGGGGTGTAGCCGGCCCGCTTCATGGTCGGAATGGTCAATTGCCCGGTGGTCACCACGTTGGAGATCACGCTGCCGCTGAGCGAGCCGAAAAAGCCGCTGGAAAGTATGGCGACCTTGGCCGGGCCGCCACGGGTCTTGCCCAGCAGGGCGGCGGCGAAATTCATGAAGAACTCACCGCCCCCCGTGACTACCAGGGCCGAGCCGAAAACCAGAAAACCGATCAGAATATTGCCCGCCACCCGCATGGGCATGCCGACGATGCTCTCGAAGCCCATGGCGTAGGCGCGCACCAGCTCAACCGGGGTTTTGCCCGCGCCCCATAGAAAACCAGGCGCGTATTCCGTCCACAGGGGAAAGGTGAAAAATATCAGGCAAATCGAGAACAGTATCGTCCCGCCGGCCCGGCGCACGCCTTCCATGGCAAGAAAGCACATTATGGCGGCCGCCGTCGTGGGGCCGGACGGTGCCACAAGGTCCCAGCCTTTCAGAACCATGTCGCCGCCGTAATAGGACAGATACAGCGAAGTGACTATGGTCACCGCGAACAGACCCCAATCGTAGAAGGGGACGCGGCCGGCATCCTTTTTTCGTCCCGGAAAAATCAGGAACGCCAACGAGAGAAAAACCGCGATCAACAGATAATAATATTGATTGTCAATCATCACGAAATTAAAGGCATTAAAGCTGAAGGTCTGATTGATTGCGACAGCGATGCCAAATCCACCGAGCACCAAGGTCAGCCAGTAAACCGGCCCCTTGATGCGCGCCTTGGTGACTTCCTCGTAGACTTCCAATGGCGGTTCGTCACCCTCGGGCTGGGCTTGACTGTATTGTTCCGCCATTGCAAACGACTCCCCTATTGCCCTCAACCGGGCCTACGCAACTATTAGCCCCGCCTAAATGAGCCATCGCCGCGACCGGGTCAATCGTCTATCGGCGGAATTTCTTGATCGCTATATTGATCCTCTAGCCCAGAGCATCCGACAGCGGCGTTTGCCCGCTGCCTGGCGCCAGAGGCTGCTGTTGGCTGTCGTGCGGCGCCCAACCGGTCAAGGTTATAATCTGAAACGTCGCCGGTATACGGCCATCGCCGTCGCGGTGGTTTTGATAATAATGCCGCGCGCCGGCCTCGATCACCGCGCGGGGCGTAAAACCGTGCCGCCGCGCCACCACTGCATTGCCTTCACCCAGGCCCCTCAGTTCAGCCATCATGGCGAACGGATCGGCATAGGACAGCACGATCCGGTCCGCATCCACTACCGGCAAGGCAAAGCCGGCCCGCTGCAACAGAGCACCTGCATCATGAGGATCAACAAAAGGCGAGACCCGGGGCGAGGCACCATCCAGGACCTCAATCTCGCCCGCCAACAGGGATTGGCGCAATTCATCCAAAGTACCGCCACCCAGCATGGCGCACAGAAACAGCCCATCGGGTTTCAGCGCCTGGCGGATTTGTACCAGCGTACCCAGCAAATCATTGACCCAATGCAAGGACAAAACCGAGATAATCAAATCAAACCGGCCATCGGCAAAGGGCAACGCCTCTTCATCCAGCGCCAAGCGCGGGCCCTGTTCGCGCAAGGCTTGCGCCGCCATGGCCGGGGACAGATCGCCCTGCACCAGCCATTCGATGCCGCCGCGCCCGTCCAGAACTGAAGCCAATTGACCGCCGTGACAGCCCAGATCCAAGGCCAGGGGGAATGAACGTTTGATATCGGGCAGGCAGTCTGCCAGACGATCTGCGACCTCCCGGATAAGGAAATCGTGCGCTGCCAGACCCGGTGCCGCGCGCTCGCGATGGCAGCGCACGGCCAGACGGTCGAATACCTTGGGCGAAACCTGCATGCGTTATACCGCCGCCGCGCCGCCGTCCACGGGCAAAATGACGCCGGTAATCCAGCGTGTCTCGTCCGAGACCAGGAACAGCGCCGCCCGCGCCACATCCATGGGCATGCCATGACCCAGTGGCGTCGCCTGGGCCAAAGGATTTTTCGAGACATCGCCCATCATGCTCCGCACCCGTTCGCTGGCCACCACGCCCGGCGCCACCGCGTTGACGCGGATCTTATGCTCCGCCAGCTCCTGTGCCAGGGCCTTGGTCAGGGTCAGGACGCCGCCTTTGGCCGCCGTGTAGGCATCGGCGCCCTGGGTCGCCTTCATGGCCCGTATCGAGGTGGTATTGAGAATGGCGCCGCCACCACGTTCAATCAGATGAGGAATAGCAAAGCGGCAGGCCAGAAAACTGCCATATAGATCAACGCCCATGGTGCGCCAGAATTCCTGCAGGGGAATCTCGGAAACCTTACCGTCATCCTGGGTTGCCCCACCGGCATTGTTATAGACGATATCCAAACCACCAAAGGCCGCGATGCATTGAGACACGGCGGCCTCGGCCGCCGCCGGCTCCGCCACGTCGGTGGCTACGAACATGGCGCGAGCGCCCATGGCCTCGACCTCGGCCACCACGTCCGAACCAGCCTCGATATTGACATCCGCCACCAATACGGCGGCGCCTTCCTCGGCGAACAGCAACGCCGATGCCCGGCCGATGCCGGATGCCGCGCCGGTGATCAAGGCGACCTTGTCCTCAAGACGTGCCATAGTACGCCCCTTCTTATGCAAGCTGTATCGGATAGGGAGCATTACAGGGCGATGGTGGAAATGCCAATGGCCAAAATGGCCAATATCGGGCGCCAGCTGAGCCATGCGGGCACGGTCTTTCTCGATGCATTGTTGCCGCCGCAATGCCCCTGTTGTGGCGCCATGGAGGACCGGCAAGGCAATCTGTGCACGCCCTGTTGGTCGGGCATACGGTTCCTGGAAGCGCCCTGCTGCCAGGCTTGCGGCTTTTCTTTTCCCCATGACGAGGGAGAGGACGCCCTCTGCGCTGCGTGCAGCCGCCGGCTTCCTGATTTCGACAAGGCCCGGGCGGTGCTGGCCTATGATGAGCACAGCCGCTCGCTTTTGCCGCGCCTGAAACATGGCGACCGCCCGGATGGGGTACCGGCCTTTGGCCAATAGCTGGCGCCGGCTGGGGTGGAGTTCTGGAGCCAGATGGACGGGATAGATCGGCCAAGGGGCGCGGATCTATTGCTGCNCTTGCCCCTGCACCGCTGGCGCCTGGTGCAGCGGCGTTATAATCGGGCGACCCTGTTATGTTGGGCACTATCAAATCACTGCGGGCACCCAGCCAGCCGGGCCTGTTACAACGGCTCCGCGCCACACCAAGCCAGGGCGGGCGTGCAATGTCCAGGGTGCCGCCCGTGTGGATGTACTCACCCTGGCCAGAGTGCTATAGGCTAGGCGTGCGTTTGATATGAGGAATTGGAATGCCGGCGATCACGATCTACACCACGGGGTTTTGCCCATTTTGCTATCACGCCAAGAAACTGCTGGACAGCAAGGGCGCGGCCTATGACGAAATTGACGTGAATGAGGTGCCCGGTGCCCGCCGTGAGATGATACAACGCGCCAATGGCAGTCATACGGTGCCGCAGATCTTCATTGACGAACGGCACGTGGGCGGCTGTGACGATTTGTACGCCCTGGAACAGCAACAGCAGCTGGACCCGCTATTAAGCGTTGAATAGGCGCCAGAGGATAAGAACATGACCGGATTTACCGCCGCCTGTGTGCAGATCAACGCCAGCAATGACCTGGAAGAAAATATCGCCAGCCTGGGCACCATGATCCGCGAGGCGTGTGCAGCGGGGGCTGATTTTATCACCACGCCCGAATGCGCCGCCATGATTGAGGTCGGCCGCGACAACATCCGCGCCAAGGCCTTTGTCGAGGATGAACACCCCGCCCTGGACGCCTTTCGCGGCTGGGCGGTGGAGACAGGGACGTGGTTGCTGGCTGGCTCGCTCTCGGTACTGATCGAGGGCGAGGAACGGCTGGCCAACAGGCAATATCTGATCAGCCCCACGGGCGCCATCGCGGCCCGCTATGACAAGATCCACATGTTCGATGTTGACCTGCCCAACGGCAAAAGCCTGCGTGAATCCAATAACTACCGTCCCGGCGCGGACGCCGTTGTCACGCCGTTGCCCTGGTGCCAACTAGGGCTGAGCATCTGCTATGATCTGCGCTTTCCCCACCTTTACCGCGATCTGGCCAAGGCGGGGGCGGATGTATTGGTCATTCCATCCGCCTTCATGCAGGTCACGGGAGAGGCCCATTGGCATGTGCTGATGCGGGCCCGGGCGATCGAGACCGGATGTTTCGTCATCGCGGCGGCGCAATGCGGCGAACATGTCGCGGGCCGGCTCAGCTATGGCCATTCGGTTATTGTCGCGCCCTGGGGAGAGGTGCTCTCGGACGGCGGCACGGAGGAAGGCATCAGCCTGGCGGAAATCGACCTCGCGGCCGTCGCCAAGGCGCGCGGACACATCCCCGCCCTGGATCACGACAGAGACTATCAGCTTAATATAGAAAATTTAAAATCTAGTGTTGCGATAGAGTAATTTTCCATACCGAATAATACTTAATCGGGAATATGTGCCAGCACAACAACCTGCGTAGCACTCATGGCAGCGGCGCTGCAGTCTTGTATTGCGTGGCGTAACAGCCAAATTTTCGGAAGCTACGACTTGCCCTTGATCTTGGCCCAGCTGTCACGCAGGCCAAGGGTGCGGTTGAAAACCGTGTTGTCGGCGCTGTCACGGCAGAAGTAGCCCATACGCTCGAACTGCACCGTTTGCCCCACCGCCAGATCCGCCAAGCCCGGCTCCATCCAGGCTTGCTCCAGCACTTCCATGGAATCCGGATTCAGACCAGAGAGGAAATCATCGCCGGCGGGCGGTTCCTCGCTGTTGAACAGATGCTCGTACAGCCGCACCCCGGCGCCAAACGCATGGGCGGCGGAAACCCAATGAATGGTGCCCTTGACCTTGCGGCCATCGGGGGCGTTACCACCTTTGGTCTCGGGATCATAGCTACAGCGCAATTCCACCACCTCCCCATCGCCATCCTTGATGACCTCATTGCAGGTAATGAAATAGGCATAGCGCAGACGGACTTCACGGCCCGGTCCGAGGCGGAAGAATTTTCTAGGCGGATCTTCCATGAAGTCATCCCGCTCCACATACAGCTCGCGGGAAAACGGCACTTCGCGGTTGCCCATATCGGCATTGCCCGGATGGTTCTGGGCGATGAGCATTTCGCTATCGCCTTCCGGGTAGTTTTCGATCACGACTTTCAAGGGCCGCAGGACCGCCATGCGGCGCGGCGCATCAACGTTCAATTGTTCGCGGATGCAATGTTCCAGCATGGCCATTTCCACCAGGCCGTCGCTTTTGGTAATGGCCAGGCGGGAAATGAAATCCCGCACCGCCGCCGCTGGCACGCCGCGCCGGCGCAGGCCCGANATGGTCGGCATGCGCGGATCATCCCAACCATCGACGCGACCTTCAGCCACCAGCAGGGTCAGGCGGCGCTTTGACAGTGCCGTGTGAGAGAGGTTCAGGCGGGCGAATTCATACTGCCTGGGCCGTGCCGGCACATCGATATTGACCAACAGCCAATCATACAGCGGCCGGTGATCGGCAAACTCCAGGGTGCAGAGGGAATGCGTGACCGCCTCGATCGCATCGGATTGGCCATGGGCGAAATCATAATTGGGATAGATACACCAATCCGTCCCCGTGCGCGGGTGCTCTGCGTGCAATATACGGTACAGCACCGGATCACGCAGGTTCATGTTGCCCGCCGCCATATTGATCTTGGCGCGCAGCACCCGGGCACCATCGGGAAACTCACCAGCCCGCATGCGCCGAAACAGATCTAGATTTTCCNCGACCTCCCGCGCCCTATAGGGACTGTCACGGCCCGCCTCGGTGACGGTGCCGCGATAGGCGCGCATCTCGTCCACGGGCAGATCATCCACATAGGCTTTGCCGGCTTCGATCAGGCTTTCGGCCCATTGATAGAGCTGTTCGAAATAGTCGGAGGCATAATAGAGATGCTTCCCCCAATCAAAGCCCAGCCAGCGCACATCCGCCTGGATCGCCTCGATAAAGGCCCGCTCTTCCCGCGCCGGATTGGTGTCGTCAAAGCGCAGATGGCACTGGCCGCCAAATTCCTGCGCCACGCCGAAATTCAGGCAGATCGATTTAGCATGACCGATATGGAGATAGCCATTGGGCTCGGGCGGAAACCGGGTTACCAGGCCCTGATGGCGGCCCGCCGCTAAATCCTCACGCACGATATCGCGGATAAAGTCGCTGCCGCCGGTTTCTTCTGCCGCTTCGTCTGTTTTGTCGTTCATGGTCCGTCGCCTAAATCAACATTTTCGCCCCTTCTGACAGAAACTACTGGTCCTGCCAAGCAACTCTGTAGACCAGATGGCTCTTTCCGGCGATAGTTCAAGTCTGAACATTGAGGAGTTATTGATTATGAGTTGGATGGAAACCTGCCGCGGCGTCGTCTACCCCTGGCACTGCGATCACCTTGGCCACATGAACGTGCAGCATTATGTGGGCCATTTCGACATAGCCGCCTTTCATTTCCTTGTTGAACTGGGCTTCAAGGCGGACGGCAAACAGGACGAGGGGATTTCCCTGGTGGATGCTCAGCACACCATCCAGTTCAAGAACGAACAGCGGGTCGGCGCCCTGTTCAAGGTTGAGAGCGCGCTGTTGAAGGTTGGAAATAAGTCGGTCACCATGATGCACCGTCTGCACAATATCGAGACCGGCGAGATCGGCGCGACCACGGAAATCGTCTGTGTCTGTTTCGACCTGTCCGCCCGCGCCGCGATCCCCATCCCCGATGACATCCGCGCAAATCTGCAAGGCTACATCATGGACCCGGACGACGAGTCGTAAGGACGCGGCCCGAGACGCCGTCGGCAGCTTCCACATTTTTGCCCGGATCACCTCCGGGCAAGACGGCACGGTATTTTTGATCGCCGCCGCTTCTCCGCCATTGCCGGGCCTGAGCCAGCAATCCATGGAACCGTGGCGGCAGTGGTGTAAGATGAGGCCAGATAAGATAACCAAGTAGCAGGAGGAAACGATGTCAGACGAAATCGATTGGACCAAAATGCGCGGCAGGATGAAGGAATTCATCGAGCAGGTGGTCTATCCCCTGGAAGAAGGCTTCGACAAGGACACGGCGGAAAGCCAGGCCGCGCTGAAGGCAGTCCAGCAACAGGCCAAGGATGCCGGCCTATGGGCCCTGGGCCATCCCAAGGATATTGGCGGCCAGGGCATGCCGTTCATGGACTATGTGCATGTCAACGAAGTGATAGGGCGGTCGCACCTGGGCTCGGACGCCGTGGGCTCAAATACCTTGCAAGATTCCATCATGCTGCGGCTGTACGCCTCGCCGGAATGGAAAAAGAATTATATGGAGCCCCTGGTGGCCGGCGAATTCCGCCAGAGTTTTGCCATGACTGAGCCAGAGATCGCCTCCTCCGACCCGACAAAGCTGGAAACCACGGCGATGCTGGACGGCAACCACTGGGTCATCAACGGCCATAAATGGTTCACCTCTGGCGCCGACCGGGCCAAGTACACCACCGTCATGGTCCGGACCGAGCCCGAGAGCACCCCGGACCACGAAGCTTTCTCGATGATCATCGTGCCAACCGCTAATCCCGGTTACAAGATTCAACGGGATATCCGCACCATGGGCATGCTGGGCGGTCATATGGAGGTGATCTATGACGATTGCCGGGTACCCGCCACGAACATGCTGGGCGGACGCGGCGAAGGCTTCAAGATCGCCCAGGAACGTTTAGGGCCGGGGCGTATATTCCATGCCATGCGCTGGCTGGGCCAGGCCCAGCGGGCCTTCGATCTGATGTGCGAGCGTCTGAACCAGCGCGCTATCCGCGATGAAAAACTGGCGGACAAGCAGTTGATGCAGGCCTTCGTCTTCGAAAGCGCCGCAGAAATTCAGCAAAGCCGCCTGATGACCCTGGATGCGGCCCGCAAGATGGACGCGGGCGACCAGGCGCGGGTAGAGATTTCACTCATCAAGGTGACCGGTGCGCGCATGCTGCACAACGTCATCGACCGCGCCATTCAAGTCATGGGCGCCAGAGGCGTCACCGATGATACGCCGTTGGAGCGGATGTACCGCCAGGCGCGCTTCGCCCGCCTGGTGGATGGTGCCGACGAAGTGCACATCTACCGCACCGGCCGGCGCATCCTGCGCGCCTTCGATCGTGGCGAGGGTTACGATTTCGGCGAACGGGAAGGCGAGATGAGCCACCGCTCTGACCGCGCCGACGTGTAACAGCAAATCCATGAGAGCCCCGCCGTATCGCCCACATCGATGCGACCGGCGCCTCAACATCGGCGTCCCCATAATTAAGGCTACATGCGCGCCATGACCCGCTCGGAGAAATCCTCAATCAGGCGGTATTGCTGTTTCAGNGGCGCGATGAAGTTGATGCCGTTCAGGCCNTGACGCTCCAACTCCCGAAGCTNCTCGACGATTTCTTCCGGCTGTCCGGCGATACAGAAATTGCGGATCATTTCGGGCGTAATAAAGCGTGCCTCTTCCGGATCCAAAAAGCTGTAATGGCTTTCGTGCAGCTTTTGATGCGCCGTGGCGGCCTCCCGCTCGGCATGGAAGGCCATGTAATCGTTCCAGATCGGCTTGACGTATTCGGGCGGATCGCCCCCGGTTTCTTTGACCCAATCGACCAGAAAATGCACGTTGGCCATGATGGAAGAGCCGCATTCGGCGATGGCGCGTTCGGTTTCCAGGGACTCACCGGGCTCCAGCATCAGCAAATTGACCAGGGCGCAGGTGAAAAAACCATCCAGTCCGCGCCCGACCTTCTTGGCACCCCGCTGCACATTGCTCAAGGCCCAAGGAATTTCACCGCCACGCGGAATGCTGGTGATCAGGCCATCGCCCAGTTCGCCGGCCAAGGCCTGAGCCCGGGGGCCGAAACCGGCCACGTGAATTGGTATTTCCGCATACAGGTCCAGATAGCGCAGCTCAGTATTTTGAAAACAGATCGGCTGGGTGACGCCGTTCAGGGTGTAGTCAACCTCCTCGCCCTGCAACAGCGCCCGCACGATGCGAATATAGTCGCCAAAGGCTTTGACCCCCGTGGGCCGCTGTCCCATGGCCCGCATGGCGGTATTGCCGGTGCCAATGCCCATGAAGGTACGGCCCGGTGCCAGGCGATTGATAGTGGCGATACCATTGGCCGCCACCGGCGCTAAGCGCAGCCCTGGCACGGCCACGCCGGTACCCAGGCGGATGGTCCGCGTCGCCTGGGCCGCGAGGGCGAGTACGGCCCAGGGGTTGGAGCGGATCATCTGGCTATCGGTCACCCAGCAATAGTCATAGCCGAGGTTTTCCGCATGGGTGACGAAGCCGATCTCGTCAATCTTGCTGCAACTAATGCCGAATTCCATCGCTCTGGTCCCTCCTTGCACGCGCCGCCCCGGAACTCAGGGCAACCAACCTATCTTTTGCCTTGCCGCGGCGCGGGCCTCGTCCTCACTTTCGTAGTTGGTGAAACGGTGCCGGCCAATGGGGAACCAGCCACTGGGATCTTCCAAGTCGCGGCGGTATACCTCGAAACCATAGGTATTGTCGGCACGGCGAAAGATATCCACGCAACGATCGCCGTCTGGCGTTTCGATAGATTCAATGACCAGTGGACGCTCGGTGCGGCGTTCGGTCATGTCATGGTTGGATCAGGAACAGCCTAGAACGGGATTTCGTCGTCCAGATCGCCGCCACCGCCACCCTCGTTGAAGCCGCCGCCACCAGCGCCTCCACCACCGCCACCNCCGTAGTTTCCGCCGCCACCGCCGCCGCCGTCATTGCGGCCNTCCAGCATGGTCAGCTCGCCACGGAAGCGTTGNAGCACCACCTCTGTGGTGTATTTTTCAACGCCCGACTGGTCCTGCCATTTACGGGTCTGCAATTGGCCCTCGATATAGACCTTGGAACCCTTGCGCAGGTATTGCTGGGCGATTCGACCCAAATTCTCGTTGAAAATTACCACCCGGTGCCACTCCGTCTTTTCCCGCCGCTCGCCGGAATTCTTATCCTTCCACGATTCGGAGGTGGCAAGAGAGAGATGAACGATGGGGTCGCCGTTCTGCATATTGCGCACTTCCGGGTCGCGGCCCAGATTTCCCACCAAAATGACCTTGTTGACGCTGCCTGCCATAGTTATATCCGTCTCTCCAAAACCGCACGAAAATCCGTACCCGAATCTGAGCAGCGACTATAGCCACATCACCCCTGTTCTCGCCACTGGCAATTGGCGCATAATGCCCAGTTCGTTGTTCCGCCACGCACTTTGGATGATGTTTCGCAACAAAGGCGTGTTCTTGTTATGTTCCAATATTGACAGATTCGAAAAATAAAGTCCAATCATGCAGAAATACATTTCCGTTCACGGCGCCCGCGAACATAACCTGAAGAACATCGACGTGCAGATCCCGCGCGACCAGCTGGTGGTGATCACCGGTCTGTCGGGCAGCGGCAAATCATCGCTCGCCTTCGATACCATCTATGCCGAAGGGCAGCGCCGCTATGTGGAGAGCCTTTCCGCCTACGCCCGGCAGTTCCTGCAATTGATGAACAAGCCCGATATGGACCATATCGACGGTCTGTCCCCAGCCATTTCCATTGAACAAAAGACCACCTCGCGCAACCCGCGCTCCACCGTGGGCACGGTGACAGAGATTTATGACTATATGCGCCTGCTCTGGGCCCGTATCGGCATTCCCTATTCGCCCGCCACCGGTCTGCCCATCGAGAGCCAGACTGTCAGCCAGATGGTCGACCGCATCATGGAGATGGAGGAGGGCACACGGCTGTATCTCCTCGCCCCCATTGCGCGGGGGCGCAAGGGGGAATACCGCAAGGAATTCGCTGATCTGATGAAGCGCGGCTTCCAACGCGTGAAGATCGACGGCGAATTGCACGAGCTGGAACAAATCCCGCTGCTGGAAAAGAACAAAAAACACGATATTTCAGTGGTCGTGGACCGGGTGGTCTTGCGCGAGGATTTGCAGACCCGCCTGGCCGATAGCCTGGAGATCGCCCTGGATCTGGCCGATGGCCTAGCCGAGGTGGAGCCCGCCGACGGCGGCGAAGTCACGACCTTCTCGGCCCGCTTCGCCTGCCCCGTCTCGGGCTTTACCATTGCCGAGATCGAACCGCGTTTGTTTTCGTTCAACAATCCTTTCGGCGCTTGTCCCTCGTGCGATGGCCTGGGCGATCAACTGTATTTCGATCCGGCCCTTTCGGTGCCGGACGAGAATTTGAGCCTGCGCGATGGCGCCATCGCGCCCTGGTCCAAGACAACCTCGCCCTACTACACCCAGACTCTGGACAGCCTCGCCCGGCACTTCAAGATCTCCACCACCCACCCCTGGGACGAACTGCCCGACAAGGTACGCGACGCCATTCTGTTCGGCACTGGCAAGACCAAGGTGGAGATGCACTACGACGACGGCCTGCGCAGTTACAAAACCAAGAAACCGTTCGAGGGCGTCATCCCCAACATGGAACGGCGCTACCGCGAGACGGACTCGGCCTGGGTCCGCGAGGAGTTGGAGCGCTTTCAGAACATCACCACGTGCGAGGCCTGTGGCGGCCACCGCCTGAAGACCGAGGCATTGGTGGTGCGGGTCGCGGACAAGCACATTGGCAATGCCACGGCACTGTCAATTCTGGAGGCGCGGGACTGGTTCTTCTCGCTGCTGGATGTCCTGAGCGAGCGGCAGCTGCAAATCGGCGGTCTGGTCCTAAAGGAAATCAACGATCGCCTGGGCTTTCTGGTCAATGTGGGGTTGGAATACCTGACCCTGTCACGCGCCTCGGGCACGCTATCGGGCGGGGAAAGTCAGCGTATTCGCCTGGCTTCGCAAATCGGCTCTGGCCTGACCGGCGTACTCTACGTGCTGGACGAACCTTCGATCGGCCTGCATCAGCGGGACAATGCGCGGTTGTTGGAGACCCTGGAGAACCTGCGAGACCTGGGTAATTCGGTGATCGTGGTAGAACATGACGAGGAAGCCATCCGCAGCGCCGATTATGTCTTTGATCTGGGGCCTGCCGCCGGCGAACACGGCGGCCATTTGGTAGCCCATGGCACGCCAGAGCAGATCATGGCCGCACCCGACAGCCTAACCGGACAGTACCTGGTTGGCCTGAAACAGATCACGGTACCAAAAAAACGCCGCAAGGGCCATCCCAGCCAGCAGCTGGCGGTCCTGGGCGCGAACTCGAACAATCTGGCCAATGTGGATGCACATATTCCCCTGGGCACCTTCACCTGTTTCACCGGGGTTTCGGGCAGCGGCAAATCCACCCTGTTGATTGAAACCCTGTACAAGGCCCTGGCCAAGTTCCTGAATGGCGCCCGTGATCATCCGGGCATCTTCAAAAAGATCGAAGGTCTGCATCATCTGGACAAGGTGGTGGATATCGATCAATCCCCCATCGGGCGCACGCCACGTTCCAACCCGGCCACCTATACCGGCGCCTTCACACCGATCCGGGAATGGTTCGCGGCCCTGCCCGAGGCCATGGCCCGGGGCTACAAGCCGGGGCGGTTCTCCTTCAACGTCAAGGGCGGGCGTTGCGAGGCCTGCCAGGGCGACGGCCTGGTAAAGATCGAGATGCACTTTCTGCCTGACGTTTATGTACAATGCGATGTTTGTCAGGGTCGCCGTTATAACCGCGAGACGCTGGAGGTCCAGTTCCGGGGCAAGTCCATCGCCGATGTGCTGGACATGACCGTCGACGAGGGTGCCGAGTTCTTCAAGGCCGTGCCCCTGGTGCGCGATAAATTGGTGACATTGCAACGGGTGGGCCTGGGCTATATCCACGTGGGCCAACAGGCGACAACCTTGTCGGGCGGCGAGGCGCAGCGGGTCAAGCTGGCCAAGGAACTGGCCAAGCGGGCCACGGGCCGAACGCTCTATATCCTGGATGAACCAACCACTGGTTTGCATTTCGACGATGTGCGCAAATTGCTTGAGGTGCTGCACACATTGGTCGAATCCGGCAATACAATGGTGGTGATCGAACATAATATGGAGGTCATCAAGACCGCCGATTGGGTTATTGATCTGGGGCCGGAGGGCGGTAGTGGCGGCGGCCGTATCGTTGCCGAAGGCACGCCGGAAGATGTCGCCAAGGTGGCGGAAAGCTATACGGGGCAATATTTGCAGGAATTGCTGGGCCGCAAACAGGCGCTTCCCGCACCCGCCAAGACAAAAGCGAAAGCGAAAAGCAAGCCGAAAGCCATGCGGAAATCAGCGGCATGAGCCGCGCAGCCGCGCCATTGCGACCCAAACTAAGATTGGGCATCGACGTTGGCGGCACCAACACGGATGCGGTGTTGATGGACGGCGACAAGGTCCTGGCTTGGCACAAGGTCGCTACTGGTTTGCATATCACGGATGCCATCATTGCCGCCGCCGGCGCCGTTATGGAACAGGGCAATGCCGTGCCTAACCAGGTCTTCGCGGTCATGCTGGGCACAACCCAGTTCACCAACGCGGTGATTGAACGGCGTCGCCTGAACAAGGTGGCTGTGCTGCGCCTGGCCGCGCCAGCGACCACCGCCGTGCCGCCCATGTCCGACTGGCCCGAGGACCTGAGAGAGGTCGTCGATGGCGGGCACTATCTGCTGCGCGGCGGCCTGGAATTCAACGGGCGGGAAATCTCGGCCCTGGACGAGGCCGAGATTCTGGCGGCAGCCAGGGAAATCCGCGAACTGGGCTTCGATGCGGTCGCCATTACCTCAGTGTTTTCGCCCTTGGATGCGAATATGGAGCATCGGGCGGAGGCTATCGCACGTCAGGAACTGCCCAATGCCGCCATTACCTTGTCGCACCGCATTGGCCGTATCGGCCTGTTGGAGCGGGAGAATGCGGCCATTCTGAACGCCGCCTTATCCAGCCTGGCGGCGCGTGTGCTGGACGCTTTCACCCAGGCCATTGACGACCTTGGCCTGACGGCGCCTCTATACATTAGCCAGAACGACGGCACCCTGATGACGGCGGCCCATGCCGTGCGCTACCCCGTCCTGACCTTCGCCTCCGGCCCTACCAATTCCATGCGCGGCGCGGCGGTGCTATCGGGCCTGAACGATGCCCTGGTGGCGGATATCGGCGGCACCACAACGGATATCGGCCTGTTGCTGGACGGCTTCCCGCGCGAAGCGGCCATGACCGTGGAAGTCGGCGGCGTCCGAACAAACTTTCGCATGCCCGATCTGCTTACCCTGGGCCTGGGCGGAGGTAGTCTGGTGCGCGATGGCGGCAAGCACATCGGCCCCGATTCCGTGGGCTTTGAGCTGGAACAACGGGCCCTGGTATTTGGTGGCGATAGCCTTACCATGAGCGATATCGCCGTCAGCGCCGGTCAAATGGATCTGGGTGATCCGGCCAATGTCGCGCGACTGGATAGCGTCCAGGCTGCCCTTGCCCGTGCCGCCGAAATGATCGAAGCAGCACTGGAGCGGGTGCGCCCCAGTGCCACCACCCTGCCGGTCATCCTGGTTGGCGGCGGGGCGCCTGTGCTGAGCGGCAACAGCATCGGCGGCGGCAAGATCGTACGGCCCGGCCATGGTCAGGTCGCCAACGCCATCGGCGCCTCCATCGCCATGGTCGGCGGTGAGTGCGACCGCATATTCTCCCTTGATGGCGTTAGCCGAAAGGAAGCCGTGGCCGCGGCCAAGGACGAGGCCAAGACCCAAGCCGTGGAGGCGGGCGCCGAGGCCGCCAGCATCCGGATTGTCGAAATGGACGAAATTCCGCTCAGCTATCTACCCGGCAATGCTACCCGGCTGCGGGTCAAGGTTGTTGGTGACCTGCAGGGCACCGGCTTGGAGATTGGGGCATGATCAAGATCGGCCTTGAAGATCTTGATGATATCGCCCTGGGTGCGACCTTTCTTGGCACAGGCGGCGGTGGCGATCCCTACATCGCCTCCCTGATGACACGGCGCGCGATCGCGGAAAACGGCCCCGTCACCATGCTGTCCCTGGACGAGATTGATGACGATGTCCTGGTTTTTGCCTGCGGCAATATGGGCGCGCCCACAGTGGCGATCGAAAAGATTATGGGGGCGGATCAACCCCCCGCCGCAGTGCTGGCGCTGGAGGCACATTTGGGCCACCAGGCAGATCTTCTGATGGCGTTCGAGGCCGGCGGCTCGAACTCCATGATGCCGATCTACAATGCCGCCATGCTGGGCAAGCCCATGGTGGATGCGGA
Organism: Rhodospirillaceae bacterium; assembly: GCA_002731375.1. Lineage (GTDB taxonomy): Bacteria > Pseudomonadota > Alphaproteobacteria. The sequence continues at coordinate 40,859 of PCBT01000026.1, read as the reverse complement.
CGGCATGGGGCGGGCATTCCCCGAAATGCAAATGGTGACTTTCTCGGTCTATGGCGCATCCAGTTCTCCCTTCGCCCTGGCATCGGAACATGGCGATACCACCATTCTTGATATCAGCGACGACAAGCGCGCCGAATATCTTGGCCGCGGCATAGTCATCCGCATGGGCGCGCGCTCGGCCAAGGCCTCCTTCCCCATGGACGGCAAGACCGCCAAGCGCGTCGCCATCCCCGGCACCACGTCCCTGTGCCAGTCCATCGGTGCCAATTTGCGGCAGTCACGGGCCGAAAACCGCGATCCATTCGCGGCCTTGATCGACATGCTGTCCGGCACCCACTACGGCCACGCCAAGATCTTGTTCAACGGCAAGGTCACGGATTTGATCCGGGAGACCCGGGACGGCTGGGCCATCGGCAAGGTCGTGATCACGGATCAACAAGACGCATCGTTGGAGGTTGAGTTCCAGAACGAATTTCTGGTCGCCCGCCAGGACGGCAAGCTGCGCACTATCGTGCCCGACCTAATCTGTATCCTGGACAGTGAAATGGCCCAGCCGATCACGACCGAGCGTCTGCGCTATGGCCAACGGGTCACGGTGATGGCTGTTTCCGCGCCCTCCATCATGCGCACGGAGGCCGCATTGGCGATCTTTGGCCCTGTGGGATTTGGACTGACGGAGCCGTTCGTGCCAGTCGAGAATCTACCATAGGAACCGGTCCATGAACAAACAAAGGCGCGCCCGCGAGGCCAATGACGAATAGGGTGCCCGAACACCCTTTACCGCGCCGAAACGCCTGCTAAGCAAGGAATACAAACGGATGGTCAGGCGGCTATTATGCAGCCGTGTGAAGATCGCGAACATCCTCCAGCAAGCGCCTGAATTCTGGCTCCGGTGCAAGGCACATGGTTCGAAACGTATCCACGAAGGGGACCCTAATATTGTCAGACTAGGGGCCTTGTTGCCAGCTACAGTTGGACCACCTTGGCGCCGGTGTCGGCTAGGTCCATCGCATCCGCGATCTCGAAACCTCTTTGCAAGGCATCAAGGTTAAGGTCCAGAAAAGCTTTTGGAGTACCGGCGCACACCGCCGCCAAGACCGTGTCGGGGTCACAGATGCCGGACAGGGCGACCAGAGCGCCCAGGGCAACCACGTTGGCCGCCCGATGATTACCCAGCGCGATGGCCTCGTCGGTGAAGGGGGCCTGATGCAAGGTAAAATCGCCATCGGGGGGCGTAGGTACCAGGCGGCTGTCGATCAGAACCAGGGCACCGGGTTTGATCATGGCGGCGGAGGGCGCGACACCGATCTGATCAAGCAGAACCAGATAATCAATGGACGAGACTAGTGGATAGTCGACATCACCGTCGCTGACCACCAGGTCCGCATTACAGAAACCACCCCGGGAGGTCGGCTCGTAACTTTGCGATTGCGCTGCATGCTTGCCATCATCGACAAATGCCTGGAACAGCAACCGGCCACTTAGGATTAGACCCTGGCCACCGCTACCACCGAATCGTATTTCCATGTAGCTCATGATGTTTCACCACGCAGGGCCGCGGCCTGACGTCGGTACGTGGCGCCATATTCAGGACGGTCGTTTTGCGCCAGAACGCCTGTAACAAGGCGGTTCGGGCGGAATGGTTGATCCGTGATCGTAGTATAGGCCTCGGGGCGCATATCGCTTTTCTGCGCCATGATCATCTCGGCGGATTCTCCCAGATCATTCTTGCGGCCATAGATCTCTGTACAATCGGACATTACTTCGAGAAACGAAAAGCCATCGAATTCTAGGCCGGCCTTGATCAAATTCCGCAAAGCGGGGGTTTGCATGGTGACCTCACGTCCGACCATGCCGGCACCGGCGGCTTCCGCCAGTTTGCATGCATCAAAGGCTGGCTCGCTGTTGCCCGACGGCGTCGTCGTGGTCAGCCTGGTCTCGGCGGTGGTGGGCGAGACCTGGCCGCCGGTCATGCCATAGACTTCATTGTTCAGCATCAAACAGGTGATGTCCAAATTGCGCCGGCAGGCATGAATCAGATGATTGCCCCCGATGGCCAGACAGTCGCCGTCGCCAGTGATAACGATTACCTTCAAGTCCGGACGGGCCAGTTTCAGGCCGGTGGCGAAGGCCAATGGCCGTCCATGGGTGACATGATAGGTGTTGGCGTCGATATAGGCTCCGACCCGGCCCGAACAGCCGATGCCCGAGACTATAGCCAGATTGTCCTTTTCGATACCAAGTTCGTGCACGGCCCACAGCAGAGCACGCAACGCTATGCCATGGCCGCAGCCGGGGCACATGAAATGGGGCATCAGATCAAGGCGCAGATAATCGCGAATTTCAAAGCTTCCGGAGCTCATTTTATTCATTTTCCGGCCAACTCCCTATTCTGTTGGCTAATCTGGTGGACGATCTGTGCGGGGTCGATGGCCTGGCCATCAATCCGGTTTAGTCCCTCGACCTTGATGTCATGGCCGCAAAGACGCTCGATTTCCAGGCGCAGCTGGCCGGCATTCATCTCCGGCACCAGGATCGCCTTGGCCTTGGCGGCGGCGGCCTTCAGGGCGTCCTCGGGGAACGGCCAAACGGTAATGGGCCGGAACAAACCGGCGGCGATGCCCTGGACACGCGCCTCGCGCACCGCCGCGCGGGCCGCGCGGGCCGAGATACCATAGGCCACCACCAGAACCTCCGCATCGTCCGTATCGTGGCATTCATAGGCCTCGATATCGCCACGATGGTGCTCAATCTTGTCCAACAGGCGTTGCGTCGCCTGGGTGACAATCGTGGGGTCCTGAGAGGGGAAGCCGTCTTCGCCATGGGTCAGGCCGGTCGTGTGGGTGCGATAGCCATCGCCGGGGCGGGGCATGGGCGGCACCCCATTCTCGGTACTGGCATAGGGCGTGAAACCGGCGCTGGGCCCCGTGGCCCACTGCCGATCGACCAGCTCCAGACTAGCGCTATCAGCCAGCTGGATGGGCTCCAGCAGGTGCGAGATGACCTGATCGAACAACAGCACCACCGGCGTACGATAGCGTTCAGACAGGTTGAAGGCGCGGATCGTCTGGTCATAGACCTCCTTGACCGAAGCCGGCGTCAGCGCGATGACAGGCCGGTCGCCATGACTGCCCCAACGGGCCTGCATGACGTCGCCCTGGGAGGGTCGCGTTGGCGTGCCCGTGGATGGCCCGCCGCGCATCACATTGGCGATGACACAGGGAATTTCGGCCGCCGCCGCTAGGCCGATATTCTCCTGCTTCAGTGAAAACCCCGGTCCAGAGGTCGCGGTCATGGACTTGATACCACCAGACGAGGCGCCTAGGACTGCGGCGATGGAGGCGATTTCATCCTCCATTTGAACGAAGGTGCCGCCCACCAGGGGCAGCTCGCGTGACATGCGTTCGGCGATTTCCGATGACGGCGTGATGGGGTAGCCAGCGAAAAACCGGCAGCCCGCCGCGATGGCGCCCATGGCGCAGGCATGGTTGCCATGCAAATTTTGTAGTGTGGCGGTCATTTAGGCGGTCACTTCTGTATTTTCAATATTTTCGTGATGCACCGCGATGGCGAAGTCCGGACATAGCCATTCGCAAATGCGGCAGCCGGTGCAGGCGGCAGGGTCCTTCAGGCGAACGATCTGCTGTTCATCCAGATCCAAACAGCGTTCCGGGCACAGCTTGACGCAGATGTCACAGCTTTTGCACCATTCCCGCGTGATCTCCAACCGCACATTGATGTCGAGCTGGTCGAGCGGTTGCTTCAACACCGGCGCGGGGGCGGTTTCCTTGGGATCCTCACGGATCTTCTCAATCCATTCCCGGCCCAAAAGGAAGGCCTGACGGTTGATCTCTTCCGTTCCCTTGGGCACGAACTGGTTCAGAACCGACAGCCATTCATCCAGGGGAAAATCCATGGCCGCCGACAAGGTGCCCAGCAAAATCGTATTCGCCGCCCGCGCATTGCCGAGTCCTTCGGCCATGCGCCCAGCATTCAGGGCGAAGCCGTCGGAAACCATATCGATGATCTCCGCCGGAGTTTCCGTGGCATAGGTGGGATTAGCATGGAATTCCCGGTTGCGGCAGGCAAAGGGCGGGATCACCTGTTGCGTGTCGGCGATGAAGACGCCGGTGTCGGGGCGCAGGAAGGGCAGCCAGCGCACGCCTTCGGCCCATTCCATGGCGATCAGCACATCCGCCTCGCCCATGGGGATGGTCGGCGACCAGACTTCTTCGCCATAGCGCACATGGCTGAAGACCACGCCGCCGCGCTTGGCCATGCCATGGACCTCGGACTGTTTGACCTGCAGCCCCTGGGTCTGACACAGCAATGCTAGGACCTTGGAAATCATGATCACGCCCTGGCCGCCAACGCCGACGATCAGGACATTGCGGGTACGTCCCTCCGCCACGGCAGCGGCGGAAGGTTCGGTGTTCGCGGTTTCAACACTCATTGGGTCGCCGGCTGCATACAATCCGAGGGACAGACCTGTGCGCACAGGGTGCAGCCTATACAGGCGACCTCATCGATCTTGACCTTGTGGTGGCCGTCGTGCATTTCATCCGACCAGGTGATGGCCGGACAGCCCAGGTTCATACAAGCCTGGCAGGCGACACAGTCTTTTGCCTCGACCCGCAGGGCGGGCCCCTTGATCTTGACTGGGTCCAACACGCAGGGCCGGTCCGAGATCACCACCGAAACGCCCTTGTAGGCCGCCGCTTCGCGCATGGTCTGATACAGAGTTCCAAGGTCATAGCTATCAACCTTGCGCACCCAGGTAACACCGACGGCGCGGCAGATTTCCTCAAAATCCACCTGATGGGCATCGTCGCCGCGCAGGTTCTTGCCGGTGCCGGGATGATCCTGGCCACCGGTCATGGCGGTGATTTTGTTGTCCAGGATCAGCACCGTGATATCGACGTTGGAATAGACCGCGTCGATCAAGGGTGGAATACCGGAATGCAGAAACGTGGAATCGCCGATGGTGGCGACAATGGGCTTGGTCTCCGTGCTCGCCTTGGCCATGCCTACCGCATTACCGATGGAGGCGCCCATGCAGACATTTGTATCAATGGCACGCAAGGGCTCGACCGCAGCCAGAGTATAGCAGCCGATATCGCCGGTTACCCGGGCATCCAGGGCGCGCAGCGACATATAACCGCCGGTGTGGGGACAACCAGCGCACAACACGGGTGGCCGCATGATCGGTTTGATATTCCAGTCATGATTTTCCGCCGCCGCCTCGACCAGGCCCGCCTTGGCCAGCCCGGCACGGACCACCTCGGGTGAAAATTCGCCGCAACGTGAAAAGAATTCCTTGCCCTTGACGTTGATGCCCATGGCCAGCACCTCGGTTTCGATGAACGGCTCCAACTCCTCGACCACCAGCACCCGATCGACGCTGTCGCAAAATTCCCGCACGTTTTTCTTGGCCAGAGGATAGGAGGATGCGAGCTTCAGGATGGAAGCGTTCGGCACCACTTCCTTGACGTAGGGGTAAGAGGTGCCGTTGGTGATGATGCCAAACGTGGTCTCGCCCTTTTCCCAGCGGGTCAGGGGCGAGGCCTCGAAATAGGCCTGCAAACGCGCCTCGCGCTCAACCACGAATGGGTGGCGGACACGGGCGACGGCGGGCAACACCACGTTCTTGCCGGGATCATCAATGAAGGGCTTGTCTTCCGGTGTCTCCCTGGGGCCGGTGAAAACCGGGCTTCTGGTATGCGACAGCCGGGTGGTGGCGCGCAGAATGACGGGGGTGTCAAATTCCTCGGAAATATCATAGGCCAGACGGGTGAAATCCAACGCTTCCTGGGCATCGGAAGGTTCCAACACCGGGATATTGGCCAGGCGGCAGAACAACCGCGTGTCCTGTTCGTTTTGCGAACTATGGATACCGGGGTCGTCACAAACGGCAAGGACCAGGCCGCCGTTAACGCCAACATAAGTTTGCGACATCACCGGATCGGCGGCGACATTCAGGCCCACGTGCTTCATGGCAGCCAGGGCGCGGACACCTTGGAACGAGGCACCGATGGCCACGTCCACGGCGACCTTTTCGTTGGTCGACCACTCCGCGTTAACATCATCGGCGTCATACTCGGACAGGCTTTCCAGGATCTCCGTGCTGGGTGTACCGGGATAGGCGGAGGCGACTTTTACCCCAGCCTCCCACGCGCCACGGGCGATCGCCTCGTTGCCCGTCATCGGATGCGGTTGGTTCTCTGTCCGATCGCTAAGCTGCACCGCTTCCGGTTTATTCATATTGCCGTCCCCGTAATTCCTGGTCCCATGGTTTCTTGCTTCGAAATAAACTGAATGGCCCGCCACCCAGTTGGGCGGAGGGCCAAGCGGCGGCGATTATGCTGCAACGCGGTGTAAACATCGTTGATTTGAGTCAAGGCCGCGGGCGCAACGCGATTCCCCATATTTGCTAACCCGTAATCTTTCGCGCGGCGATCCTGCCGATAAAGCGCAATGTTTCCCGCATGGGCAGGCGCTTCGCGTTGGCCCTGACGGCACCCTTGGTGTAGGCGCTCTTGCGGCTGTAATCGATGGCAACGTCCACGATAACAGGCTGGGCGCTCGCCGCCGCCAAGCGGTTCGCTTCCGCCATCACTTCGCCACCGTCATCGCCACCCGCAAGCGGCAAATAATGCGCCCCTGTCGCCAGGGCAACGCCGGCCAGGTTCAAGCCTTCCAAACCAGTGCACGGCGTGCGGTTGTAGACCAGTTGTTGCGCTTGCGCGATTTGCGACAAAGCGCCGTCATTAAAGACATAAAACACCACGCCAAGGTTATTGCGGGATGCTGTCAGGATTTCCATGCAGGTCATGGTGAAACAGCCATCCCCGACGATGGCCGCGACAGGCGTGTCGGGATTGGCGAATTTTGCCCCTATCGCGCCCGGCACCGCATAACCCATGCAATTGAAATCCGTCGGCCCGATGAAGCCGTTGGTGTTGTGGATGGGCAAAAGTTCCGCCGTCAAAAAGGTATGGTTGCCGTCGTCCACGACGAAAATACTTTGATCAGGCATGGCGGCCCGAAGATTAGTGAAAAAACTTTCCGGATTGACCCGGCCCTTGCTGTCATGGCGGCGCCATTCCGCCCGATAGGCTGCCTTGTCGGCGGCGATCCCGGCTCTCAATTCCGCGCCGCCGCGGGCCCGGATGCCGGCCCCGCCGTCATTGCCCAGGCTCCTTAGCAACGCCGTCGCAACCATTTCGGCATCTCCCGCTATGGCCTCACGGGCCGAATAGTTCTGGTTGAAGCTGTCCGGGTTGATATCGACATGAATAAGATCCTTCGGCACCTCCGCCGAAAAGAAAAAGCCGGTGCCCAGCTCACTGAATTTAGTGCCGATCGCCAGCATCAGATCACAGTCCGCAAAGGCATTCTGTCCCGCCGGCACCGCCGAGGCGCCAAAGGCCAGCCCGGTGTGCAAGGGATGGTCGCCGGGAAAGACGCCCAGGCCTTGCAACGTGGTTGCAACAGGTGCCTCCATCAATTCAGCCAGTTGCACCAGTTCCGCCGCCGCACCCTTGGCGCCCCAACCAACGAAAAGCCCGGGGCGTTTGGCCTGGCGCAGCAATTCCACCGCCCGCCCAATGGCATCCGCGTCGGGCGCCGTGCGTGCTGCCGGGGCGCGGTAGGCCGGCATGGCATCAATATCGCTCTTGAAGCGTTGGATGTTGACCGGAATTTCCACAAACACCGGGCCGGGTTCCCCACCTTGGGCAACATCAAAGGCCTCGTACAAAGTGGGAATGACGGCTTCGTGGCTCGCCACCAGAAAGGTTCGCTTGGTTAGCGCGGCGATGAAGGCACGTTGATCCATCTCGTGCAATTGGAAGCTTTTGTCGGAGGCCCGGTCGATGCCGCCGCAGATAACCAGCATGGGAATACCATCCAGAAAGGCCTCGCCAATACCGGAAGCCGCATGGGTTGCACCCGCCGCCGGTACGATCACCATGGTACCGATCGAGGCGGAGGTACGGCTAACTGCATCCGCCATGAAAGCGCCGCCGCCCTCGTGCGTGACCAGCACCGGCGTGATGGATTTCGAGGCGTTCAACTCGTCATAGATTTCCGTGTTGTGGACGCCCGGAATGCCAAAGGTAAATCGCACACCCAGCTGTTCCAGGGCGTGAACAGCCAACTCTGCGCCGGTTTTCCTCACGGGCTCGCTCCGGCACGGGAGGCGCCATGGATGATGGCACGGGCCGCCATGCGGGCGGAAAAGACACAGCCGCCCAGGAATGTCCCTTCCAAGGCGCGCAGCCCATGCATGCCGCCACCGCCGAAACCGGCTGCCTCCCCCACCGCATAAAGACCGTCCAGCGCCATACCGTTGGCATCGACGACACGGCAATCCAGGTCGGTCTCGATACCGCCCAGGGCCTTGCGGCTGATGATGAAGCTGCGGATCGCCACTAGCGGTCCCGCTTTAGCCTCGTCAATCTTTTGAAACTTGCAAGTCCGCAGTTTGTCGGCCTTCCATTGCCGCAGCTCGGCAATACGTTGGATCTGCTCGTCAGTGGAATTATCACTACCTTTCACCATCTCGGCATCAAAGGCTGCGATGTCAGCCGCCATGCCGGCGCCATCGATTTCCACATTCGGGTCAAGGGCATCCATTTTCGCGGCCAGCTCCAGAATGCTCATGGCAGTGACAATGTCACCCGAACCCTTGATCGTCTCATCAACCAGGGGCCCGCTGCCGAACAGCAATTGGCGCAGCAGGCCCAGCTTGCTCTTTTCGCGGATAGCGTGGTTGAATTCAGCGCCCGAGACGGCGAATTCCTTCAACATGATCTTTCGGTTCATGATCTGCCAGGAGTATTTCGGCAGGCCCCTGGCTTCGGCATTCTGGCAGATCTGCTTGATCACTTCGCGGGTATCGAAGCCGGCGATCAACGGGCGAGGCCCAATCCGCCGTCCCGCCGCGTCCATCCATAACGCCGTCTTGCATGGCACCAGGGACAAACCATGACGCGGCTTGCGCGGGTGCGGATGGGGTATGCCGGCGGCATAGTTCCAACTGCGGTTCAGGTTCACCAGATTGCCCCCCACCGCCGCCGCCGCATGGTGCAGCGTGGCGTCGGCAAATTTGTGGGAACCGTTAAGGACGGTCTCCGGCGCGCTGGCGCCCCAATCTTCGTGCCAATGTTCACGGATGAAGCCATCATTGCCATTGCTGCCCCCCGCCGCGATGACGACCGCCTCGGCGGTCGCCTCGAAAGCAGCGCCAGAGGCCTCGTCAACGCCGTGACAACCCGTGACGCGGCCATCGGTACGGATCAACGCTTCGACGCGCTGGCCAAAAACCAATGTTAACTGGTTTGCCCGCGCATGATTTTGCAGGCGTACCGCCAAGATCCCCGCCAGTTCATGCCCCGTGCCCCAGACCATGTGAAAACGCGGCACTGAATTGCCCTTGTGGTCCAGGCCGCGTTCCACCCAGTTCAGCACGGGCAGAAAGCCGATGCCCATGGGGGTGAGGTAATCATGCACCTCCGCCGTGGTGCGCTCCACATAGCGTCGCGCCCATTGATAGGCCAGGCCGTCCGTGGGAGACAACTCGCCAAAGCTGCACCAATCCCTGAAGGCCTGCGCGGGACTGTCCACGATCTTGGCCTTGCGCTGCAACGGGCTATCGACAAAGAACATACCGCCAAAGGATTCCTTAGCCAGACCGCCGAAATTCTCAGCCACGTCCCGATCAATGATGGTGACGGACCTGCCGCCTTCAAGGCATTCAAGGGCGGTGACGATGCCGGCAATGCCACCCCCAATTAGGACAACGTCGCTCTGATATTTCATCATCGCCACGAATTCTTTAAACCGCGTGGTTGAGGGCCAGATCGAAGGCGTCGAAATTGCGCAGGGTGTGACCTTCCGCCAGGTCTGTGGGTCGGTTCATCAACAACGGCACCCGCTGCTCCGAGATACCGCCGTGGGAGCGTAGCGGCTCTTCCAGACCGCTTAGGTCATGCCGCTCCGCCGCCGCGCCCAAGACATGATCCGGGGCCGAAACCAGCACCAGATCGCCCAGCCGATCGGGGGGCAGCTCGAAACGTTCCGCCGCGCCTGCGTTGTCCAAAACCAGTTCCATGCCGGGGATGGCGCGCAGACGTTCCGCAATGCCGGCGCCATCAGCACCATCGGGCAGATAAGCGGTGGCGTACGAGCCCAGGGCGCCGTGATGCACCACATATGGATCGGTGATCGGCAGAATCACCCGCGCCGCCGCCTCGCCCAGCCAGTCATCCAGCAGGCTTTGCAGATAGATCACTCGCGGTAGTCCGGTTTCATCATGTTTTGCGTTCATGCCATGATCGGCGGTGGCCACGATGGTGCAGCCCATGGCGTCCAGTTGCCCCAGATAGCCGTCCAGCAGAGCATAGAAATCATTGGCCACCGGCGTGCCCGGCGCGTGTTTGTGCTGAATATAGTCGGTGGTGGAGAGATACATCAGCTCAGGCCGCCGGGCCGCCATGATCTTCACGCCCGCGGCCAGGACAAAGCCGCTCAATTCGGCGCTGTAAACATCCGGCACTTCCAGCCCGACCATGTCCAGCACACCACCGATACCATGTTCGACCAGATTGGCTTGATCCGCCAGTTCGGAGGAAAAGCAAATGCCCTTTTCACCCATCTCCAAGCCATGGCCCAACAGCCCGCGCAGCTTATCCTTGGCCGTGATGGTGACGATGGCGGCACCAGCGGCTTGAAAGACCTGAAATAATGTGGGCGCGCGCAGAAAGCGCGGCTCGTTCATCATCACCTCGCCCCCCGTTTCGGGGTCCAGGAAGTAATTGCCGCAAATGCCGTGCACGGCGGGTGGCGCGCCGGTGACGATGGACAGGTTATTGGGGTTGGTGAACGACGGCACCACGCAATCGGCCAAACGGTTGGTGCCCGTCTGTAGTATTTTGGCGAAGAACGGCGCCACGCCGGCCTCGACCGCTGCTTCGATATAGCCCGGTTGCGAGCCGTCAATGCACAGCACCACCACCGGCCTGTCGGGCCATGCATAGCTGCGTCCATTGACCCAAATTGGATCTTGGCTCATCGGCCGATTAGCTCCGCACCGAAGTTGCGGGCCGGGTCCATTTCGGGCTCCAGCCGGTTCAGGGGCGTTGAGGCCTCGGATACGGCGCGGGCCAGGAACTGCCCGCTACCCCGTTCGGCACGCAATTCGTTGTCTATGACGACGATGCGTCCCCGGCTCAATACCGTTGTCGGCCAGCCTTTCAACTTGATCCCAGTGTAGGGCGTATAGCCGACGTTATCGTGCAGCATGGCATGTTCGACCGTTTGCTCCAGATCCGGATCCCAAATAGCGATGTCCGCATCCGAACCCACGGCGATTGTACCTTTTTGCGGGTAGACGCCATACAGCTTAGCGACATTGGTCGCGGTCAGGGCCACGAAACGGTTCAGGTCGATACGGCCCTTGCCCACGCCTTCGGAAAACAACAGCGGCAGGCGCAATTCAATGCCCGGCACGCCGTTGGCAATCTGCTTGAAAGTGGGCTGCGGTCCCGCCGCCAACTTGCCGCTGTCATCATAGCGGTAGGGTGCGTGGTCGGAGGAGAACACCGTGAAGGTGCCATTGGCCAGGCCGCGCCACATGGCCTCCTGATCATTGGCGTCGCGCGGCGGTGGGCTGCAACAGAACATCGCCCCGTCCATGCCCTCGCGTTTCAAATCCTCCGCTTTCAGGAACAGATATTGCGGACAGGTCTCGGCAAAGATTTTAAGGCCCTTGTCCTGGGCCAGCCGGATTTCATCCATCGCCTCCTCGGACGAGACATGCACCACGAGGATCGGTTGATCCATCAGCCGCGACAGGGCAATGGCCCGGTGCGCCGCCTCGCCCTCGCCAGCACGGGAATGGCTGATGGCATGATATTGCGGCAGCCAATGGCCGGCATCCAAAAGCTTCTCGCTAAGCCAGCGGATCATGTCGTGGTTTTCCGCATGCACCATGACCATGGCGCCATCACGGCGGGCGGCGGACAGCACCTCCAGCATTTGATAGTCATCCAGGCGCAGATCGTCGTAGGTCATATAGACCTTGAAGGATGTATAGCCGTCCTTAATCAGGGCCGGCAGCTCCTGGCCGATAACCTGCTCGGACGGATCCGAAATGATCAGGTGAAAGCCGTAATCGATTACCGCCTTCGCTCCGGCACAGGCATGATAGTCCTCCACCGTCTGGCGCAGGCTGTCGCCTTTTTGCTGCGCCGCGAATGGAATCACCGTCGTGGTGCCGCCAAACACGGCGGACACGGTGCCGGAATAAAAATCATCCGCCGTCATCACCCGCGATGATGAAATCTGCTCAATATGGCAATGCCCCTCGATACCGCCAGGCAACACCAGCTTGCCGGCGGCATCAATCCCCTGATCCGCCGAACCCAAATCATGACCCAGGGCGACGACGCGGCCGTCCCTGATGGCGACATCGGCCTGGAAGGTGTCGGCGGCGGTGGCAACGATGCCGTTACGGATCAACAGATCAAAATTGGACATGCGGTTCTCTCCTCGAATGCAGATGGCTATTCTCGTGCCGAAGCTAGGGTCATGGCAACACTAGAAATCCCAACCGTGCTAAGCTGAGCTTTGGGAAATCAGTGGAGGACAAAAATCATGGCGGATTTATTGGGCATGGATCCGGAGCGGATCGGCCGTTTGCGCAGCCCGGACCGGCTGGCCTATTTCGATCCGGCCAAGATCTGGCAGGTATTGCAGCCCGGTCCTGATTGCACCCTGGTTGATATTGGCGCCGGCGTGGGCTTTCTCACTCTGCCCTTCGCCAAGGCCTATCCAGAGGCCAAAGCCTTTGGCTGCGATATTCTCGAAGGCATGGTCGGTCTGCTGGCCCGGGACGCGGCGGACCAGGGATTGGACAATCTGCAGGCATTGTTGATGCGGCCCAGCGCCATCGATTTGCCCGACGGTTGCGCCGACCTCATCACCATGGCGCAGTTGCACCATGAACTGGATGCACCAAAGCCTTTGATGGCCGAATGCCGCCGCCTATTGGCGCCAGGCGGCACCGTCGCCGTGATCGATTGGAAGGACGAGGAAAACGGCAAAAGCCCCGCCAAGGGCCGGCGCGTGCCCGAAGCGACGATCAGAGCGCATCTAACCGGAGCCGGTTTCAAGGACATTCAAAGCCACGATATCTATGAATTCCATGGCTTCATCACGGCTTCGTAGCGACATCAGGGATTGGTCAGAGTTTCGCCAGGTAGACGGCGATTTGATCCTTCAAGGCCAGCCGTTACCGGCGTAGCTATTTTTCATAGCCCGCGTCAGCCGGTGTGGTATTGGTTTCGATCCGGTGAATATCCCGGTTCACCGTGCGGTATTGCTCGGTCAGTTTGGAGAAATGACTGTCGCTTTGGTTTAGGGTGTAAATCCTATCCGTATCAGCCGGGAATTCTTCCGCCAACTCGTGAGGGACATGTGACATGTCCGCCTCTCCATTCCGCATACTAATATTTTATAATTTTGCCGCGCGGCAGGTATCGCTGCCTTGATTTGCCTAAAGCAGCCGCGGTTTGAACGGCTGATCAGGTCGTTTTTTTGGTTATAAATTTTCGCGGGCCCAAACATCTTGGGCCGGGGTTTCCGCCGGATTGTCATGGCGCAGTTGGTAGTAGGGGACAAAGGGTTTGTAGACGCCATGCACGCGGCGCAACTCATCCACCGCCCGTTCGTGCGCGTCCACCCGCAGATCAATATGACCATAATCACGATGCCCGTGGACAATCACCGCAGCCGAGCGTTCGTTTAGGTGTGTGCCATCGGCGGCCTGCTGTCCGCCTGCATCCCGGCCCGCCTCCAGAACACGCAACAGACACTCGTCCAGATCCTCGCCCCCTTTATCCTCGAATGCCGCCGCCATTGCGCCGACAACACTTTCGCCGGCCAGCACATTTCCCATGGCGATATAGCCCTCCCCCGTGACATGCCCCGACCAAGGCCGAGTGTTGGCGCCCGTATGCACCGCCACACCGCCCATGGCGTCGACAATGCCGACCTGACGATATTCGATTTGCACGTCATCGTCCGCCAATTCCGCCATCACCTTTGCTGGCGCGAAGCCCTGCTCCAACAGACGCAAGGCCATGCTCCCCAGCTTCAAATTAACAAAGGCCTGGGTCGAGACTGCCCCCAGTCCACCACGAACTGCCGGGCAATAGCCTCCCACGGCCAAGGAATAAGTGGCGATGCCGATGCCCATCTGGCCAGTACGGGCACAGCGGGCGATTACGGTGTAGGTCATGGGCCTCTCCCCCGTGGAATTGTTTGATGGGCTAGATTACACCCCAGCCTGCCTCGAAAACCATTGCGATAACAGGCTAGGGGCTGGTCATGATAAAACTCAAGAAACAGCGAACCGCGTCGGTTCATGGTAGGCTGGTCAAGGCAGAATTGATTGCTAATTGCTTGAATGGGAAATGGCATGCGGGTTGGTATAGTCGCGGCGCCACAGCCGCTGGGAGGTGATATTTCAGTGGCGGCGCGTCTACAAGAGATTGGCCGCCTGACGGAAGAGTTGGGCTTCGCCGGCCTCTGGATCACGGACTCCATTGGCCGGACCATGGTCAGCCTGGACCCATTGGCGCTGCTCGGCGCCGTGGCGCCGGTTACCAGCACGATCGAGCTTGGCACCTGTGTGCTACAGAAACCGCTGCGGCATCCGGTAGAGCTGGCGCACCGGGTGATGTCGCTGGATGTATTAAGCGAGGGGCGCTTGCGCCTTGGTATCGGGGCCGGCTCGACCGAAGCTGATTTTCTCGCCGTTCAGGCCGATTACGGAAGCCGTTTTAAGGTCTTGCCGAGAAATCTGGAGTTAATGCGGCGGGCCTGGCGCGGCGATGCCGTTTTTGGTCCGACCGTAATACCCTGGCTAGGTCACGAGCAGGGCCCGCCCTTATTCCTGGGCGCCTGGGCCAGCCCGCGCTGGATCAAATTCGCCGCCAAACATTGTCAGGGCTGGATGGGCTCCGGCATTTACAGCACCATTGACGAAGTGGCGATAGGCGTCAGAAAATTTCACGCCGCCGGCGATGGCCGAATTATCCTGGCCAATGTCTTCACGGATCTACGCCCGGATGCCGTGCCCCATCCATTGGTCGCGAAGGCCAAGATCAATTTGGTTTGCGATTCAGGCGAGGCGCGGGACCGCCTGGCACGCATCGCGGACAGCGGCGTCGACGACGTATTGTTGTTCAGCCCCTTCGACGATCCGGCTCAGCTCGAACAGATCCGCAAACTAATGCCTGGCGCATAGAGCATTCACCAAATACGTGGAGATAACTCAGATCAGACAAAAAAGTATACGAACCATGCCAGATGTGAATATCCGCGCCTGGTTTGCATTCCTGGTTGCGCTGTGAAGATATAGCCAATGCATTTTTCAAAGTGCTGGAGAAATATGGCATCAACAAAGACAACCGTGCCAGCTACCCCATCGGCATTAGCTATCCCCTGATTGGGGTGAAAGGACCATGAGCCTGAGACGGGGCGACCGCAGTGTGCTGAAGGCCGGCATGACCATCGATTTTATGACCGGGTTATGGATGCAGGATTGGGGCATGGAAACAATAGATAGCATCGTCATCATCCATGGCGCGCCCGAACTGCTCGTCAGGGTGCCAAGAAAACTATTTGTCAAAGGCAGCCCCATGCGTGATAGCCCAATTATCGCAACACCGCTCGTGCTTGCTGGCGCAATGCTTGATGCCGGGGCAAGAACGGAAATGCGCGTATAGCAGCCCACGGGAACCAAATTGTTGTTCCGTCACCGCCGCGTTGGAAGCATAGATTTCCTATTATGGTCGAAGAGAAATCAGGTTGGAGAAATGCAATGGAGATTTCGTTGCTCGCTGGGTAAGTCAACTCAGACTGTCAAAAGTGTTCCAACGCCTCTTGGAATGCCCGTTTTTCATCTTCCGGCATGGTGGCCGATTTGCCAGGTCCTGGAAACATGCCAGCATCCACATCACTCTTGAAGGCTTTCAGGGCCATCAATCGTTCTTCCCATATCTTTTGCCGCAATCCTCTGAGGTCGCCATAGGATTTGGCGTGGCGCGGCGGGTTCTCGATGTCGCCGCAAATATCCTCCATGAACAGGAAGATCACGTCGCCGGCGCCTCCACAGCCGATGGAATAGGTCACAATCGAGGTCTTGGAATTGATTAGTTCAAGGGTTTCTGGCGGCACGAGTTCCACCTCGGCAGCATAGGCGCCAGCGTTCTCCAGATCTTTGAAATCCTGGAGCAAACGCAGCGCTTCCTCGCAGGTCTTGCCGATGGCGCGCAGCCCGCCGACCCATGTCGATTTTCTCGGCACCAATCCAACGTGTCCCTGCACCGGAATGCCTTCGTGCGCCAGCATTTCCACGACGCCCAACCCACGCGGCGTATAGACGGCGTCGGCGCCGGCGCTGACGGCGCGAATGGCTGCCGCCAAAATCTGATCCGGGGTTTCATAGGCATCGAACGCGATGCCGGCAGTGATGAACGTTGTCGGCGCGGCTGACACCACCTCGCTGACTACTGGGTCCCAGGCTCTCAATACATCAATGCCGGCTTGAGCGCCTGCGGCCGCTTCTTCAGCGTTGTAGACAGTCGTTTCAGTGAACTGCTGCTTGCCCTTGCCATCGATCAAGTCGGCAACGGTAACGTTTCAGTCCACCATCTTGCCGCCAAAGGTCAAAATCCTCGGCATTGGTATCTCGCCTCGATAATATTTCTATAATGTAAGAACTGTCGGACCGCAGCTCGTTCTTTGTCAAGCCCTCGCCCGATTGCGCCCGAAAAATCTGGTCGATCTAATAAAATGGCCAAATCTGCCTGAACTTCAGGTTTCTATTGGGATTGGTCCAGCGGCCGCTTCAATGGGGCTTAAGGGTTTTCCTTTTAGATCCGATTTCAAATGTTTGGTGTTGTAACCGTTCAAGATATGGCCGATCAGTCCGCGATTGAGGTCCGAGGTGCCCATCAGCCAATCGGCAATTGGAAATGTCAGGTTCATATTGACCTCCATCATCAGGCGGTCATTGTGATGCGCCGTGTGATGGCGGCGGATGGTGTTCACGAACGGGCATAGCCTGACGAAGGCATTTTCATCCACATGGCAACAAAAGTGCATGAATTCGTAGATAAGATACATCCCCGTGGTCGATGCCATCAGCAGCCAGGCGGCGTTGGTGGTCAGCACGACAGAGACGATGGCGGCGCCAATGGCGGACATCAGAATGAAAACGATCAGGGCATAGGGTGGAAAAAACGTTACGCGCCAATCCTGGTTGTCTCGGAAGCGCATCTCCTGGTCGGTAAAGAATTGATGGTGGTTCAAGGTGTGCCGTTGATATATTGCCCTTAGCCCACGCACGTTCTTGGGCCGGTGCATGATGTGCATATGCAGGAACCATTCGAACATATTGCAGGCGATGCCTACGGCCGGAATGACCAGCCACTCCCACCACTGCACATTCTGGATTTTGGCAACGTAGACATACATGGCTACCAGACCAATGGCATAGATCACCGCCACATGAGCATAACCGTTGTACCAGCCGGCGATGCGCGATCTATATTCACGGCGAAAGTTCGCCTGTCTTTCGGTCATCATATTGAAGTTCTCCCCATCCAATAAATGACTACCCCTAGCCACCACTAACAGTATAGAGTTGATATATCAATCGTACATTACTAATTTGATGCAATCTCAAGCGCGATCCTCTTCCTGCTGCGCGGTGAATATAGAGCCATAGCCGCCCGACCAATCAGGGGGTACCAGGCAGGGCCTGGGATCGTGGCGGGCCCATTTCGCCTTTTCTCCCCGCACCATGCGTTGGTCGTATTTCGAGCGGATCGGATTGAAGGTATAGCTAAAGGCATCCGCCGCCGCATAGACGTTCAATAGCAAAGGCCGCCCGGCATCCGCCAGGTTCGGCTTGGAACCATGAATGGTGCGGCAATTGTGAATAGTGACCGAGCCCGCCGGGCCTGGCAAATAGACCGCGTTTTCAACCTTCGCCTTGGCCTCGTCGGCGGGGCGCAGGCAGCCCAACCAGGTGCCATCTTCACCGTATTGATCATACAGGGGACCGGCGTGGCTGCCCGGAACAACGCCGAGCGGTCCTTGCGCATCATCGCAATCATAAAGGTAGGTGCCTACCGTGCAGGGGGAATAGTTGGTATGGGGCCAGAACTGGATGTCCTGATGCCATTTCACCTCTTCGCCACCCTTGGCCCATTTAAAGTTGAGTTTTGAATGATGAAACTTGATGTCCGGACCGATCAGATCCGCCACCGCATCGACAATCACCGACTGCGAGGCAAAGGCCCAATAGTCCGGATGATGATCATTGGGTGACGAAAGGCGGCGAAGTCTCGGCGCCTCGGCGCCATGCCCGGCCTCCAAGTCCCATTTCGCATCCGATTGCACAATGTCCCGGCTTTCCTCGATCTTGCCATCCGTTGCCACGCGCAGCCGTTGTAGCCAATCCTCGGACACGATATTGTCCAGCAGTAGATAACCATTTTGGAAATAGGATTCACGTTGCCGTAGCGACAAAACCTTTGGCGCAATGGCTAGAATTTCGTCTGCTGTCATTGTTCCCCCAACGCCTCCAATACGTTGTCGATGTCAGCGGAATTCAGCTGCCAGTCATTGTCGAGATTGGCTACGACAAGGCTCATGAAACCTTGGCTCAGCACCAACGCTCGGCTGTCATCGCCCAAATGGTCCGCCAATAACGCCAAAGCTAGCTGCGCGGGTTCCCTGCCTTCGTATGTCCATTCGAAACCACTGTCGGTAAAGCGCTGCAAATCATAACGCTCTTCCAACTGCTGCCCATCCACGGTAACTCTGATACCGTCTATGGTGCGTGAACCTTGATACGTTTTCATTCCCCATCTCCCAGAGCCGCCCCGCCGCCATTCTCCAATGCTTCGATAATAAGCCAAAAACCAAACAATGTGCGCCCAAACCGACGCATCAGGACCAGCGTAGCGCCTGGCTTCGTCAAACATCGCGACGATATTCCCTGCAGAATGGCAGGGTTATGTAAAATCAATGACTTAGCAGACGGTAAGAGCGCGTGTTGCTCCTACCGTCCCCTTTCTGTTCCACCTTATTGCCAAAATTCTGCCCACGCCTCGTTATAGGCTAACAGTACCCGCTTGGTGCCGGTCGTCAGCCTATCATCTTCTGCCAGGATGATCGGCCTAATCCATTCGCACCCTGCCACGGGCGCGTCTAAACTGGCGCAGCCTGCGGTCAAGTTCGTCATCGCCAATCCGATCAAGATCAGCCGCGATTTTCGCCATGCGCTTGGCGGCTGCCATACTCGATGGCTGGGATCCCGATGCAATCAGTGCAAACTGCCTGCAAAGTCAAAAGGAACGCATGTTCGTCCATGAAACGACCGGGGGCGAACCCAATTGGGCATTCCGCTTCCGACCCGACGATAGTCAACGTTTCGTCCGCAACGCCAGCGCTGTGGGCACCAAGATCAAGGCGCGCTATCCGTTCGTCGAACCAACGCCTTTCGATCGCTGAAATTTCGATCACCGGCTATGAGCGCTCGGTGGCAAGTTGACCCGCACACTCCGAAGGTCTGCAAACCGATTGGAAACGGGACGTGCTGAACTAGGGAACCGTAAGGCAGCTATGAACGGACTCTTTACCCATACGTCGAGCCGACGCCCTTCAAGCGATAACAGGGCCTTAGCCCTATTCAGCCTGACCCTATTGGATCATGGAGCGGTCCATTGGTAGGACAAACTCGCAGCCTGATTACCTCTCCTCAGGTTGCACCAAGCGGCGGTAGGGCTGAAAACCGGGACATATACGGCTACACCACCGGCCGATTGCGAATTGCCTCGTCGACCTTGCGTTTCAGCATCTGGCCGTCCTTGACATCGCCAAGGAATTCACCGTCCTGCATCATCACCTTGCCACGCAGAACTGTCAGCGATGGCCAGACCTCTGCCTCATAACCTTCCCAGGGCGTATAATCCGTCTCGTGCAGGCGGGCGGCAGTGACCGTGCGTTTCTGGCCGGGATCCAGCACCGTGATATCGGCATCGCTGCCCACCGCAAGGGCGCCTTTCTTGGGGTACATGCCCATGATCTTGGCAGCGTTGGTGGAAACCAGATCGGTAAACTTGGATAGGCTATAGCCGCGCTTCTTGACCATCTCGGTATACATCACCGAAACCCGTGGCTCACAGCCCGCGTTGCCGCCCGTGGTGTCATCAATGCGGTGCCCTTGGGTCTTGGTTGACAATGTGCAACAGATCTCATCCGTGGCCACGGTGGAGATCGAGCCGCGCAACTGCCCCTCCCACAAGGCATCCTGGTCCGAGGTTTCCTTCAGGCTGGGATAGGTGTGATAGATCTGCCCGTTGGGCCGTTTGTAATGCTCGTGGGTGAACATCAGGTATTGGTGCAGGGTCTCGCCATAAATCGGGAAGCCTTTCGCGCGCGCCGCTTCGATCGCCGCGACGCCGCTGGCGGCACTGACGTGCATCATGTAAAGCGGCGTGCCATCCACATGTTCGGCAAGGCGGATGATACGCCTGAACGACAGATCCTCCGACATGGAATTGTGCACCTCGGCCAGATTTTCAAAGCCCGTACGGCCCTCGCGTTGGAGGACGTCGTACATATGCATGACGATCTCGTCGTCTTCCGCATGAATGGCGCCGATGCCGCCTTCTTTCTTCAGAACCTTGAAGATTTCCCAGATATGCCCATAGGTGATCTTGCGACCCTTACGGGACGGCGTGATGTCAGTAGTGAAGATCTTAATGGAGGGATAGCCATCCTGGATCGCCTCGCCCACTTGCGGCAGAACCTCCGGCGGGATCGCGCCCTGCAACATGATGTGATAGCCGTAGTCGGTGTAGCACTTGCCGGTCCAGTCTTGCTTGCGGACGTTAATGACCTCTTCGATAGTGCGGCCCTGCTGCCAGGTGGCGAAATCCAGCAACGTAGTGGTGCCGCCGTGGATGGCGGCGCGGCTGACAATGTCCGGGCCATCNGTCATGGTGACCTCGCCGCCCTCCTCAATCGCCGGAATATGCCACATNGAATGAATATGCGGATCAATACCGCCGGGTATGACGATCTTGCCNGTNGCGTCAATTACNCGGCCNGCCNNACTATCATCGAAGNTGCCCGGTGCGGCGATGGNAGCGATGGTATCCCCCTTGACACAGACATCCCAAGNGCCGGTGCCCTGCGGTGTGACCACCTGGTCGCCACGCACGATCAGATCAAACATAACAGCCCTCCCTCNATCACAAATGTCCAGCCNTGAAGTCTAGCAACATATNCCANGGCCGCGCTAACATTTCAGCCGGAGGACGCGATGACACCAGAACTGATAATCAGGAACGGCACGGTATTCGATGGNCTGGGCCATCCCGGCGTTCGGGCGGANNTCNNCGTGCAAAACGGNCNCATCNCCNAGATTGGGCACGTGGATGGTTCCGGTATTCGGGAGATCGACGCAACCGGATTGTATGTAAGCCCCGGCTTCATCGATATTCACAGCCATTCCGATTTCACCCTGCTGGTTGATCCGCGCGCGGCCAGTGCCGTGCATCAGGGCGTCACGTTGGAAGTGATCGGAAATTGCGGCCATGGCTGTTTTCCCCTGGTGGATAAGCAACTGGCGAAAAATACCATCTATGGCATCAGTGAAGATATCGATCTGGATTGGTCAACGCCCGCCGCCTATCTCGAACGTCTGGAAGCGGCCAGGCCGGCAATCAATGTCCTGACCCTGGTGCCCAATGGGCAGTTGCGCCAAGCCGCCGTTGGTCTGGCGGAACGTCCGGCCAACGCCAGGGAATGCCAACAGATGCGCCGCCATCTCGACGAAGCGCTCGACGCCGGCGCCTTCGGTCTCTCGACCGGACTGGAATACCCCATCGAAGTGGGTGCCAGCGAGCCGGAAATCGCCGCCCTGTTGAAGCCCATTGCCCAGCGTGGTCTACTCTATGCCACCCATACCCGCAAGCGTGACGACGGTGCCTTGGCGGCCATCGAGGAAGCCTTGCGCACAGCGCAAGAGGCCGGCGTGCGGCTGCAAATATCCCATCTTTTGCCCCGTGGCGGCCGGGCTGATTGCGAGGCCAGCGTGGAGCTGGTGGCGAAAGCCAGGGACGGCGGCCAGGATGTTGCCTTCGATATGCATACCCGCGATTTCTCTCTGACCTTTCTGCATGCCATGCTGCCGCCCTGGGCCATGGAGGATGGCCTGGCCGGACTATCCAAGATCTTGTCCGGCCCTGGCAACCGTGCCCGCATTCATGAGCATCCCTCCATCGTGACCAGCGGCGGTTGGGAGCGGGTGACCTTGTTGGATAACGGCGTGGTCCCTGAATATGCCCGTCTTGATTTCGCCGCCATCGGGCAACGCATGAACATGGCGCCCGGCGATGCGGCGTTGGAACTGCTCTGCCGCACCGCGGCATCCCCCCGGCCCTTGATGATCATACGATCAGTTTACAGCGAAGCGGATCAGGACCTCGCCTTTGCCCATGACCTTTGCATGCCCGGCTCGGACGCCACGGCACTGTGTCCCGATGGGCCGTTGGCGGGCTCGGCTTTTCATGGGGCGTATAGCTGGGCCGCCTGGTTCTATCGCGCCTGTGTGGGCGAACGCGCGCTGTTGAGCCCGGCAGCGGCAATCCAAAAACTGACCGGGCAACCGGCCGCCGTGCTTAACCTTACCGACCGGGGCGTGCTGAAGGCCGGCGCGCGGGCCGATATCGCGGTCTTTGATCCCAATGACTTTGGCGAAGCCACAACATTGTGGCAGCCGAACCAAACCGCGCTGGGGATGAAATTTGTTCTGGTCAACGGTGCCCTGGTACTGGACGATGGGGTAAGTACTAATGTTCGGCCTGGGCGGGTTTTGCGCCAAGGATCCGCGTAACGGTAAAAATGGGATGCGTTAAATGGAAAGCCAGACGTACGATTACATAATTGTGGGCGCCGGTTCCGCCGGCGCCGTGCTAGCCAACCGGCTGACCGCATCGGGAAAATATTCCGTGTTGTTATTGGAGGCCGGGCGCCCCAGCCATCCCTGGTCACGGGTGCCCATCGGCTTTGCCAGGTTGATCGATAATCCGAAGGCCAACTGGCTTTATGAATCCGAACCCGAGGAAGGCTCGGCCCAGCGCACTATTCCCGTGCCGCGCGGCAAGCTGCTGGGTGGTTCTTCGTCGATCAATGGCATGGTCTTTGTCCGCGGTCAGGCTCAGGATTTCGACACCTGGGCCCAACTGGGCAACCGTGGTTGGAGCTACCGCGATGTGCTGCCGCATTTTCGGGCGATGGAAAACTATGACGAGGGCGAGGATGAATTTCGTGGCCGGGATGGACCGCTACGGGTCACCGACACCTCGGAAGGCGGGCCAATTTATGACGCCTTGATCGCGGCGGCGGCGGAGCGGGGCATCGCCCATAATTCGGACTATAACGGCGCGGTGCAGGAAGGGATCGGCATGACCCAGGTCACCATCAACAAGGGCCGCCGCATGTCCACTGCATATTGCTATCTGGACCCGGCCCGCGACTGCGCCAATCTGCGCATACAGACCGGCGCCCTGACCGAAGCGCTGATCCTGGACGGCACGAAATGCCTCGGCGTGCGCTATACGATCGACGGCGTCGCGCAGGAGGCCCACGCCGGGCGCGAGGTTATCGTCTCCGCTGGCGCCGTCAATTCGCCGCAGCTGTTGGAGCTGTCGGGCATAGGCCAGCCGGAGATATTGAAGCGACATGGCATCGAGGTACACCATGCCCTGGCCGGCGTGGGCGAAAACCTGCGCGATCATTACGCCCCCCGCATGATGTGGAAAGTGTACGCCCCGGGCCTGACCTACAACGACAAGGCACGAGGCGTCAAAATGGTTTGGCAGGCGCTACGTTACGCCACCACTGGCAAAGGCCTATTGGGCCTGCCAGCGTCACCTGTACGGGCCTATGTGCGCTCCCGCGAGGGCTTGGACAGCCCTGATATAGGCATCTCGTGGATACCGTTCTTAGTGCAGGACGGCTACAAGCTGCATAACGACAGCGGCATGACAGTGATCACCCATCCGCTACGTTCCGAATCTAGCGGCTCCATCCACATTGGGACAGACAAGCCCGACGCGCCGCCGGCCATCCGCTTCAATTTCCTCTCCGCCGAATACGATTGCCAGATCACCCTGGCGGCCATGGAAATCGTCCGCGGCATCATGGGAGCCTCCGCTATGGCAGGCTTGAAGGCGGAGGAAATCGCCCCCGGCCCGGCCCTGCAAGGTGATGACGAACTGCTGGACTGGGTCAAGGCCACGGCGGAGACGGTCTATCACCCGGTCGGCACCTGCAAGATGGGCAATGATGACCGGGCCGTGGTGGACGAAAACTTGCGCGTTCACGGTATCCAGAATTTGCGCGTCGCCGACGCCTCGATCATGCCCACGTTAACCTCCGGTAACACCAATGCACCATCCATCATGATCGGCGAGAAAGCGGCGGCAATGGTATTGGAGAGTGCGGCGTGAGCAGTAGATTTGTAAGTACCTAATGGGGCAGAAGGATTTGCCGGGACGATATTATTCAGGCGCTCGCTAAACGTCCGATCCTCTCGAGGCGTATATGCCTGTTCCCAACGAGCCGGAATTTGGCGGCATAATTCAGGCCACGATTGATCCGACGAAGGTCTCCCCTGACCATTTCGTCCTGCCAGTGCGTCAATATATGTATCGCTTCTGGCTGAATAGCGCGCGGGGACAAGTTGCCGC
This sequence comes from Rhodospirillaceae bacterium, assembly GCA_002731375.1. Classification (GTDB taxonomy): domain Bacteria; phylum Pseudomonadota; class Alphaproteobacteria. The sequence goes on along the minus strand of PCBT01000026.1, from coordinate 16,017 downwards.
TCTCCACCGCCGTGGACCCCTTGGCATTCCGGGAGGCCCTCGGATACCTCTATCTGGTGCAACCCAATGCGGCCTTCATACCGCATGACCTTTACGTCTTTGTTTTCGATGGCAAGGGCCGGATGTGGGCCAACGGGCGCTTGCCCGTCATAATCGCAGCTCCATTGCAAGCGGCAATGGCCCGCGCTTCATGTTGAACAATACGGATTTCAAGCACCGCTTTTTTGCGACCTGTGTGTCCGAGATCGGCGTCGTGGACATGACCGGCAAGTGGTTCAGCGAAAGCCCCATACCCAGTTGGAAATTCTATAGCCGGCAACTGGCCGCCACCGTCTCAATGCGGACGCCGATTTATTCCGAGAACAATGCGAACTACCATGTCTCAGTCATGATCAACTGGTGCCGTCTTCTGCTGCCCATGGTAGATGAAAAGGGTGCCATCGACCGCATTTTGGTCGCCATCATACCGGTAGACCGCAACCGGGAGCATGCTTCGCAAGTGCCGCACGAAGCTTGGAATTAGCAGGGAAAAGGAACCGACGAATGGCCTCGAACGAACAGGCAAACGATCTTCAGAAATTCAATGAACCGGTGGATTGGTATTTCAACGGTAGGTACCGCAGCGACGGTGATTTGTTGCGTAGGGCGTTTTTTTTGATAGCGCCATGATCACCGGCCACAAGGATGGTCGCTTTACCGAGATGCACCTTGATACTTTTGTTGATTTCGCGGCCAGTCAAGGCTCGGCGCAAGCGGCCGATGAGCCGTTCGATATGCTGATTGTTTCTCTGGACGTGACCGGCAATGTGGCGGTGGTAAAGGTCACCGACCACTACATCGGCCACGATTTTATCGATTATCTGGCCTTGCTAAAGAAGGATGGGCAATGGCGCATTTATAACAAGCTCTGGCATTCGGGACCGTTAACGTAGCGCCACCGCAAACGCTACAAGACCTCGTAGATATCGTAGACTGCGGCTTCAGGTTCGCGGCGGCCGACTCCGATGGCAACGGTGCGATTCATCCAGTCATGATCTTTTGAATCCGTTTCAAAGAACAAAGCGGTGCGGAGATAGACGTCCGCCATATCNACCGNTTCTCCTNGTGNNATCTGTTCCATTATCTCTGGCGTGGCATGGCGATANCCTTTGTACTGGATGAACAGATGGCCGCCGCCATCGATCTCCAGTGTCAGGCGGACATCGGGTTGGACCACACCATCAAAGCGGCGCAGCAGGGCATCGACGCTGCCCTTGACGATACGGGCATCGATCCTGGGTCCCTGGAAGTGACCGCCCTCGAAATAATCAATGCGGCGGAACTGCCCCATGGGCGTGGCGCCAAAGATATGGGAGCCCATGATGTCGATCTTCAACTCTCCAAGGAAGGAGGTGTTAAGCGTCTGGGTGGGGGCCATTTCAAGTCCTTCTCGTTGAGACAGGTCTCCAAAAACTTCGGTTTCAACCGACGACCTTCGTCAATGCTTTTTCAAAGGCCACATCATCCCAGCCCCAAGGGCCCTTTTCGCCGGCATAGGCAATCTTGCCCTTACCATCGACCAGGAACAGACGCATGGGCAGGCCGACGTATTTTTCATCAATGTCGTTGTCGATGCCGTCGATCAGCATGGGCATGTGCAGATCCAACCCGATCTGACATGCGGCGGCGACCGCCGTGCGTTCGTCATCGGTGGTGGGCTCGTCATACAGAATGTCTTCGATCAGATTGTCGGGCACCTGCCAGCCGCGCGCGGGATGCGCCTCGCGGATATAGACGATGTAGAACTGAACTTGGTCTTTATAGGCGGCGTGAAGCTGGTTCAAGCGCACGGCTTGTTTGCGGAAGGGCGGTCAGGTGTAGGAGCCGAAGACAAGTCCGACCGGTTTGTCACGCAGATCCGACAGCCGCACCGTTTCGCCCGTGCGTTGCCAGTCACGGCCCAGAATATCGGCGACAAAATCCGGCGCCGCTTCACCGACCTTGGGCACCCCTTCCTCGCGGGCCTTTTGCGCCGCCATGTGGGTTTCAAACTGTTCTTCGGTGATATCGGAAATTTCCAGCCAGACTCGACGCTTACCCTCCCAGTCCATAGCGCTGTATTCCTGCAGGTTGACAGGACTGATTTGAACTGTATCGCTCATGGTTGGCTTCTCTCGGATTAGGCCTCGACAGGCAAAACTCCATAAAACAACATTTCCACGGCCTGGGTGGCGATTTCGGCCACCGGACGTTGAGAGGGATCATACCACTCCACGCTCCAATTCAAAGAACCCAGCAATAGGGGACGCAACACGTGAGTATCAATGTCGCAGCGGATGGTGCCCGCCGCCTGGGCCGCAGCTAACAGATCTTGCCACAGCACCACATAGGCATCACGCAGGGGCTGGCTTTTCTTCTGAAATGCCATGGGCACCTCACCATAGGTGCGGATTGAGGTGGAGGTGTAATCGCCATGGCTCAACAAGGCCTCCAAATGGCCCCCGACCGCCACCTCGATCCGGCGCTGATGCGGCGTCTCGGGGGGAAGTGCTGCCAAGGCATCGCGCACCGCCTCGTAGACGGCACGGACACCACGTTCCAGGACCGCGTCCATGATCTCGTCTTTCGAAGCAAAATGGTAATAAATGCTGCCCGCCTGAATGCCCGCGACCTCAGCAATCTTGCGCAGGGTGGTGTTGCCATAGCCTTGCCGGCGCAGCATGCGGGCGGCGGCGTCCAGTATCTGCCCGCGCGAGATCTCGGATTTACGACCCCGCCGTGACGGCGCGCCAGGTTTGTTCATGGCGGTGGTTTCCCCCAAGAAAAATAGCCAAGTTGAACAGGAAACATACCTCAACCAACAAAATTTTTCTAACTAACGTTCGATGGAAATAGGCTGGCCTTGATGGTAGCCTGGACGACCACATCTCTTGCAGGCATGGTTTCGAGAAGGCATAGGCCCATGGACTTCACCCTCAACCCCGAACAGCAACTGATCCATGACTACGGCGGCAAGTTGGCGCAGTCATATCATCACAAATACTGGCTGGAAAAGGCCCGCAAGAAAGAATTCCCGGTAGATATGTGGCGCCAGGCCGCCGACGACGGCTTCGCCGGCCTAATGGTTGACGAAGCCTACGGTGGCGCCGGCCTGGGTCTGCTCGAAATGGCCTTATTGATTGAGGGTATGAGCAACGCCGGGATCCCTTTGCTGATGTATGTGGTTGGCCCCACCATGTCCATGGGCCATATCAACCTGCATGGTACCGACGCACAAAAGTCCCGCTATCTNCCCGACGCCGCCGCTGGCAAGACTTTGTTCTGCTTTGCCATCACCGAGCCGAATGCGGGCAGCAATTCCATGCGTATTCAAAGCGTCGCCAAACCAGTTGGCGACCGCTTTAAGTTGAGCGGGTCGAAGGTCTACATCACCGGCGTTGATGTCTGCGATTATGCCGTCGTGGTCGCCCGCACCACGCCCTTTGATGAGGTCAAGCGCAAGACGGACGGTTTCACAGTGTTCATTGTCGATCTAAAGGCAAAGGGCGTGGACTTTCACCCTATCGAGATGAACATGATCCTGCCCGAGCGCCAGTTCACCATGTTCTTCGATGAAGTGGACCTGGGCCTCGACGACGTTATTGGCGAAGTCGGCAAAGGCTTCGAGACCCTGTTCGATCTGCTGAACCCGGAGCGCGTGACCGTCGCCGCCCTAAGCTGCGGCATCGGCCGTTTCGCCATCGNAAAGGCGGCCGCGTATGCCTCGGAACGGGTTGTCTTNGACGGCCCCATCGGCGCCTATCAGGGCGTGCAGCATCCTTTGGCCGTGGCCAAGACGCAAGTCGAAATGTCGTCTCTGATCATGCGCCAGGCGGCCTGCCAGTATGATGCTGGTGAAGAGGCTGGGGCGGCCTCGAACATGGCGAAATACGCCGCCGCCGAGGCCTCTATCCTGGCCGTGGAAGCAGCCCTGCAAACCCATGGCGGCAACGGCTTCACCAACGAATATGGTATCTACGATCTATATTCCCTTGCCCGCCTGATGCGCACCGCGCCCCTGAACAGGGAGCAAATTTTGAACTATATTGGTGAGCGTGTGCTGGGCATGCCCCGATCATATTGAAGAGGAATTAGACATGTCCGATTTTCCCAAATTCGTCGAATTCCATGAAGAGGGCGTCCGCGAAGGTTTTCAGATCGAGCCAGTAATCCATCCCATCGAGCGCCGGATCAAGCTGATCGACAGCCTCTCCGAGACCGGACTGACGCAGATCCAGGTGGGCTCCTTCGTATCCCCCAAGGCAGTACCGACCATGGCCGATACGGCCCAGTTGTTCGAAGGCATCAAGCGCAAGGAAGGCGTCGACTACACGGCTTTGTGGCTGAACAAGAAGGGCGTCATGCTGGCCAACGAGGCCAAGGACGTGGCCATGGACGCGCGAATTTTGTTCTACACCACGGATGCCTTTTCCATGGCCAACAACAATTGCACGGCCACGGAAATGCGCGACCACCAGGTGGAATTCCTGGATATGTATCTGCAACAGGGTCTGGTGCCGTCAGGCGCCTATATCATGACTGCGTTCGGCTGCAACTTCGGTGGCCCAGTACTGTTGGAGGCAGTGACGGATCTGGTGAAATGGACCGTGGATCTATGCGCCGACCGCAAGACGCCGCTGCCGGCGATCTATCTCGCCGATACGGTGGGGTGGGCCAATCCGGAGGGTTTGAAACAGCAGATCGGCGCCGTGCGCGAGCTGGTACCCGACGCGCGCATCGGCCTGCATCTGCATGATACCCGGGGCCTGGGCGCGGCCAATGTCTATGCCGCCTTGGAAATGGGCGTGGATCTATTCGATGCCTCCGTCGCCGGCCTGGGCGGCTGCCCTTTCGCGGGCCATGGTTCCGCCACCTCCGCCGGCAACATTTGTACTGAGGACATGGTCTTCCTTTGTCACGAGATGGGCATCGAGACCGGCATTGATCTCAACGCCCTGATCGAAAGTGCCCGCCTGGCCGAGGATATCATTGGACGGCCTCTGAATGGCCGTATCATGCATGCCGGATCGTTGGACAAGTACCGGTCGAACTAGATTTCGCCGAATAGGACGATGGAAGATGATTAACTGTTCATTAGGTTGAATAGTTCTAAATAGCGACCATATTTGCACGCTTGGCAGCATAGGGTTTCGCGTCAAATGAGCTTTTATGCTCCACCTCGGGAAGGTCTGGGGCAGATTGTCTCAAATTTGGAAAACGTAAAGGACGTTTACGAACAGCATGGCTTGAAGACGTTCACCCATGACAATCTGCTTGCGTTAACGCGCAACGAAACCTTTACGGAAAATGCTACATTCGTGGCCGCGGTTCTGTCGAATGCCGAGGATGACCGCGATACGGCCAAAATCTGGCGTTTGCACACATGTTGCTAGGCGGCGCGCTCGGCGCTGGGCATTACAAATCAGGGCAAGGATACTCAGGTACAGGGCGCCTTCTTCTTGGCGCAATGGTATTTGAGCGAAGTGATGACGCCGCCGCCCGGGAATTGTTGGGCCGGGTGCAACGCCACCCCAGACGCCACATGCTGGAAGTCCTCGTTGCAGGCGGACCGCCAGGCGACTAATGCCCCTTGTCCCCCGCCATGCTCCGCGGGCGCAGCCAAGTGAAGGCGATACGGGCACCCAGCATGGCCAGGGCAATATGGCCAAATGCCAGCCCCCAGGCCATATGAGATGGCCCGCCCGCCAAATCCAGAATCCAGCCCACGGCGATGGGGCCGACGAAGCCGCCGCCATAACCCAGCATGGAATGAACCGCCAGGGTGGCGCCCCGACGTTCGGGGTCCGCGTTGCCGGCGGCGCCGGCAGTCAGAGAGGATGAATCCAGCCAGATCACCATGCCATAGAGCACCACAAGAATTGCCGCCAGGGGATAGTTGAAGGCGCCGATAAAGCCCATGGCAAGAGCGCGCACAATGGAACCCGCCATGGCCAAGTGGACCAGGCGTTGTCGGCCCAGGCGGATCGATATCTCGTTACCGCCAACGCTAGCCCAGGTGCCGAACAGGGCCATCGCCGTGGCCATCACCGTTGGCCCAAACAGCGATGTCTCGACCCCGTCACGCAACGCCACATAGGCCAGGAATGCGACCGCCCAGCCGCGCATGGCTCCCATCTCCCAGGTATGGATGCAATATCCAACGCTGTAAGCCATGGCATTGCGGTTGGCGAAAACCGGGCGGAAATCAAACAACGCCGGCCGCGGACCGCCCTCTTTTGGTTTGGGTGCCTGTTTCGGTGCAAAGAAAGCAGCGATCAACCAGGCGCCCACCGCACAACTCCCCGCCACCATAAAGGCACCGCGCCAGCCCCACAATTCAGCCAAACCACCGGCGATAACAAACGACAGTGCGCCCGATACACCCATACTGGCAGCATGGCCGGTAACCGCGCGGGACAGCAGCTTGCCCTCGACCCGGTCCGCCAGCAGTTTCAGACCTGTCATATAGGTGCCGGCCCAGCCCATGCCGGCCAAAGCGCGGATAAGCAGCGCGCTCCAAAACCCCTCAGCATAAAAGGCGAACAGAAAATGTGCGATGATGGTGCAGCCCACCCCGAATAGATAAACACGTCGCGGATCAACGCGGTCCGTCAGTGTGACCAGAATGGGCACGGTCAGCATATAGGTCAGATAAAAACTGGCGGTGATCCAGCCGGCCTGGCTGTAATCCAAACCCCAAAGGGGTATGAATTCAGGTAACAGAGCGGGCCAGGTGTAGGCACCGATCTGGGCTAAGACCTGGGCCATGCAGACCAAGGCAACCAGACGGGCCGCACCGGGCTTGGCGGCGCTGTCTGTATTCTTCTCGTCAATCATTCTGGATAGTCATTCCGTCCGGGGTCGAGCTCGTCTAGACTGGCGGGAAGCAGAGCATAGGATATTTCATGCGCTATCGTATCGTACCCGTGACGCCATTTCGACAGAATTGCAGCCTATTGTGGTGCCCCGAGGCCATGGCCGGCGCCGTGGTCGATCCCGGCGGTGACCTTGACCAGATAGAGGCCGCGATCACCGAGGAAGGCGTCACGGTCGGCAAAATTCTGATTACCCATGGCCATGCGGATCATGCGGGCGGCGCCGCCGAACTAGCCGAACGCCTGGGCGTAGCCATCGAAGGTCCGCATCTAGACGACGATTTTCTAATCGAGGCCATGGCCCACCAGGCCCAACGCACGGGCCTGGTGGGCGCGCGCGCCTTCACGCCCGCCCGTTGGTTGGACGAGGGCGAGTGCGTCAGTTTTGGCCAAGTCCAACTATCCGTCATCCATTGCCCCGGCCACACACCGGGCCACATCGTTTTCCATTCCGCCGAAAGCAAGTTGGCGGTGGTGGGTGATGTGCTGTTCCGGGGCTCCATCGGCCGTTGCGATGGCCCAAAGGGTGATCACATGGCCCTGGTCAATGCCATTCGAGGCAAGTTATGGCCGCTGGGAAATGACACTGAATTCATCCCCGGACATGGCGATATGTCTACCTTTGCCTGGGAACGCGCCTCTAATGCTTTCGTCTGTGACTTCGTCGAGTATTAGGCGTTCGATGCCAGACTTAGTGGCCTTTCCTCGGAGCCACTCCTCGTCCAGCGCGATGGGAAGGACGGAGAGACCATGGTTCCCTTGCCGGTTTCGCCGTGTATCTTCAGATTGCCGCCATGTCGTAGAATCAATAAGCGGGTGATATGCAGGCCAAGACCGGTGCCCTTATGTTCATGGGCCTTGCCGCTATCTACCTGGACAAATGGCTCCAGCGCCATTCTAGCCTCATGGTCGCGCATAGCATTGCCATAACCGGCACGCTCGACCATGCGAACGGTAGCGCCACCCGTAGCCATCAGGTTGCGCTGTACTTCCAGCTGGGAAAACCGGCAATCGTCGGCGGCGACCACCAGATCGCAGGCCAGCATCAGTTCAATGCCGATGGTGTAGGTAATACCCTGCACCGCCACCACCAGGGGTTTGCTCCGATGGGGGCCGGTCAATGCCGATCAACAGCAGCTGGCCGCGCTGTTCGGCATTGATACGGCCATCGGGGTTTGTGGGATCTTCCGCCATTTTCAGTACTCCTTGAAAAAACTACTGTGCCACGCAGGCGTCATAGCGGGCCGCCGCGATACCGACGCACAAGGCAATATCCTCGTTCAACAGATAACGTAGCGAGACCAAGGCCGCCGCTGCGGCTTCTATCTGCCGCAGATAATCGTCGCGGCCGGCGTAGCGCTCCTCCAACGAAGGCCGCGGATCGCCCGCCGCCTCGCGCCCGGCCTTGTCCCTGGCGAACGGTATCGTCGAGCCGATATATTCCAGCAACTGCCCCGCCCCACCGGTATCAGGATGACGGGGGTTAAAGCCGGTGTGGCTGCCCACGGGCACGGCCACATCCGGCATGGGGATACCGGCGGCCTCGCAACCGTTTTCATTCACAGTCGAGACCCAGTCGGGATACGGCGAGGCGCCGAGCTTGGCCGGCATGACGCCAATGCCCCGCTCCGCATCAGGTCCAAGGTCGAGGGGATAAACCCAGGTCATGGCCTTTTCATCCGGCAGAGTCAGACCGGAAATCTTCGCCAAACTGTCCATGACCTCGGCCCGGCTACCACGGCGGTCACCGGTGGGATACGAACTGCCGGGCGGCGCCACATCATCGCGGACCCAGATCAGCAGGTTCATCAAGGCGGCGCGGTACAGCGGGCGATAGTCGATGATGTTCATATAGTTCTGGCCATGACTGCCGAACATGGTGTGTCTGGACAGCACGGCGGAACCGGGTCCATGCTGGGTCGAGGCAAACAGGTAGCGGCGGACATTGTCGGGCAATTCCGCATCGCCCCCGCTCGCCAGGTCGGCATGACTGAGGCCAGCATCACTGCGCCAGTATTCCGACGAAGTATCGGTATAGATAATCTTAGGCATCGCTCCCCTGGCCGTCTGGCGATCCAACAGACCGGCGGTTTCACCGCTGACGGGATCCGTCTGGGGCAAATCGGCAAAGGGGAACAAATGCCCAAATGACGGGGTCGGCTGCACCGAAGGTTGGGCATAACGGTGATTGAATTCACCGCGCCGCCCACCGGCAATATGTGCCAGCACGCCATCGAAAGCAGGCCGGCCTCTTTCATCCATGTTCAAGCCAGCATGGAGATAGGTGCGCAGAAAGCGCCCGCATTGGGACTGCCCCTCGCCGATTACGTGCTCAATATCACCAGCTGTTGGCGCCTCCGCCTCGTAACGCAGGAAGGATGCCAAATCGCGCGTGGCCAGCATGCCCGTTCCGACCACAGGGCATTCCAGCGGTGTGTAGAGCACATCGTAGATCCGCCCGGCTGCAAAGCCACCGTCCAGGATGACATGGTCATCGCCCTCGAAACGCCAGTTTTCGTGGGAAATCTCTTTTGCCTCACCACAAGAGCTATCCCGCACCAGCAGCTTGGCGCCTATTTCGTTTACATCGGCTACCCGCACCGGCATGTGTTTGCCCAGATCACCGACGTGCTGATCGGTCAGGGCCAGACTATTGCAGGCCTGGTCCGGCTGAATGCGCAGCTGCATTTGGGTGGCCGGCGTCCGTGCCTCGACCGGCACCTGGGGCGGCATCAGGCCAATACGGTGGCGTTCCGGCGTGCGTGGCATATCCCACTGCCAGCCAGCCCAGGCCACGGTCCAACCATGTTTGAACAGAAAGCCGTCGCCGGGCTCCACGGCGGCCGAAACCTCCGTGCTCACGGGATATTGATTGAACCGCGCCAGCACCCGCCGGCCTCGGTTTGGCACCTGCATCAACAGGGCCCGGTTGCCCCGGCCCGCCCGCAAGGGCCGCAATATGGTGACATCGCCGCTGAAATTAACCAAGCCAGCGTTATCGCGTTCCGCCAGATCCAAATCCAGCACGCCCTGGTTGGCCTCATGCAGGGGATCGACCGCATAATGGGCAATAGCCTCGATCCGCTCATAGGGACCAATGCCGCCAAAGGCGCGGCCATTTTCGTAGGGTTCGCGGCTTAGAATTTCAAAGCGGGCAATCGGCATGCAAACGAACTCCACATATTACGGATTAAGAACAGCTCTGGTCACCGACTGAGAACCCCCGGCCCAGATCGGCAGATGTGTCATCTTGACGCCAGGGCCGCCGGTCACAATGGGGTGGATGTCTTCGGCGCCACGAGCCAGATCACCCTTGGCGGCAAGGTGACTCCGTATCCGGGCCAGATCCCAGCCTTTCTTGGCGATTTGCCGGGCCAGTTCGGGGGGCAGCAAAAAAAACTGCTCGCCCAAGTCCCGCAAACGCCCGGCGGAGGCCACCTCGCGGGTAGTGGCCATGGCATCAGCTATGGGATCCAATATGGACTCCGGTGTTTCGCCACCGCCCAAAGGCAGAACCTCCACCGTGCCGGAAACGCCCAGCACCGTAACGGCATTAGCGTCGGTGGCAAAGCCGCGCCGGACCGGCAAGGACGGGAAGGTTCCGTCAACGCCTTCGGGAAAGCAGAAACCGTACTTACCCGGCTGACCCATGGTAGCCATGTCACCGATGCCAGCCCGTGCGCCGGCAACATTGCGCGTGACCAAGGCAATGGCCCGGCCCAGAGTGGCATTGGCCCGGTTGCCGGGACCCAATAAATTCGTGCCCGCGTTCATGCCCAGGTTCTCGGCCAAGGGGCCATGGACGATGGAAACGACCGTGGGTGTACCGGTAGTGGTGAGGACACCCAGAAGATTGAAATGCGCCTGCAGACAGGCCTTTGCCACCGTCAGCACCAGTGCCACGGCGCCCGGCGCGCAGCCGGCCAGAACGCAATTATAAGCCACGGCGGCGGCTGTCAGATCACCGAACAGGGGCGGCATCTGACCATGGGATTTTTCCGGCGCGTCGACGCCAGCGAGCATCGCGGCCAGACGTGCTTCGGTCGGCGGCACCAGGGGCAGGCCGTCGCTCAGCCCCTGTTCCTCCAATGCCGACTGGGCCTCTTCCCAGGCAACCGTTTCCGGGAAAACCGGCAACGCTTCCATCAGACGTGGGAGAGCCGCACAGAGCAGGCGGCGGTAAAGCCAAAAGGCGGAATATAGGCGGAATGTTTGCCGGGACCGCCGGCGACCAAGATATATATATCCTCCGCGCTAGGGGTCATGTGATAGTGGTCATTGATCAGGGGGCGGTCCATGCCAGCATAGCTTTCCTGGTTCTCCGCCGATACTCGGGAGATATGTACCGCCGCGCGGTCATAAAGATCCTGCTGCATATCGGCGATGGACCAGCCATCCCGGTGCAGGGTCTGGGCATGCTCGGGCCCTAGAATCAAGAAAATTGGCGCGTTGCAGTAAATAGCGTTGGCGCCGGGCTGGGAAATCGTGCCCGCGATCGTCGTCAGGATACCATCGCCAGTGGTCGAAGCATGATCGTTGATATTGTGCGGTGCTTCCGAAGGAATGGCTGTAACCACGCTGTCGGAAGCGGCGAAACCCCGGCGCACGTGGAATGGCTCCCACGGGCTTTCTTCTTCGTTTTCACCGAAACAAAAGGCGTATTTGGCAGGCGATCCTTGGGTGGAGCGGTCCATCACACCTGGTTTGGCGCCGCCAATATTCAGCAAGATCAACTGCAGAGCCCGACCAATGGTGGCATTGGCCTGGCGACCTTGGCCAAAACAGTTGGACGAACAGTTGATGTCCAATTCTTTGCGTATCGGGCCATTGTAGAGAAGCATGGGCGCGCATGAATGGGTCGTCGCCAGACTGCCATGCAGATTATACTCCGGCGTCAGGACCGCCCGCGCCGCCGCGAGGACGGCGGGAAAATATTCCGGCCGGCAGCCGGCCATGACCGCGTTGGCCGCCAACACGGGCAAGGCTGGAATAACCCGGCGCGGTGACATGGCCGGCAGCGGCTCGTTATCGCCATGTGTGGTGGCGAGAAAGCGTTCCACCAGATCTTCCGTGGGCATGACCAGGGGAAAGCCGTCGCTCCAGCCCTGCGCGAACGCATACTCGTTCCATTGCGCCTGGTCCATCTCGCCCAGGTCCAGAACCTCGGTCTCCGCCGCAGCTTCCATGGCTCTACTCTTTACCTCCGTCAATAGGCATCAGATATCGATCACCGCCTGCAAGCCAAAGGCGGCGGTTTGTATGCGCTCGATCAATTCCTCGGCATTCAATCCGCCCAAGGGATGTTTCACCACAATCACTTGTGGATCGACCTTGCGTGCCTTGGCCTGGGCCTGCACCAGGGGCAAGAAAGTATCGGTGGTCAGGATAAAATTGGTAACGCCGCGTTTTTTAAGTTCGATGCTGTCATGGAAACTCCACGACGAACACGCCCCTCAATCCGCTATGGCGAGAATCGCCGCCCGGTATTTGCCGGCCAATTCGTCATACATGCCCTCGGGCGCTGGCTGGGCCGGGCTGTCCTTGTGGATGTAATCGATGTTGTCCGTGACCCGGTAGGCACCCATTTGCTCGCGGACACCTTCCAGCAGCTCTTTCGCGTTGGGTTTGGAATTGGAAAATAGGATGATCGGATCTTGGCTCCAATCAACCGCCTTGCCGGCGAGCGTCTCCTTTCCAGGAGCCTCCTGGCCAAAGGATGGATTGACTATTCGCATTTCGATTCTCCCAATATCAGGATCTACCAGACAGAGGGTAATCAAATTTGCCCAGAACGCCAAACGCCCCAGCCGATTTTTATCAGCCAGGGCGTTTGTTTTGTAAGGGGTTGGTTCAGGGAGTGGCTGAACTAAGCCGCCTTGGCGACCCTCAAGAACGTGCCAATGCTTTGCTTCAGGCTCTCCGATTTAGTGGACAGACCTTGCGCGGCCAGCAATACTTCACTGGCGGATCTACTGGTCCCCGGGATTGGATTTGAACCAACGACCTTCAGGTTATGAGCCTGTGAATGAGGCAGGCTACTCACTGCAAATCCTGGAATTCCGCTTTGACGTCGGGCGGTAGCCTACGCTAGTGGATCCGCCAGCAGCGGCATTCGGGCAGCGCAATTCATGGCAGATCACACCCGGAATTCAAAGCCAGCCGTCGAGCATCGCTGCCGCTAGCATCAGGCTGAGTTGCACCAGCGAGGCAAAGAAGTTAACCATGGCGCGCCGAGGCGTCGGATCGCGGGCCAGCTCTACGCTACGCCACAGGAAGTAGGCACCGCCGGCCACTGTCCCGATAAGGTAGATCGCACCCAGCCCAAACAATACCGGCACCAGCGAGACCGTCACCAGCAGCACCGTGCTAGCCAGGATGATGCGGCCGGCGCGCTCTGGTCCTACCACCACCGGCAGCATGGGCACGCCCGCCGCCTGGTAGTCTACCTTGAGGGCCGCCGCCAGGCTCCAGAAATGAGGTGGCGTCCAGAAGAACAGCGCGACCGCCAGGGCCAACGGCGCCCCGGCCGGCTCTGGCCCCATCACTGCCGCCCCGGCCAACACGGCAAAGCTGCCGGAAAAGCCGCCGAAGACGATGTTGAGCCAGGTCCGTCGCTTGAGCCAGACGGTATAGATCACGGCATAGGTAAAGGAGCCGAGGAAGATGTAAAGCGCCACCCAGAGGTTAATGGCCAAGGCCGCTGCCAGCACCGAAAGCCCGAGCAGTCCCCAGATCACGACCAGCCACGCCGCCCCAGGACGGGCCGCACCGGTCACGAAGGGGCGGTCGCGGGTACGCGACATACGGGCGTCGAGGTCGCGCTCGTAATACTGGTTGAAGGCACCTGAGCTGGCAGCCGATACCAGCACCGCGCATGCCAGCACCAGCACCTGCCACGCCGTCGGCGCAGGACCCGGCGCCACGGCCAAGCCGGCAAGCGCACTCAGGGTGATGACCATACCAATGCGGAGCTTGAAGATAGAAAAGAGCCGGCTTGCAGCGTTCATCAGGCTACCTTATTCCGCGAACCTGGAACCCGGATTCCCTATACCAACCCGGCCGGCGCCGCCGAAGCCGCGCGCTCGCCAAGCGTGCCGTGGCAATCGTCACCGTCCGCCCAGCGGCCCGTTACTCCGCTGCCACCGTTTGCTCACCCGGAGAAGTCTCGATCTCCCGGGAATTCAGCAGGTCCCAGGCAAAGACCACCAGACCCGCGGCGATCAGGAGTCCGAAGATCAGGACCAAGTTGCCGTACACCATCCAGCCTTCCTGATCCCACGCTGCGAAACGTCGGGGCATGCCGGCCACGCCCGCCGCCAAAAACGAGTAAAATGCCCCAGCCGCTCCGATGCTATAAAGAACGACGAACCAATTACCCTTTACACGGTTAAGTCTGCGGCCCGTGATAACGGGATAATGATGGTAGAAAACGCCCATCCACATCAACGTGATAGCGACCAGGACGCCCATAGTATGGCCAGCCTGCCACATCGTTCCATGGATCTGGAAAGACCAGGCCACATTTGATGTAACGACAGCGCTGACGCCATCCAGGATGTAAAGCGCGAAGCCCATGAGCAAAGCCATAGTACCGGGTTCGGGCTTCAGGCCGTGTTTCCAGATCGTCGCGAGAATGGTGAAAATCGTCAACGCGCCGCCGATCCCAGTGGCCCAGCTCATGATGTTGCCGTGATAGGCGAGCGCCGAGGGCATGGCAGGAAACATGGTGAAGAAGTGGTGGAAAAACGAAGTCAGGGAGGCGACAAGCAATATCCAGAGCGCCAACTTAGCCAGGCGGTCGCTAAACAGCTTGCGGGTGCCATCGGCGAGATAAAGCGGTAATGTCGCATAAACCGCGGCGACAATCATGATCGCCATGGCTTCCATCAGATTGTGGGCAAAAATGAAGAAGGCGAATTGGAAGACCACTGGTTCTGTCGCCCAAGCGATGGCGGTCAAGGGAATGACCCCATACAAACCGAGTAGAATGAGCCCCGCGATAATAAGAATGGGTATTCCGGCAACCAGAAGCACCAACACCGCCATCGCCATTCCCAGCATGCCGGGGTCCCTGAGCGTGCGCCGTTCCAGCACTAGATCCTCGCGCTCCCTGCCAAAGAACAACATCCACAATACCTGTACGGGATACAATACGATGACCGTAGTGATGACTAGCGCTATGCCGGTAAAGCCGAGGATGACCACGTCCATGCTCCATTGACCGGTCTGCACACCGACGATGGGCAGCGGATACATCAGGGCATAACTGATCTTAAGCCCACCCAAAATGGCGAGCGTCAGAAGAACAGAGCCAACGTTCATGAAGATATAGATCAAGGCTGGAAGCCAACCGGTAACCGGTCTGCCCAGACAGCCGGCCGTCCGATGCAGGGACACACCGATCATTAGTTGGAACAAGAAGGGAAAGGCCAGCGCCGCGCCGTGCGCGGTAAGCGCGGTATAGTACAAAGCGCTGTCAAGTCCCAACAGCTGGGTGAGCGGTAGCGCCACGCCCAAAAGCCCGGCGACTGCGAGCCAGACAAACGAGGTCAAGACCATCAGGCTTGGCCAAGCATTGATCTCCTCCAACCCCGTGCTCGTGTCGACACTGAACATCTTGCCCAAAAGAGGGATGCGTTGGACAATATTCGTCGCAGTTACCATTTTCTTACCCTCCATCCTTGACTTGCTTATTGGCTGCTCTACTTGACAACGATCTCATCCCGCATCTCGTGGTGAGCGGCGCCGCAATACTCCAAACAGCGGACCTTGTAGATGCCCGGTTCCGTGAACGTATGAACGATCGAGGCGGGCGTCTCCAATCCCGGCATCAGCATCATCGTGAACAACATTCTGCCATCCGGGTGGTAGATGGCGAAACTGTGCATTGTGTCGGCGCTTTTGGCCGAGAAACGGACCGCCTGTCCAACCTCGAATTCCCGCGCCGACATCTCATAGGACCAGGATTCCGCTGTTACATCGACATCTCGAATGTTTTGCTGTGTCGACACAGCTCGCGCCGATGATATCGGCGGCATGTACTCGATGCTAGCGATATTGATCCCAAGGAACAGGATGATGACGAATGTGACCCAAAGCCCGTCCACACGTGAAAGCTTGCGCT
>PCBT01000025.1 GCA_002731375.1 Rhodospirillaceae bacterium | reverse complement strand
CAGCACCGGCTCGACCCAGACATCGTCGAGAAAATCGACATATTCCAGGACATCCGGGTTCGGAATAGCGGCCATGACCTGCACCATCAACTCGTGGAACAGGTGCGGCGCGATGCGGATGCCCCTGGCATGGGCCAGGGTGGCGATCCGCCGCAACTGGGTCAGGCCGCCCCGCATCATGTCGGGCTGCAGGATTGGAATTTTCGGATTATCAAAAAACGGCGCCAGATCATGATGGGTGAAATGGCTTTCGCCCCCGACCACGCGGGTTTTGAGCGCATCGGCGATACGGAAATAGCCGGCGAAATCCTCCGCCACCACCGGCTCCTCCAGCCAATGGATGTTGTAGTCGTCAAGGCGGCGGCCAACTTCGATTGCCTCGTCCGCCGTCCAGCCCATGTTAACGTCGACCATGATCGCCACGGCGTCGCCCAAGGCATCCCGCATGGCGGCCACGTTCGCCACGTCCGTGTCGTGGTCGTACATATGGCCGGTCTGCATTTTGATGGCATCAAAGCCTTTGTCTATGTAGGCCTTGGCCTTTTCNATCATGCCGTCCTGGCCCAGTCCGCGCCAACAGCCCGAGCCGTAGGAGGCAATGACACCGTCATCCTGGGCCCCGCCCCAGAGCTGGCAAAGGGGCAAGCCAGCATGTTTACCCAAGGCATCCCAGAGGGCAATGTCGATGGCTGATTGGGCGAAAACACTAACCCCCATGCGGCCAACCCAATAGGTCGCCTGCCAGATGTCTTGCCAGATCGCCTCCACCGCTGCGATATTGCGCCCCAGCACCACCGGCGCCACCAGCTCCTCGATACAAGCCTGAATGGTCCGCAGCCCGCCCGATAACACCATCAGATAGCCCATGCCCGTGATGCCCGAGGCGGTCTCGATTTCCACCACCAGGATCTCCCGCGGGCGGTTGTAATCGGCGCTCCAGCAGGGCGGGTCGGTAAAAGGGATGGATAAGCAGGTAGTGCGGATATCCTTGACAATCATGGCATGGGCCCTTTCCGGCGCGGTTGTGAATAAGTGCCCGTTTAGGGCCTATGAGTTGCCTTAATAACGGGGAGCGATTGGCTATGTTATTGCTCAAATAGCGCTTCGCAAAGCGCTGATTGAGGGTATTATCTGTGGATGAATTATTCTGATGAAATTTCNTAAGTTATTGAATTTACAGATAATTGCCGGTAATCTCGGCGCTTGGGCAATATCAATAACCTTTACCAGGGGCGCCAAGCGATGAGAATAGCAGCCATGGATCAGGGCGGTCAGGCGAAATCATCTGGAACCTCCGGCATGGGCATTCTGCCCTGTCAGTCGATCTCGGCGTTATGGCGGGATGGCGAGATTACGGCCGTGCGGCCATTGCTGGATGGGCAGATCCAACCCTCCAGCCTGGACCTACGTCTGGGTGAGGTGGCCTATCGGGTCCGAGCCTCGTTCCTGCCCGGTCCGGGCAACGATATGGCGTCAAAGATAGAGCGCTTCACCATGCATGCGGTCGATTTAACCCAGGGCGCGGTGTTGGAACGGGGCTGCGTCTATATCGTGCCGCTGCTGGAACGGCTGGCTTTGTCCGAGCGCTTGTCGGCCATCGCCAATCCGAAAAGTTCCACCGGGCGCCTGGATGTCTTCACCCGCCTGATCACGGATGGGGCCAGTGAATTCGACCGGGTAGAGGCGGGTTATCACGGCCAGCTGTATGCCGAAATCGCCCCACGCACTTTTTCGATTCTGGCGCGGACGGGGGGGCGATTGAACCAGCTGCGCCTGCGCCGCGGCGCCCAGCGCCTGTCGGATGCGGAATTGAGCCGCCTGCATCAGCGCTCGCCCCTGGTTCATAGTGGCGCCGACGACGGCGACGTAGAAAATATCGCCGGCGGCATCGCCTTGACGGTTGATCTGCAAGGCACGGGCGGCGACGGTCTGATCGGCTATAAGGCCCGCCCGCACGCACCCCTGATCGATATTGACAAGATCGGTCACTATGACCCGGCTGATTTCTGGGAGCCGATATACTCAGGCACGGGCACGGCGTCGGATCTGATCCTGAATCCGGACGATTTCTATATTCTGGCCAGCCGGGAAGCGGTTTCGGTACCCCCCGAATATGCGGCGGAAATGGTAGCCTATGACACCCTGGTTGGCGAATTTCGCGTCCATTACGCAGGCTTTTTTGACCCTGGTTTCGGTTGGGCGGAAGCCGGCGGCGCGGGCAGCCGTGCGGTGCTGGAGGTGCGCAGCCATGATGTGCCGTTTCTGTTGGAGCACGGACAGACCGTGGGCCGCTTGGTCTATGAACGGCACACCTCGACGCCTGACCGGGTCTACGGCCAGGGTATCGGCTCGAACTATCAGCAACAAACCCTGGCGCTGGCTAAACAGTTCCGCAGGGCCTGATCCCATACAGCGGCGATAAACCGCCTGCGGCGTTATTTGTCCGCCACCGCCGCCGGCGGATAAATAGCGACACCGCCCTGCGCTTTCACAAATAGCGAACCGTCGGATGTTGGCATGCGGGAGGGCTTCGCTGGGCCATGACATTTATGTGTCGAAATTTTTGGATAAATCCAAATTATTTGGATTTTGACCCGACGATAAAATCTAAATCCGCGATAACGGGCCAAAGATGTTCAGATCCACTTCTAAATACGTAGGTATGAATGTGACAACAGCGAATACGCGTCAAAAAATTCTGGTCTTTGACGATAACGAATTGGTCAGGAAAACTATTGTTCTGACCTTGCAGTCGGCCCAATACGAAGTCGCCGAGGCAAGCGATGGCATCGTTGGCCTGAAAGCGGTGGCCGAGGCTCCATTTGATCTGGTGATTAAGGATATTTTGATGCCGAACATGGAAGGCATCGAAACCATACGGGAATTGCGCCGCCGTATTCACTTCTCAGATTCGGTAAATAGTCACTGGCCGTCGCCAGCCTCGCCTCTGGTTCCGCAAGCCGTTCTAGCTCGGATGCTTTCCCCACTCCAGGGCTGTCTCCGAGGGCTTTTCCGCTGCCGGATTAATCCGGGAATCCGATTCCATCAGACGGTGCCCGGTGGCCTCTGGCTGCGGTTTCACTGGTTCATTCATGAACGAAGCCCCCTAGATCGCCGTGCCGCCGACGGTCAGGCCGTTGATCAGTAGCGTCGGCTGGCCAACGCCAACCGGTACGCCCTGGCCGCTCTTGCCGCAGGTGCCGACGCCGGTATCCAGCGCCAGATCATTGCCGATACCGCCAACCTTGGTCAGCACGTCCGGGCCATTCCCGATCAAGGTAGCGCCTTTCACCGGCGCGCCGATCTTGCCGCCCTGGATTTGATAAGCTTCGGTACAACTAAAGACAAACTTGCCGGAGGTAATGTCCACCTGGCCGCCGCCAAAATTAACTGCGTAGATGCCATTCTTAACGCTGGCCAGAATTTCTCCTGAGTCCTGATTGCCGGCGCGCATGAAGGTATTGGTCATGCGCGGCATGGGCATATGCGCGAATGATTGCCGCCGGCCATTGCCGGTCGCCGCCGTGCCCATCAACCGGGCGTTTAGGCGATCCTGCATATAGCCCTTCAGAATGCCATCCTCTATCAAGGTCGTGCATCCCGTCGGTGTGCCTTCATCATCAATGGATAAAGAGCCGCGCCGGCCATCAAGGCTGCCGTCATCCACCACCGTGACGCCGGGGCAGGCCACCCGTTCGCCCAGCAGCCCGGCGAAGGCCGAGGTCTGTTTCCGGTTGAAATCCCCCTCAAGGCCATGGCCGATAGCCTCGTGCAGCAGAATGCCGGGCCAGCCGGGCCCTAATACCACTTGCATCTCGCCCGCCGGCGCGGGCACCGATGATAAGTTGACCTCCGCCTGGCGCATGGCTTCATCAACCTGGGCCTGCCAGTTCGCGGTTTCGATATAACGGGAAAAGCCGATGCGGTCGCCGACCCCATGACTGCCGCTTTCCTGGCGTTCCCCTTCGCCTAGTACGACGGCTACATTTAGACGTACCAGCGGGCGGATATCGCGGATGCGGCGGCCATCAGCGCGCATGATCTCCACCGCCTGCCATTGCCCGTGCAGGGATACGGTAACCTGGCGCACCCTGGCATCACGATCGCGGGCATAGCTGTCAACTTCGCCTAAAAGTTGAACCTTGTCGGCGAATGAGACTTCACCCAGGGGATTGTCATCGGGGTAAAGGTTTTGATTGGTGGCCAGTGGCGCCTCGCTCATACTGCCGCCATGACCCGCGCGGACCGCTTGTACCGCGCCGCCGGCCCTAGCGACCGCTGCCTCGTTCAACTCGGATGCGTGGGCATATCCGGTTTGCTCGCCCGCCACCGCGCGCAGGCCAAAGCCTTGATTGGTATCAAAATTGGCTGACTTTATCCGGCCGTCATCCAGCACCAGACTTTCGCTTTGGCTGTATTCCAAGAATAGTTCACCATCGTCGCAACCCTGCAGCGCATCGCCGACAATGGACTGTATCCGACCCTCATCCAGCCCGGCCCGCTCGAACAATAGGCCGGCATCGGGGCCGTCGCCGGCCACGCTGCCTGTCGCAATACCCAAATTATCCGGTGATTTGCCGCTGGATTTCGATTCGTTCATAATTCCGTTTGCTCCAACCAGGGCGCCAGCCTGCCATTAGTTACCACCAATGGTTAACGCACCATTATAAAACAAAAATTATGAAGCGGTTATGACGAACAATACCACATGCGACAAAACGTCGCACACGGTGCGGGCAAATGGCCACAATGCTGCGTTCTTATTGCCGCAAATAGCCACATAGACGCCATTTTTCTACTTTTAAACCCCATTACGCCATGTAATTTATAGCAAGATTGCGAACCTTTGCCTTGACCAAGGTCAAGCAACAGGCTTGTTCCCGGTCAATCCGTTGGGTTACATAGAGGTAACAAAATGATAGGGAACCCTCCCGGCGTGAAAATTTCAAAAAAATTGGGGCATTGATAATGACGGCTTGGCGAAATTTGGCCGCGCCAGTGGCGCTGTTCGGCACTTTGGTGGCAAGCGTATCGGCACAAGCGGACCACGGCATGGCGCATCCCTGGCAATTGGGGCTGCAGGCGCCGGTGACACCGGTGGCGGAACAGTTAAACGATTTTCATAACATGCTGTTGGTCATCATCACCGTTATCGCGGTGTTCGTGACCTTGCTGATGATATACGTCATGGTGAAATTCAGCGCCAAGGCAAATCCGACGCCGCGGACCACCACCCACAACACCTTACTGGAAGTCCTGTGGACCGCGATCCCGATCCTGATCCTGGTGGTCATTGCCATTCCCTCGTTCAAGCTGTTGTATTACGCCGACACCACCAAGGATGCCGAGATGACCATCAAGGCGATCGGCCATCAATGGTATTGGTCCTATGAATACCCAGACAACGGCAACTTCACCTTTGATGCCTCGATGCTTGAAGATGATGAGCTAGAGGACGGGCAGCCGCGCCTATTGGCCACGGACGAAAGCGTCGTCATTCCAGTCAACACCAATGTCCGCCTGCTGATCGCGGCGGATGATGTGATCCACGCCTGGGCCATGCCGGCCTTCGGCGTCAAGCTGGATGGCGTACCGGGCCGCCTGAACGAAACCTGGGTCCGGGTAGAGAAAGAAGGCACGTACTACGGCCAGTGCTCAGAATTGTGTGGCACCGGCCATGGCTTCATGCCGATCCAGGTCAAGGTGGTCTCGAAAGAGGCATTTGCGGCCTGGGTTGAGAAAGCCAAGGTGGAATATGCCTCCCTAGGGGAAAANTCNNGCNTAAAGNTGGCNGACGNNGGCGGCAAAGCGGCGCGTTANANCCTCGGACCAAGATCTCGNGGGCGGGCCCCGATCCCANTCGGNCNGGNCNCCGCCTAAANGAACAAGCAAAAAGAATATANAGCGATAGGAAGTACAGAGAATGNCTAATACCTCCGCGGCGCACNATCACGAGCACCATATTCCGACCGGCTGGCGGCGTTGGGTCNATTCCACGAACCACAANGATATCGGCACCATGTATCTGATCNTCGCCATNGTTGGCGGACTGATCGGTGGCGGCATGTCGGTGTTGATCCGCATGGAACTGGCNGCNCCNGGNCCNGGTATTCTGGGCGGNGATCATCATTTCTTCAATGTGCTGATCACGGCCCATGGTNTGATCATGGTNTTCTTNATGGTNATGCCCGCCTTTATCGGCGGNTTNGGCAACTGGTTCGTGCCCCTGATGATTGGGGCGCCGGANATGGCNTTNCCGCGCATGAANAATATTTCCTTCTGGCTGTTNCCCCCCGCGATCCTGTTGTTGGCCNGTTCGATGTTTTTTGAGGGCACGGCGGGCGGCAACGGTGTCGGTACTGGCTGGACGGTCTATGCACCGCTCTCCACCTCGGGCCATCAGGGACCGGCGGTGGACATGGGTATTCTGGCCCTGCATCTGGCCGGTGCCTCGTCGATCCTGGGCGCTATCAACTTCATTACTACCATTTTTAACATGCGGGCGCCGGGCATGACCCTGCACAAAATGCCTTTGTTTGTTTGGTCGGTGCTGGTCACCGCCTTCCTGCTGCTGCTGTCCCTGCCGGTTCTGGCCGGCGCTATCACCATGCTGCTGACGGACCGTAATTTCGGCACCGCCTTTTATGATGCGGCGGGCGGGGGCGATCCGCTGCTCTATCAGCATCTGTTCTGGTTTTTTGGCCATCCGGAGGTTTACATCCTGATCCTGCCGTCCTTTGGTGTGATCAGCCACGTTGTCTCTACTTTCTCGCGCAAGCCGGTGTTCGGTTATCTGGGCATGGCCTATGCCATGGTCGCGATCGGCGTGGTCGGCTTCGTGGTCTGGGCCCATCACATGTACACCGCCGGCATGGACGTTGATACGCGAGCCTATTTTATCGGCGCAACCATGGTCATCGCGGTGCCCACGGGCGTGAAGGTCTTCAGCTGGATCGCCACCATGTGGGGCGGCTCCATTACCTTCCGAGTGCCGATGATGTTCGCCCTAGGGATGATCTTCCTGTTTACGGTCGGCGGCGTCACCGGCGTGGTGCTGGCCAATGCCGGCACCGATCTGGCCATGCACGACACCTATTATGTGGTCGGTCACTTCCATTACACCATGTCCATGGGCGCCCTGTTCGGTATCTATGCAGCGTTCTATTACTGGATCGGTAAGATGTCGGGCCGGCAGTACAACGAGACCCTGGGCAAGATCCATTTCTGGCTGTCGTTCATCGGCGTCAACCTGATCTTTTTCCCGCAGCATTTTCTCGGCCTGGCGGGCATGCCCCGGCGTATTCCCGACTATCCGGACGCTTATGAGGGCTTCAACATGATTTCCTCGGTCNGCACCTACATCGCCGCGGCGGGCACCGTGCTGTTCATCTACATCGCTATCAAGACCATCACGTCTGGCGAGAAATGTCCGAATAATCCCTGGGGCGACGGCGCCGATACGTTGGAATGGACCCTGCCTTCACCGCCGCCCTTCCATCAGTTCGAGGAGCTGCCCCGCATCCGTTGAATGATGTGTGGTGGTAAAAGGAACTCAATCAGGTGAATAGTGGCAACGTAGCCTTGGACCAAAGCACCCGGCGCTCGGCTAGGGCCCCGAGGCTGCTGGACTATCTGGCGCTGTTGAAGCCACGGGTGATGAGCCTAGTGGTCTTCACTGCCCTGGTCGGCTTTATGCTGGCACCTGGCGGCATGCATCCCCTGACGGCGCTGGTGGCGTTGCTCTGCATTGCGGTAGGCGCCGGGGCCTCGGGCGCCATCAACATGTGGTATGACGCCGATATCGATGGTCAGATGCTGCGTACCTGTGACCGGCCTATTCCGCGAGGTCTTGTGACGCCCCGTGCCGCCCTATTTCTTGGTGTTGTGTTGTCGTTCGCCTCTGTCCTAGTCATGGAGGCCTCGGTCAATCTGCTTTCGGCCGTGCTGCTGGCCCTGACCATTGGCTTCTATGTTTTTATATACACCATGTGGCTGAAGCGCCGGACGCCGCAGAACATCGTCATCGGCGGCGCGGCGGGCGCCTTTCCCCCGATGATCGGCTGGGCCGCGGCAAGTGGCGATATCTCCCTGGCCTCCTTGTCTCTGTTCGCGGTCATCTTCTTTTGGACGCCGCCGCATTTTTGGGCCCTGGCGCTTTACCGGACCGACGATTACCGCAATGTGGGCGTGCCGATGCTGCCCGTGGTGGCCGGCAAGACGGCGACCCGGCGGCAGATCCTGATCTATTCCCTAATCCTGTTTCCCGTTACCCTCAGCCCTGTTGGCCTGGGCGCCTGTGGCCTCGCCTATGGCGTTGGCGCTGCACTGTTGGGGCTGATTTTCCTGGCTTGCGCCATTCAGGTGTGGCGCGCCAGCGACGATAACGACAAACCGGCGCGGCGCCTGTTCGGTTATTCCATTATTTACTTGTTTGCCTTGTTTGCCCTGATGCTGGGCGAGCGGTTGCTGGAAGGTCCATTGATGGGGGTTGGCGCTTGATGCCGATTAGTAGCAGGCATAAGCAACGGCGGGGCCGAAACCTGATGGTGGCGGGCGTTCTGCTGGCGCTCATTCTAACGGTGTTCTTCCTCACCCTGTACAATATGCAGGGCCAGACATGGAATGGCGGCTGATCTCATGAACCGAGTGGCACGAAATAGCAAACGCAACTGGCTGACGGCTGTGGTCGCCGCTGGCGTGGTCGTCGGCATGATGGGCGNGGCCTATGCTGCGGTACCGCTGTATCGGATGTTTTGCCAGGTGACCGGCTTTGGCGGCACTACCCAGGTTGCCGAGAAGGCACCGGTAGCGGTGGGCGAACGGATCATCACTGTGCGTTTCAACGCCGATACGGCGCGGGGCATGCCCTGGAAGTTTCAGCCGCAACAGCGTGCCGTATCTCTGAAGGTGGGTCAGCAGGCCCTCGCACTTTACGAAGCGGCTAATCCGACGGACCGGCGCATCGTAGGCACTTCGACCTTCAATGTGACGCCGCTCAAGGCCGGGCCGTATTTTAGCAAGATCGAATGCTTTTGCTTTACTGAACAGGCGCTGGCGCCGGGGCAAAGCGTCGATATGCCAGTTTCCTTTTTTGTAGATCCGGAAATTTCGGACGACCGGAACCTGGATGATGTAAAAACCATAACCCTGTCCTACACCTTCTTCGAGGTGGTGGGCGATACTGCAGAAAACGATAAAATCGCCGCTAAATAGGTGGCCTTGAAGTTGCTGGGAATGGAGTGAAAGAATGGCTGATACGCACGCAAAAGGACATGACTACCATCTGGTGGACCCCAGCCCATGGCCGGCCCTGGGCGCGCTGAGCGCACTGCTAATGGCCTCGGGCTTCATCTGGTACATGCACGAGGGACCGCCTTTTCTGGGCGCGATCGGTTTACTAATGTTGCTCTATACCATGTTTGTGTGGTGGCGCGATGTCGTCCGCGAGGCCAAGGATGAAGGCCATCATACCCCGGTGGTGCAACTGCACTTGCGCTTTGGCATGATTTTGTTCATCGCCTCCGAGGTGATGTTCTTCATGGCATGGTTCTGGGCCTATTTTAACGCTTCGCTTTTCCCGACGGAGGCGATGGGGGGTGTGTGGCCNCCAGAGGGNATTCANACCTTTGATCCTTGGCACCTGCCCCTGNTTAACACCCTGATCCTGCTGACATCGTCAACCACGGTAACCTGGGCCCATCANGCGGTACGTGAAGGCAATCAGAAAAGCGCNGTGCAGGGCCTGATCNTCACNGTGCTGTTGGGTGCGATCTTTACCTGTGTGCAGGCCTATGAGTACGCCCATGCCTCGTTTGAATTNACCTCGGGCATCTACGGNTCCACCTTNTTCATGGCCACGGGTTTCCACGGTCTGCATGTGATGATNGGCACCATTTTCNTGCTGGTATGCCTGATCCGTACGGCCAAGGGCCATTTCAAGCCCGACCATCATTTNGGCTTGGAAGCGGCGGCTTGGTATTGGCATTTCGTCGATGTGGTCTGGCTGTTCCTGTTCTGCTTCATCTACGTCTGGGGCGCCGGGACCATCGCCGCGCACTAACCGCAAAACCATGAACGGGCAAGAAAAGGGCGGCACTTTGGTGTCGCCCTTCTTCGCTGGATTGCTGTGCCGCTGCCCCGAATGCGGGCGGGGCAAATTGCTAAGGGGCCTGCTGGATGTCAGAGCGGCGTGTGAAGACTGCGGCCTGGATTATTCGCCCCACGACACCGGCGACGGGCCGGCGGTCTTCGTCATCTTGATTGTGGGCGGTTTGGCCGTGACCTTGGCCTTCATGGTCGAAAACGCCTTCGCGCTGCCGGTCTGGGCCCATCTGATCTACCAAATTCCCTTTGTACTTGGCGCTTCGATCCTGCTATTGCGGCCCTTGAAGGCGACCTTGATCGCCCTGCAGTACCGTCATCATGTTGCTGGTTTTAATGATAAACCGTCTGATTAGCTGATGCGCCGTCCGGGCTCGTGGTCCATATGCCTGACCTTGTTCGGTCTGGCCCTGATGCTGTCCCTGGGCATTTGGCAGCTACAGCGCAGGGCCTGGAAAGATGGGCTAACGGCGGAGATGCAGGCGGGCTTGTCCGCTGCGCCGGNGGATCTGACCGGACGGTTGGATAGTCTGGCGGCCCTGAACTACCGCCCCATAATTGTGCGGGGAGAATTCCTGCACGACAAAGAGGCCTTCCTTGGGCCCCGTTCCCATCAGGGTCAAAGTGGTCTGCATGTCCTGACGCCCCTGCGCCTGCAAGGAGGTGCCACCATCCTGATCAATCGTGGTTGGGTACCAAATGATCGCCGTGAGCCAAGCACCCGCGCCGAAGGCCAGCGGCGAGGCGAAGTCGTGGTACAAGGCGTTTTGCGCAGCCTTCTGAAACAGGGGACCTGGACCCCTGAATATGACGCCAAGGCGGATCTGTGGTTCTGGTACGATATCGGCGGTATCGCTCGGTCCCGTGATCTGCATCTGCTCGGCGGCGTGGTGCAGGCGGATGGCCGGGATAATCCCGGCGGTCTGCCCATCGGCGGCGTGGCACAGCCGGCCTTGGTCAACAACCATTTTCAATATGCCATCACCTGGTTTTCTCTATCCGGCGTTTTGCTGGCTATATTCCTGCTGGCCCATCGCCGAAAAAGTACCGACACATGACAACCGCCTATGAACAGCTTTGTGAGCGCTTTGCCCGTCTGGCCAACGTGAATGGCGCCGCGGCGGTTCTCCATTGGGACGCCGCCACCGTGATGCCGACGGGCGGTGCCGGCGCCAGGGCCGAACAATTGGCAACCCTATCACTGGTCGCCCATGAGATGCTTTGCCACCCCGAAATAGCCGATTTATTGGCTTGGGCGGAAAGCCAGGCAGCCGCCTTGGGGCGATGGGAAACGGCTAACCTGCGCGAGATGCGGGCCAAATGGTCCCACGCGACAGCCTTATCCGGCGATTTGGTGGAGGCATTAAGCCGCTCCGGCTCCGCTTGCGAGATGGTTTGGCGCGCGGCGCGGGCGGACGATGATTTTACGGCCCTGGCGCCCTCTTTGACGGAGGTCGTCAACTTGGTCCGTCAGGCCGCCACGGCCAAGGGCGAGGCGTTCGGCTGCCTGCCCTACGATGCCTTGCTGGCGCAGTATGAGCCGGGCCTGGCGGCCGCTGATATCGACCGCCATTTTGATGCCCTTGCGTCATTTCTGCCCAGTCTGTTGGGGCGCGTTCTGGAATATCAACCCGTCCCCCCGGCGGCGCCCGAAAGGATGTCGGCAGCGAAGCAGGAAGCCATATCCCGGCGCCTTCTGGATACCTTGGGTTTTGATTTCGAACATGGCCGCCTGGATGTCTCGTTGCATCCCTTCACGGGCGGCGTGGCCGACGATGTGCGCCTGACCACCCGCTATGACGAGGCAGACCCCCTGGGCAGCCTGTACCCCGCCCTGCATGAAGGCGGCCATGGCATGTACGAACGTGGCTTGCCGTCAGAATGGCGCTTGCAGCCCGTGGGCGGGGCCATGGGTATGGCCATGCATGAAAGCCAATCCTTGTTGGTGGAGATGCAGGTCAGCCGTGGCGATGCTTTTCTGCATTACCTCTCGCCGCTGTTGCGGGAGCTGGGCGGGGTTTCCGGCCCGGCCTGGGAGGTGAAAGGACTAAGTACACGGGTTCGTCATGTGGCCCGTTCAATGATCCGGGTCGAGGCGGATGAGGTGACGTATCCATTGCATATCATCCACCGTTATCGGCTGGAGCGTGCCATCCTGGGCGGTGATCTGGCGGTCACGGATCTGCCAGGCGCCTGGCGCGAGGGCATGAAGAGCTTGCTGGGCGTGGATGTGCCTTCTGATCGTGACGGCTGTATGCAGGATATCCATTGGATGGACGGCGCTTTTGGCTATTTCCCTACCTATACCCTGGGCGCCATGGTGGCGGCGCAATTGTACAGGGCCGCCGAGGCCGCCTTGCCGAATCTGTCCGATGATCTTTCCCATGGCGACTTCACCCACCTGATGACATGGCTGGGCGAAAAGGTTCACAGCCAGGGCCGCCTGTACGCCAGCGCCGATAAGTTGTTGAGCGCCGCCACGGGAGCGCCTTTGGACGACGCAATTTTCCGTCGGCACCTTGAAAAACGCTACCTGGGCGACTAGGTTGGCGCGCCCCTCCCGCCAGGGCGAATTGGAGAGATACCGTGCAATATGTTTCGACCCGTGGCCAAGCGCCCGACCTGACGTTTGGGGACGTCCTGCTGACCGGCCTGGCTCGTGACGGCGGCCTGTATGTGCCTGGCGCCTGGCCGCAATTGAGCCACGACGATCTGCGTGCGTTGGCCGGACTTCCCTATGCGGATGCGGCGGCGCGGATCCTGTCGCCTTTCATGGATGGCATCGACGAAGACGAGCTGTCGGCCATGACCCGTGATGCCTATGGCGCGTTCGTCGATCCGGGTGTTGTGCCCCTGCGGCAGCTATCGGATGGCCATTGGTTGATGGAACTGTTTCACGGCCCCACCCTGGCCTTCAAGGACGTGGCCATGCAATTGCTGGGCCGTCTGTTCGATCGGGAATTAGCGCGGCGGCAACAACGGGTAACTATCGTCGGCGCGACCTCGGGCGATACGGGCTCGGCCGCGATTGAGGCCTGCCGGGACCGCGACGCCATTGACATATTCATTCTTTATCCCGATGGACGTGTATCGGAGGTGCAGCGGCGGCAGATGACGACGGTGTTGTCCGACAATGTTCACAACATCGCCATCGAAGGCACCTTTGATGATTGTCAGGCCCTGGTGAAGGCTGCGTTCAACGATTTGGTATTCAGGGATGAAATCGCCATGTCGGCGGTGAACTCCATCAACTGGGCCCGGGTGGTGGCGCAGGTGGCCTACTACATCACCTCCGCCGTGGCCCTGGGCGCGCCGGACAAGCGTGTCAGCTTCGCGGTGCCGACGGGAAATTTCGGCTGCGTCTTCGCTGGCTATGCCGCTAGGCAAATGGGCCTGCCTATGGACAAGCTGATCGTGGCGACCAACCGCAACGACATCCTGCACCGCTTTTTTCAAACTGGCGCCTACCGCAAGGATCAGGTCGTCGCGACGCAAAGCCCGTCTATGGATATTCAGGTGGCGAGCAATTTTGAACGCCTACTGTTCGACCTGGCGGGCCGGGATGGCGCGGTAGTCCGCCAGCAGATGCAGGCGCTGGCCGATCAGGAAGGTTT
Source organism: Rhodospirillaceae bacterium (assembly GCA_002731375.1). Taxonomy (GTDB): domain Bacteria; phylum Pseudomonadota; class Alphaproteobacteria. The sequence goes on along the minus strand of PCBT01000025.1, from coordinate 104,471 downwards.
AGAGGTAACGCCAGAAGCACTGGCCCAGGCCCACGAACTATTTCTTTCGCACCGGGTCGACGAAGAAACGACAACGGCGACCATTGGCGAGGTTTTCCGTGAATACAGCATTGCCCTGGACCCCCACAGCGCCGTTGGCCTGCGGGCGGCGCGGGACTTGCTGCCCGATGGACCTGTGATCACCTTGTCCACCGCGCATCCGGCAAAGTTTCCCGATGCGGTGGAAAAGGCTTGTGGCCAGAGCCCGGCATTGCCCGCGCACATGGCCGACATATATCAACGAGAAGAACGGTACACCGTGCTGCCCAACGAGCTGGCAGCTGTGCAGGCCCATATCCGCAGTTTGCGCCGTACCTAGCCAAAGGAACAAATACCGCCGTGACCGTAAAAATGACAACCCTGGCCAATGGCCTGCGGGTAATCTCCGAGGGCCGGGAAGGCCTGCAGACCACAGCCGTCGGCGTCTGGGTNGATGCCGGGGCCCGCTACGANACCGTTTCCAACAATGGCGTTGCCCATATGCTGGAACATATGGCCTTCAAGGGTACGGAAAGCCGCAGCGCCCANGATATCGCGGTGGAAATTGAAAGCGTCGGCGGCCATCTGAATGCCTATACCAGTCGGGAACATACGGCCTATTTTGTCCGCGTCCTGAAGGAGGATCTGGCGCTGAGCGTGGATATTCTGGCGGATATTCTGCAACGCTCTACCTTCGCCGAGGAAGAGTTGGAGCGCGAGCGCACTGTGGTTATTCAGGAAATCGGTCAATCCGAGGACACCCCTGACGACATCATCTTTGACCGTCTGCAGGAAGTCTCGTTTCCCAATCAGGCGCTGGGCCGCTCGATCCTGGGCCCGGTCGAAGGTGTCGCCAACATGGGCCGCGAGGTGCTGTTCGATTTCATGGGGCAGCACTATGGTGCCTCCCGTCTGTTGCTTTGCGCCGCCGGTGCGGTCGATCACGATGACCTGGTTGCCTTGGCCGAGCGTAATTTTGGCGGTCTGCGCCCTGGTGCGCACAATCCGTTCGAGACGGCGATATTTCAGGGTGGCGAGCAGCGTGATGAACGCGATCTGGAACAGGTTCATTTCGCCCTGGCCCTGCCGGCGCTGACCTATGACGATGACGATTTCTATCCCATGCAGGTCATGTCGACGGTGCTGGGTGGCGGCATGTCCTCTCGTCTATTTCAGGAAGTACGCGAGCGCCGAGGCTTGTGTTATTCGATTTTTTGTTTCGCCTCGTCGTACAAGGACTGCGGCGCGTTTTCCGTCTACGCCGGCACGGGGGTTGATCAGATTGGCGAGCTGGTACCAGTGATCTGTGACGAGATGCTACGCCTGAGCGGCGATGTGGCAGAGGACGAGGTCGCCCGCGCCCGCAATCAGCTCAAGGCCGGTACGCTGATGTCCCTGGAAAGCTCCGCCGCGCGGGTTGAACAGCTGGCCCGGCAAACCCTTGTGTTTGGCCGTCAGATCCCGATTGACGAGTTGATAGCGAAGATTGATGCCGTCGATGCGGCGGCCGTGCGCCGGGTCGCGGGACGGATCACCGGCATGGGCAATCCGGCCGTCGCCGCACTTGGCCCCATCGCGGGTCTTGCCAGTCAAGCCGAAATTGCGGCAAGGTTCGCCAAGGGCTGATCGGAACAGTCTAAATACGGGAGCCGGGATCGTAAAGGATCGACAGCGTGTCCGCATTTCTGCGTAATCCGCCATGGCGGGGCAGTCCGCCGACCCTGAAGGGCCAGCAGGTCTATTTGCGCACGCCGCAGTTGTCGGATTGGTCCGAATGGGCTCGCCTGCGCGCCGCCTCCCGCGATTTTCTAACCCCGTGGGAGCCGACCTGGTTGGAGGACGAACTGACCCGCAACGCCTACCGCCTGCGCCTGCGCCGCTATGGCCGCGATGCTCGCGATGGCATTGGTTATGCTTTTTTCGTTTTCCGCCGCGAGGACGACAGCCTGCTGGGAGGTATTACTTTGTCCAATGTGCGACGCGGCGTCACCCAATCCTGTTCCATCGGTTATTGGATGGGTCAGCAATATGCCGGTCAGGGCCTGATGCAGGATGCGGTCACCACATCGCTGTCCTNTGTCTTTGATGAGTTGGGACTGCACCGCCTGGAAGCCGCCTGTCTGCCCCATAACGAGGCCTCTACCACGGTGCTGCTGAAAACTGGTTTTCAGAAAGAGGGTCATGCGCGGAAGTANCTGCGCATCAATGGCAAGTGGAGCGACCATACCTTGTTCGCCATGCTGCAAAGCGACCGCAGAGATTAGGCCCCCATCCGTGTGATGCCGTTCAAGGTAACCAAAGACNGAGTTGCGATCACCATACGCTTGGGGCCCGGAGCCCCCACCAATCAAATAGACGGTATCCGCGCAATGGCCGATGGCGGCCAACGCCTGTATCTGCAGGTCACGGCGGTCGCGGAAAAAGGCGAAGCCAATCAGGCCATGATAAAGCTGTTGGCCAGGGCGTGGCGCGTGCCGCGCAGAAAGCTGGTGGTCGTGGCCGGCGCTAAGGGGCGCAACAAGATCGTGCTACTGCGAGGCGGCGAGAGGGCAGATCTGGAGATGCTGAAAAATTGGTCGAGGGAAACACGCTAATCGCAGGCCACCATTCGCAGATTAGGCGTGCCCCAGGGGCGTTCAACGATCGGTGCGCCGAAGTGATAGCCTTGTAGATATTTGACGCCGCGGTCGCGTAGGGCCTGGGCCTCTTCCTTGGTTTCCACGCATTCACCGACCACTTCGGCATTGAAGCCGTCAGCCAGATCCAGCAACGTTTGCACGAACAATTGATTTTCCTTGTTTTCGTGCAGATCCTTGACGAACTGCCCGTCGATTTTCACGATATCAACCGACGGCGCCTTTAAATGCTGGTAAGAAGTATAGCCGGTGCCGAAGTCGTCCAGTGCGATGCGGCAGCCCAGATCCCGCAGCTTGTTGGCGAAGCGGGTGGTTTCCTCGAAATCCATCATGGCTGCGGTATCCGTGATCTCGAAGATCGGACGGTCAGCAATACTGGAATGGATATGCATCAGGGATAACAGGTGATCCAGGGTCGAGGGATCAGTCGCTGACATACTATCCGTGTTCTTTTTCAGAGAAACGGTTGCCATACTCATCACATTCCCATGGACCGTGCCTACTGCACCATCGACTGGCATGACAGTAACCGGGTAGGGGTTAAGAAATCTCAAATGCGCATGGTTAATGTAACGTTGGCGCCCCTACATATCCGCTGGGTCCGGCATATTCCATGTTTCGTCTTAATCGGCAAATCGGAGACGCGATAGCTCTCGCAGCAAATATGCCAATAGATTGACGACGAGAGAGACCAACAGCAAAACCACGCCCAGGCCCAGCGCCTTGGCGAGGTCGCCCTTGCTGGCTTCCAGTGCGATGGTCGTGGTCATGACACGGGTGACGTGATCAATATTGCCACCTACTATCATCACTGCCCCGACTTCGGCCGTGGCCCGCCCGAAACCAGCCAGTACCGCCGTCAAAAGGGCGAAGCGGCCATCCCATAGAAGTACCGAGAGCTGGCCCAGGGGCGGCACGCCTAGAGATTGTAGCTGTTCCCGGTATTCCAGCCACATCCCTTCCATCACCTGGCGGCTTAGGGCCGCGATAATTGGCAGAACCAGGACAAATTGTGCGATCACCATTGCCGTAGGCGTGAACAACAGGCCAAGGGCGCCGAACGGGCCGACCCGCGACAACAACAAATAAACCACCAGGCCCACGACCACGGGGGGCAGACCCATCAGGGCATTCAATAGGACGACCAGGACCCGGCGGCCGGGAAAGCGGAACAGGGCGGTGACGGCGCCGATCGGCAGGCCGATGACGGTGGCGATGGCAACGGCGGTCAGACTGACCTGCAGGGACAAAATGATGATGCCGCGCAGATAATCATCGCCCTGGCTCAACAATGCGAACGAGACGCTGAGGGCCGGCCAGAACTCGTTCATGGCATTTTCGAAGGTGGGGCTATCTGGGCCCGAAAGCTGTCGGCAATGTCCTGGGCGGTGGCGAACCACAGCCCTTCCATCTCCGAGAGATGGCTCAAAATCTGATTAAGATAGCGGATACGCTGCGGCTGTCCGATCACCCAGGGGTGCAGGCCAAGGCTCATCATGCGAGCCCCGCCATTGTTGCCCGCGCTGTCGCCATGTAGGCGGTTGGCTGCTTCGCATACCATCTGGCCATAGCGCGGTGCGGTCAATTGGCGCAATGCCATCAAGGTCGCGTCATCCCATTCCACATGATAGGGCAGGGATACCAGGGGCGGTGTCAGGGTCAGCCAATAGGGCTGGTCGTCATTGGGCCAATCCGCCAAATAGTCGGCCCCGGCAGCGGCGAGTATTTGCGGCGTACGTGGGCTTTCACCGAAATCCTGACCGATCCAGCCGACCCGCTCGGCACCACCGCCTTGCCGGATCGTGGCTATGGCACCGTGGATCAGATCTTCTTCCTGGGTCAGGCTCATTTGCGAATTGATCATACGGGTCGCGTGGCTGCCGTGCGCGGCAATCTCGTAGCCCCGGCGCAAACATTCCTCGATTAACCGCGGCCGCTCTTGGCATAGGGCGCTGTTGACGGCCACGGTGACGGGCACCGAATAGCGGTCGAGGACTTTGAGAATCCGGAAGATACCGACGCGGTTGCCGTACTCCCGTGTCGAGTAGGTGCGGTAGTCGGGAAAAAAATTACCAAATTCGCCCTTGAAACGGCCATCGCGGAGGGCGCTGGCGGGGGGCTGCAATTCCCATTGTTCCAAGTGCAAAACGATCCATATTGCCAGCCGCTTTTCGTTGGGCCAGGTCAGCGCTGGGCGGGTTGGCAGGGCGGAAAATGGGTAGAGGGCGTGATCCATGCCCGGCAGGTGTTTCTCTCTCCTTTCCTTAGGCATCGCCATCGCCTCCAGCCAAGTGCGCCGTGACCTGGTCCCACATTTCGGCGTAATACCAATCGGCGATTTGCTCGCCCGTGGCCTGCCAGACCCCGTCGTGGGAGAGGATATAGTCCAGCATTTTCTCCAAATAGCCGATGCGGTGGGGCTGTCCCATCATGTAGGGATGCAGGGCCAGGCACATGATGCGGGGCTGCTCTGCGCCTTCCGCATAAACCGTGTCGAAATAATCCCGAACCATGAGCAGAAAGTCATCGGCCTCCTGGGCCCGATTGTGCAGCACGGCATCGTTCAGTTCCATGGTATAGGGCACCGTCAACAGCCGGCCCTTGCGCACGTTCATGGGCCCCGGCTGATCGTCGTGAACCCAATCGGCGTAATACTTGATGCCTGCCTCGGCTACTAGATCGGGCGTATTCATGGTGTGGGAGGCGGCGGGAGAGAACCAGCCGGGCAGCTGCCGGCCCGTAAGACGGCGGTAGGTATCGACGCATTCCTCGATAATCGCCCGTTCATCCCCCTCGTCCAAGCCCCAGAGATACTGGGTGTTGTACATGCCATGACACAACACGTCCCACTTTCGCCTTTCGCATGCCGCCATGATCTCGGGATAATGCTCGAACACACTCAGATTAAGCGAAACCGTGCAGCGCACGTCGAAATGATCCATGACATCGAACATGCGCCACAATCCGACACGGTTGCCATAATCCTTGATGCCATAGCCAAGGATGTCTGGATGGGGCATGCGCGGCCAGGGATCGCGGATGCGCACGGGATCGGGCAGGTATTCATAATGCTCGATATTCGGGCAGACCCACAACGCCACCCGCGCCCCGTTGGGTAGCCGCAGGCNGGGCCGGTCATTGATCGGTGAATAAGTTAAACGTTCCTGAGCCATGACACCGATCTTGCCACAGGGTTGAGCTGGACCCAAGTGCCGGGCACAATGGTACCTCAATTTTCATGCGAGCCATGAAGGAACTTGCCATGTATCCCCAACCGACCGTGATCGAGCCGACCGTCTTCGCCGAGGTGCCGCGCGAGCTGCAACTACTGGACAAGGATTCCCACATGGCGCGGGATATCTTTCGCGGCAAGCCCTTGGGCTCGTTCCTGGAAGGTCCGTCGTTTGATCGGGACGGCAATCTATATGTGGTCGATATCGCCCATGGCCGCGTCTTCAAGATTTCGCCCAGCGGCGAGTTCAATGTTGCGGCGGACTATGACGGCAGCCCCAACGGCCTGAAGATACACAAGGACGGCCGTATCTTCGTGGCCGACCGACGCAAGGGTATTGTCGAGATTGATCCGGTGAACGGCAAGTTCTCGGTCTACATCGGGCCGGAACAGATGCCCGGCTACAAGGGCGTCAACGATCTGTTTTTTGCCTCCAACGGCGATTTGTATTTTACGGATCAGGGCGATACCGGTCTGCATGACCCCACGGGCCGGGTCTTTCGCATGGATGCCAATGGCTCCCTGCATTGTCTGATCGACAATATGCCCAGCCCCAACGGGCTGGTGATGGACCCAAGCGAAAGCCAGCTCTATATCGCCGTGACCCGGGCCAACGCCGTCTGGCGCATGCCATTCCGTCAGGACGGCAGTGTCAACCGGGTTGGTCTGTTCTGCCAGTTNGTGGGCGGCATGGGCCCCGACGGCATGGCCATGGATGTAGATGGCAACCTGTCCATCGCCCATGCCGGTCTTGGCGCGGTCTGGCTGTTTTCCGCCCTGGGCCTGCCGACCCATAAGATTCCCGATCCCGACGGTAGCCCATTGACCACCAACATGGCCTATGGCGGCCCGGACAACCGGTCACTATTCATTACCTCGTCGTTCAGCGGCAAGATTCTAAGAGCTGAAATGCCAGCAGCCGGCGAGACCATGTATGCCCATATGGATTAATTTGGCATATTCAGCTTGCCAGCGCGCTATGTTGCGCCAAATCAGGAGAGTACAATGACGTTGAAATTGGGATTGATGACCGGATATTGGGGCGCGCAGCCGCCGCAAGATTTGATTGCCGTCGCCAAGCGGGCCGAGGAACTTGGCTATTACGGTTTTTTCACCGCCGAGGCCTATGGCTCTGACGCCCTGACGCCCCTGGCCTGGGTTGGCGCGCATACGGAAAAGATCAAGCTGGGCACGGCCATCGTGCAGATTTCGGCCCGCACGCCAACGGCGACGGCCATGCATGCCCTGACCTTGGATCATCTCTCCAACGGCCGGTTGATCCTTGGCCTGGGCGTCTCCGGCCCGCAGGTGGTTGAAGGCTGGTACGGCCAGCCCTTCGCCAAGCCCCTGGCGCGCACCCGGGAATATATCGACATCATCCGCCAGGTGCTGACCCGCGAAACGCCGGTGCGAATGAACGGCGCCCATTACACCATTCCTTACCCGGAGGACGCGCCCGGCTCCTGGGGCCTGGGCAAGCCGCTGAAGCCCATCACGCACCCTCTTCGCGCCGATATTCCGATCTTTCTTGGCGCCGAAGGGCCGAAGAACGTCGCCATGGCGGCGGAGATCTGTGACGGCTGGTTCCCGCTGTACTATTCGCCGGAGCGTGAAGACGTCTATGCCGATGCCATTGCCGGGCGCGGCGATGATTTCGAGATCATGTACCCCATGCAAATGCATATCACCGATGATCTGGAAGCCGGGCGTTTGGAAGTGAAAAAGACCCTGGCGCTATATGTCGGCGGCATGGGTGCGCGGGACCGCAATTTTCACAACGAACTGGTGGTTCGCCTGGGCTATGGCGAGGCGGCGGAAAAAATCCAAGATCTGTACCTGGACGGCAAGAAGGCCGAGGCGGTGGCGGCGGTGCCTGATGAACTGGTCGACGATATCGCCCTGGTGGGGCCGAAAGACCGGATCAAGCAGCGCCTGGCGGCTTGGGAAGACAGCGCCGTGACCTCGCTGCTGGTTTGGCCCAAGACCCCGGAAGATTTGGAGACCTATGCCGAATTGGTGCTGGATTAGGAATTCACTGTTATGCCTGTCTTGAGCAAGGAAAAGCGTACGGCTTTCCTGGGCGAACGGCGCGTGATCATGCGGATCGCCGTCGTCCGCCCAGACGGCAGTCCGCTGGTCACGCCTTTGTGGTATCTGTACGAGAACGAAGCGATTTATTTTACCCCGCGCGAACGGTCCGAATGGTTCGCCTGCTTGCGTCACGATCCGCGGGCGGCGCTCTGTATCGATGAACAGCCTCTGCCATACCGCAAGGTTATGATCGAAGGGGTGGCCGAGCTTTTGTATGACGTGGGCGCCGATGATGAATGGCGGGATCTGTATCTGCGCATGGCCAAACAATATGTGCCCGACGACGATGCGGAGGCCTATTTGCAAAACACCATCAGCGAACGGCGCGGCCTGTTCCGGATTAAACTGGCAGAAGCGAAGGTGCGCAGCTGGCGCCTGCCGTTGGCGGACGAGGCGGGCGAAGGTATCTGGCACCAACGCTATTACCAGGACCCGAAAACCGAATTCGACAGCCGCGCCTAGATCCGCCTGGCTGGAGAGATCGCCGCCTCAATAGCTCTTTGGCAGGCCGAGCACGTTGGAGGCGACATAGTTCTTGATCATATGCAGACTGACTGGCGCTATGCGGCCGATGATCGCCTCGCGATAGAACCGCTCGACAATGAACTCACTGGCGACACTGTAACCACCCAGGGTTAGCATCGCGTTGGAAGCCGCCTTGAACGAGGCCTCCGCCGCCAGATATTTGCCGGCATTGGCTTCCGGGCCGCAGGGTTCGCCGTTGTCATACAGCGCGGCGGCCTTGAACAGCATCAGGTTGGCGGCCTCCAGCTCCATCCATGATTCCGCCAGCGGGTGCGCGATGGCTTGGTTCTGGCCGATCGGGCGGTCGAAAACGATGCGTTCCTTGGCGTATTCCGCTGCTTTGTTCAATACAACGCGGCCTTTTTCCACATGCTCGGCGCCGATCAGGATGCGTTCGGGGTTGAGCCCATCGAGTAGGTAATAAAAGCCGCGTCCTTCCTCGCCGATGCGGTCCTCCACCGGGATTTTCAGGTTGTCGATGAAGACAGCGTTGATGTCCACCGCATGGCGTACGAATTTTTCCACCTCCCGCGCCTCGATGCAGCTGCGGTCGAAGTCGGTATAGAATAGGGTCAGGCCCTCCAGGGTCTTTTCGCACTCCTCGCGCGGCGTGGTTCGGGTGATCAGCATGAATTTGTTGGCGCTTTGCGCGGTGGTGGTGAACATCTTGCGGCCATTGACGACGTAGTGACCGCCGTCCCGCACCGCGCGGGTTTCGATGCGCGAGGTGTCCAGCCCGGCGTTGGGCTCGGTGACGCCGAAGGCGGCCCGGTCCTTGCCCTGGATCATCGGTGGCAACCAGCGCCGCTTTTGCTCGTCCGTTCCGTGGCGCACCACGGGATGCAGACCGAATACATTGACGTTGATCGATGAGGTGGCGGCACCACCGTGCTGGCCGACCGTCTGCATCATGATGGCGGCCTCGGTGATACCCATGCCGCCGCCGCCATATTCCTCGGGCATGGCGATGCCGAGCCAGCCGTGGTCCGCCATCTCGCGTACGAATTCTTCTGGAAAGCGGTGCTCGCGTTCAGCGTCTATCCAGTATTGCTCGCCGTATTTGTCGCAGATTTTCTGCACCGCATCGCGGATTGCCCGCTGATCCGGGGTGAAGGTGAAACTGGCGTCATACATGGCGGTTCCTCCGGCGCTTTAGGCGAACGTCACGGTAGCAGTCATGCCGATGGTGCCTTCAGGGGTCAACGCCCACAGCTCACAACCGTTGCCGTCCTCAGTGGTCCGGCCGATCACCTTAAACGGCGCGGTGTCGAACAATGGCGCCCGCGCCTGCATCTCATAGGTCCTGATCGCCCGACCGCCACAGTTGTCCCGCGCCAGATCGAGTAGACATTGCGAGGAATAGGGTCCGTGAATTACCAGGCCCGGATAACCCTCGACCTCCATGGCATAGGGGCGGTCATAATGAATACGGTGTGGATTAAAGGTCAGCGCCGAATAGCGAAACAGCGATACCGGGTCGGCTGTTATGGTGCGCTCCCATGAGGTATCGCTGGGCGGCGCATCGCGCTTGGGAATGCCGCTTTTCTCGCCGGGTTTGACCTCGTCACGGAACGCCGTGCGCGCCTCCTCCTCCAGGGCTAATCCGTTGGGGCCGATAATGCGGGCCACCACGTTGGTGAAAATCAACATGCCGGTGCTGCCCTCACGCAGCTGGATGTCCGCCAACTCGGTCTCGCGGGTCAGCCTCTCGCCAACCCGGATCGGCTGGTGATAGGTGGTTTTGGTACCCGCGAACATGCGCCGGGGCAAGGGCATCTCGGGCAGCACATCGCTGTCCAAAGGTAAACCGTCAGCGCCCAGGCGGTCGGCCTGCGCCATGGGTACGAAATAGGCCCGATGCCAGCCCGGCGCAATCGCTTCGCCTTCCCTGGGTGCTTCCTCATCACGATCGAAGGTGACGATCATGCCCCTTGGCGGAGCGGCGGTGGCAACGTCCTCTTCCACCACCTTGGCGCCGATATGCTTGCGCAGCGCCTCGATGTCGATGTTCGTCATAGTGTTCTCTTCCCTGATCTACCGCTCGCTTGGCCGGGGTTTTTCAGGTCGCGCCCTCGCGCCGGCCAGGACACTCGTGCGAGGATGACGCTATGATAGGGTGCAAAGGCCATGGGTAACAGAGGGTAGCTGGAAAATGGAAATCTGGACGACGGGCGCGGCTTCCCCACGGGGCATCATGAAATTGGCGCGGGAGGTCGAGGACAAGGGCTGGGACGGTCTGGCGGTGGTGGATTCGCAGAACCTTTCCGGCGATCCGTATGTTTCGCTCGCCATGGCGGCCACAGTGACGGATCGGATCGGCCTGGCGACCGCCGTGACCAATTCAGTGACCCGTCAGGCCGCTGCCACGGCCACTGCTATCGCCTCCGTGAACCGGGTAGCCCAGGGACGCGTCGTGCTGGGTATTGGGCGCGGCGATTCCGCCCTGGCGCACCTGGGCCGGGCACCGGGCAAGGTTGGCCATTTCGAGACTTATCTGCGCCATTTGCANNCCTACCTGAAGGGCGAGGCGGTTCCTTTTGACGAAGTTGATATCCCGCTCGACATCGCACCGCCAATGTCGGAGCTGCATTTGGCTGATGCGCCCACTGAAAGCCGCATTGCCTGGATGGCCGGCACGCAAAAGGTCCCGGTCGAGGTCGCTGCGACCGGGACCCGGGTTATTGGTATCGGCGCCTGTCTGGCCGAGCGGGTAATGTTCACCCTGGGGGTGGACCTGGATCGGCTGGCTTGGGGCATTGAAACGGCGCGGGCGGCACGACAGACGGCTGGACTGGATCCCGACGGCGTGGCTTTTGGGGCCTATATCAATCTGGCCTGCCATGACAACATAGCCGCCGCCCGTAATTTGGTGCGTGGTGGTCTGACCACCTTTGCCCGTTTCAATGTCATGCATGGGCGCACCATGGGACCGTGGTCGGAGGCGGCGAAGGCCGCCCTGCATGCTCTGGTCGCCGCCTATGACATGAACAAGCACACACGGGGCGACTCGCGCCAGGCCGACACCCTGACCGATGATTTTATCGACCATTTCGCGATCGTCGGTGGACCGGACGCCGTTGTCGAGCGCCTGACCGCCCTGGCCGATCTGGGATTGGATAAAGTCATCATCGGGGGCCGCCTGGGAACCTCTGGCAATGCCAACGCAGCGCGTTCATTGACCATGCTGGAACAGGAAGTGATGCCGGAAATGCGGGGCTGAGCATTTATACCGCGCCGTACCAGGCTCCCTTGAACTCATCCAACTTAGTAATAAGCGGCAAGATCTCAGGGGTGACCGTCAGTGAATCGATATTCAAAGGCATATCCGGAAATATACCCATAAATATCCATATGCGGCTTATTTAAGCCCTTCGGCTACCGTCTTTCCAACAGAAACACGCCTTGCTCACCAAATAGATTGGCCCTGCCGGGAGTGGCCCCAATGGGTTTGTATTTGCCTTTCCGGTCGAGCGTCAGACCCTGTTCGATGTTCAGGTTCATGTCTTCGCATAGCTCTATGAAATCCAGGATCGTGCACAGGTGGATATTGACCGTGTCATACCAGGGAACGGCCCGAATCCAGGGTCAGAGGCTGGTCTTTGGTAATGGTGAAGACGTCCTCGCTTGGCCTGAGTGCCGACACCTCGTCGCTAGCGGGTTTTCCCTCCGCCGGCGCCTCGGTAGACCCCTCGGCCACCACGCTTGTGACTGTCATAATTTCGAAAACCCCGTCCTGATAGTTGGGTACTATGCAGGGCCCCTTGCGCTGTCAATGTAATCTTTGCGAAAATTTGCCGTNTCTTGGACTTGCCCATGATACATCGGGAGTGTATCACCGCCATCCGGGCGTACCATCCAAACCGACCGCCCAAATCGATCGTGCAAATCGACCGCACCTGGCTAGGATAACAATGATGCCGATGACGACCCCAGACCTGGATGACTTACGGCGCCAGATAGATCAAATCGACGCCGACCTGCATGACAAGATCGTGCAGCGGATCGCCTTGATCGATCAGGTCGCCAAGGCGAAACAATTGCAAGGCAATGACGCCTCCCCCATGCGTCCGAACCGGGAAGCGGAAGTCGTGCGCAGTCTGGCCGACCGACACCAAGGTCAGTTGCAAACCGCCACGGTGATCCGAATTTGGCGGGAGCTAATCAACGGCGCCACGGCCCTGCAGGGCCCGTTGAGCGTTGCCGTCTGCGCGCCGGCGCGTTCCGTCGGATACTGGGATTTGGCGCGCAACCATTTCGGTTCTTCCGTGCCCATGACCCTGCATACCTCGCCCTCCGTTGTCCTGCGCATGGTGGATGATGTGCCGGGTGCCGTCGGCCTGCTGCCGTTTCCGCAAAGCGACGAGGAGAACCCCTGGTGGCCGGCGCTGGCCTCTCAGGCAAACGATCAGGCTGGGCCGCGGGTCGTCTGGCGGCTACCGTTTTTTGCCTCGCCCACGGGCCGCTTTGAGCGGTTGGAAGCCCTGGCGGTGGCGAAACTGATGCCGGAGCCCAGTGGCCAGGATGCCACCGTTGTCATGGTCGAAACCGATCAGGATGTATCCNTGGCCCGTGTGGTGGATCAACTGGGTCAATGCGGTTTCACGGTCCATCCCTTGGCCGTGCATGAAAATAGCCGCGGCGGTCCGCGGCTGCAGCTAATTGAATTGGATGGATTGATCCGCCATGAAGATGCCGCCATGGCCGCATTCCACGAAAAAATGGGCGAAGATTTGTATCGGGTGGCGATCCTGGGCACTTATCCCAAGGCACTGACGGCCAAACAGGGGGAGAATTCCGCATGACCACACCGATACCGAACCAAGGCATAATGGACATCACGCCTTACATTGGCGGTGATGCTACGGTCGAGGGCCAGAGCCGTGTGGTCAAGCTATCCTCGAATGAGGCGGCGACCGGTGCTTCACCCAAGGCTATTGCTGCTTACAAGGCAGGGGCCGAGGAACTGCACCGCTATCCCGAAGGTGGGGCCACCGATCTGCGGGCCGGATTGGCGGAGATGTATGGCTTGAACGTCGATGGCATCATCTGCGGTAACGGCTCCGACGAAATTATCAGCCATCTGGTTCATTCCTACGCCGGGCCGGGCGATGAGGTGATTTATACCGAACACGGCTTTCTTATGTATCCACTGGGCGCCATGGCTTCTGGCGCAACGCCCATCAAGGCGGCCGAGACTGATTTTACGGCCTCGGTCGATGCCATTCTGGCAGTGATGACTGAACGGACCAAGATGGTCTTTCTGGCCAATCCGAACAACCCCACCGGTACCTATATCGCGAATTCAGAGATACAACGCCTGCGCGCCGCGTTACCTGATCGCGTCATGCTGGTGATCGATAGCGCCTATGCGGAGTTCGTCTTGCGTAATGATTATTCACCGGGGATCGAAATGGTCGAGACACACGACAACGTGGTTATGACCCGGACCTTCTCCAAGATCTACGGCCTGGCCGGACTGCGTCTGGGGTGGGCCTATTGCCCGGAAGAAGTCGCCCTGGTCTATCATCGGGTTCGTTCGCCCTTTAACGTCAATTCGGCGGCCCAGGCGGCCGGCTTGGCGGCCCTGCATGATGTGGCGCACACCGATGCGGCACGGGCGCACAATGACCGCGAACTGGCCTGGTTGCATGATGAATGTCGGCGGCTGGGCCTGCCGTGCATCCCCTCGGCAGGCAATTTTCTGACTATTCAGTTTGGTGCCGACGGGCCANGCTCGGCGGCTGCGGCGCAGGAGTTTCTGCGCACAAAGNGTNTTTTGCCGCGNGGCATTGGCGCCTATGGCCTGGGCGCCTATTTGCGTTTCACNGTTGGCCTGGAAGATGAAAACAAGCTGGCGGCTGCGGCAATGGAAGAATTCCTGAGTACGACAGATGGCGCCTGAGGTCGACAAGCAGCCAAAGCCAGCCCGTTTTAAGCGTCTGGCGCTGATCGGCGTCGGGCTGATTGGCTCGTCCATCGCCCGGGCCACCAAACGGGCTGATCTGGCCGACAATATTGTCGGCTGCGCCCGCACGCCGAAAACCCGCGACAAGGCCCTGGAACTGGGCATTGTCGATGCCATGTACGAGGATCCAGCCGAGGCCGTGGCCGGCGCGGATCTGGTGATCATCTGCTCGCATCTGGGCAGTTATGTCAGTGTGGGCAAGGCCATAGCGGCCAGCTTGGCGCCTGGCGCCATTGTCACGGATGTCGGCTCCGTCAAGGGCTGCGTGGCGCGTGATCTGGGGCCGCATATACCCGATGGCGTGCACCTGGTGCCGGGACATCCGGTTTCGGGCAGCGAAAAATCCGGACCGGAAGCCGGCTTTGAAACCCTGTTCGATGACCGCTGGTGGATTTTAACACCGGATGAAACAGCGGACGGGGCGGCGGTGCAACGCTTGGCTGCCTATGTTCAAGCGCTAGGCAGCCGGGTAGAGATCATGGCGGCGGAACGTCATGACCTGGTGCTGGCCATCACCTCGCATCTGCCGCATTTGATCGCCTATAACATTGTTAGCACGGCGGATGACATGGAAACCGTGACCCAGGGCGAGGTGGTGAAATATTCCGCCGGCGGCTTCCGTGATTTCACCCGGATCGCAGCCTCGGACCCGGAATTCTGGCGCGATGTGTTTCTTAACAACCGCGATGCCGTATTAGAAACCCTGGGACGTTTCACCGAGGATCTGATTGCCTTGCAACGGTCCATCCGCTGGGGCGAAGGCGACGAACTGTTGCGCGTGTTCAGCCAGTCCCGTGATATCCGTCAGCGTATTATCCAGGCCGGCCAGGATACCGAGGCACCCAATTTCGGCCGCCAGGGCGAAGCCTCGACAGAGGCGGATTAGCCGCGACATACTTTAGCCCCTCACCGGGGTGCCCAGTTCATCGCGCAGGCATTCGCCAAAAAGACGAAATTCATCGCTTCGGCTGGAGGTCTTGCGATAGACCAAGGCGATACGGCGCGACGCGTTCGGGCTGGAGAATGGCCAGAAATCCAGTTTAAGCCCCCGGATAATGCCGGCGTCTCCTTTGCGGGAGTGCCGGCGGTTTCGACGAGATGATGGCTCGGGCTAGCGGCTAATAATGGGCGTCAGCCGCGCGATAGGCGCCGGGCCCAGGAACAGTTTGCCGTCCTGCAACCGAACCGGCACCGAGAGTGTGCCGCCCGCCGCTGCCGCCAGCAGGCCCAGCACGGCCCGTGCCGCCGTCAGATGATCCTTGTCCATGGCGCCGCTGGCAACAGCAATGTCGAGAAGTTGATTATGCCCCTTGATCCGCGCGGTCAGGGCGCCGATGGCCCGCATTTGAGTGTCTAGGGCCAAGCTGCCGGAGGCATAGATATCCATATCGCCCCACTGCACTTGTAATTTAGTGATTTCCAAGGTGCCGCCACCGTCCCGCCATTGCGCCAGATTTTGTGGCGATGCATCGCCTTTCAAAAGGCCGGTTACCGTGGTCTGCAGGTCTACCAGCTTGATCGTATGGGGAAACTCGGCGGGAAAGGTGCCCGCATTCAGGTTAAGCCCGTCGCCGTGCAGGGCAACATCGACACTATCGGGTGCCTCTGGCGCGGGCCGGGCATGAATTTGCATACGCTTTGCCCCCAACCCGGCGGCACCGTCATATTGCAGGCGGATATCCTTGCTATCCAGGGATAGCCGCGCGGGTATGCCCCCGCCGTCGACCTCCACGCTGGCCAGAGCCTCGCCACTATCCACCGTTAGGCTATGTTGACGCGTCTTGCCCATGGCCCTGAATAGATGCTGGCCGGACAGATCTAATAGTATGTGACGCGGCTGCCAGGGGTGGCCAACGGCTTTAACATGGTCCGTCCGCCAGTGGAATTCCTGTGGCGGGCGGCGCAGGACCAAGCTGGGTTGGCTTAGATCGATCCGGATGCGAAAAGGAAAGCCGCTGATCTCCAATTCGCGATGGGTCCATTCGCGCGCTTGACTGTTTTCATTGGTGTGGCGCTCCAGTTCCGTGCGCACCTTATCGGCGGCATGGAACCAAAAGCCGCTCCACCCCGCCATGGCCGCGATGACAACCCCGATCAAAATATAATAGCGCATGGTGCCTCGCTGCCTGTCCGTCCGATATGGTATAGGTAAGCCGTTGAATTATTACAGGCGCCAGACGTGAACACCTCCCCGCAACATTACACAATTCCCGATCTGACCCTACCCCCGGGTGATCTGTGGGTCTTTGGCTATGGCTCCGTCATGTGGCGGCCTGGGTTCGAGCATCTGGAGCGCCGGGCAGGCCGGGTGCATGGCTATCATCGGTCTCTTTGCGTCTGGTCCTGGTTTCACCGAGGTACCCAAGAAAAACCGGGCCTCGTCCTTGGTTTGGATATCGGCGGTTCTTGCCACGGTATCGCCTACCGCATCGCCGCCACCGACAAGGCGGAGGTGGCGGACTATCTGTACCGCCGTGAATTGGTCACCGATGGTTACAAGGCCATTCTGCATCAAGTGTATCTGGTTGATAGGTCCGTCACCGCGCTGGCTTTCCGCGCCAACCGCCAGCATCCGCAGTACGCCGGCAAATTAGCGCATGAAACTGCGGCCAGCACGGTACGCCAGGCCCAGGGGGCCTCAGGCGCCAATCCCGAATACGTGGCGAGCACCGTACAGCAGTTACGGGCGATGGGGATCGTTGATCATGCTCTGCATCAAATCAATGCTCTTGTGCGNGGTGACTAAAGTTCAATCCGTGCCGAATTCCTTGGCATGCAGCCAGGCGCCCAGCTCGCCGGTGGTGCCGTTCTTGTTCCAGGCCTCCAACATGGCGGGGGCGGCCTCGGCGGCCTTTCTCCAGATCTCCGGCCCGCCAGTGTTCGTTGCCAGCTCCAGCCGGTGGCCGTTGGGGTCAAAGCAATAAATCGACTTGAACAGGCTGTGATCGATCGGCCCTATGACGTCGACGCCATGGCTTTCAATGCGTTCCTTGGCCGTCAGCAGCGCCTCCATATCCGGCACGGCGAAGGCAATGTGCTGGACCCATTCAGGCGTGTAGGGGTCCTTGCCTTGCTTGGGCGAATTGGGCAGTTCGAAAAACGCCAGATAGCTGCCCGGCCCAATCTCGAAAAAGNTATGCATGTAGGGGTCGGGTTCCTTGGTCGAGGGTACCTGATCCTCGGAAATCGCCATGACATAATCCATACCGATGACGGTGCTATAAAAATCCACGGTCTCTTGTGAATTATTGCAGCGGTAGGCGACGTGATGCAGGCCTGTGGTAACGGACATGTTTGCTCTCCCATTTATCCATCGGTTGTTGTGATCACTCTAGCAATTGGGCGCCGTGGGTGCGAGGCTCAAGGTAGCGACACTACGTTGCAGGCTTTTGCAGGTACGGCCCATGATCGTCGATTGCCACGTCAACCTTTGGAACCCGGAGCATTTTACGCCGCTGTATGCCGAACAGATGCGCCGCGTGCGCTCGGACGGCGATTATGGCCTGGCGGCGGATGCTGAGACACTTCATACGGCAATGGCCGAGGTGGACAGGGCCATCATTTTCTCGCCCCGCTATCGTGATAGCGCTGGGGTGGATGGCGACGATGGGGCGGTGGCCGATGCCGTGGCCCGTTATCCGGATAAGTTCGTCGGCTTCGCCTATGTGGATCCGCGCCAACCTGATTGTTTGGAACAACTAACCCACAGCATCGAGGTTCTGGACCTGAAGGGCGTCAAATACGGTCCGATCTATAATGGCATTCCTCTGTCGGACCCGCGCATGACGCCGATCTATGACTATTGCCAGGCCAATGACCTGCCCCTGACCTTGCACATGGGTACGACTTTCGCCGAAAATGCGCCGGTGGATCTTGGCCGGGCCATTCACGTGGACCCGGTGGCCGCGCGCTTTCCCGATCTAAAGATCATCTGCGCTCATATGGGCCATCCCTGGTACGAGGATTGCATCACGGTGGTGCGCAAGTGTCCCAATGTCTATTGCGAGATCGCGGCGATCTTTTACCGGCCCTGGCAATTTTGGAACATTTTGATCTCGGCTCAGGAATACTCAATCACCGACAAGATTTTCTTCGGCACGGATTTTCCCTTCTCCCAGGTCGGGGAAAGCCTGACCGGTCTGAAGAATGTCAATCATGTGATTGCCGATAGCGGCCTGCCGCGGGTATCGGACGAGACCATTCAGCGTATCAAGCACGCCAATCCGTTCGAACATTGGTGGCACGGCCCCGGCCCAGTTTAGCATTCAGATCGCCAGGGTGCCGCCATTCAGTTTCAGCCAGACTTTCTGCTCGCGGTAGCTGGGCATCAGCTCCTCGACAATACGCCAGAANTCCAGTGAATGGTTGTGCTCAACCAGATGCGACACCTCGTGGGCGGCGACGTAATCGAGCACCGCCGCCGGCGCGATGACAAGGCGCCAGTTGTAGGAAAGTTCGCCATTGTTGCTACAGCTGCCCCAGCGGCGCTTATAGGACTTCACCCTGATGTCGCTTGCCCGTACGAACAGGCGTCTACCGTAGTATTCNGTCCTGGTCTGAAATTCCTCCAGTGCGGCCTGTTGATACAATTCGTGCAGCCTCTGTTTGACCTTGGCCTGTCTTTCCAGATCGCTTAGTCGTTTTTGTATCGTGACAACTAGCTTCCCTCTGACGATTTTCGCCGGCCAGGGGGCGCCGTCAACAATCTCTAATTCGTGCTCCTGGCCCAAAAAAAAATAGATCTCGCCGTTCACATAGGACCTGGACGGCGCTTTTGGTCGGGCCGCTTGCTCCGCCAATTTTTTTTCAATCCAGTCCGTATGTTTGTTCACCAGGGCGGTGATTTGCCGCTCCGGTGTTCGCGCCGGGACCATGACCTGGACGTGACCGTCCCGGATTTGCAGGCACAGGGTCTTGCGCCGGGTCGAACGTTTCACTTCAAAATCGAATTTGAGATTAGGGTCAAAATTCATGACAACCTGCGTGGCGGCGAATCGCAATATAGGCTACACCAACTCCGCCATTAATGTCTTTGTAAGAGGATCGCGATCATGAGCAAGCCTAAGGTCCGAACAGGTATAGTCGGTGCCGGCTTCGCCGCCAGTTTTCATATCGAGGCGGTCCGGCGCGCCCATGGCGCCGACGTGGACATCATCGGTGTCCAGGCCCTAACCAGCACCAAAAGCTTTGCGGCAAAGCATGGCATCAAGGCCTTTGCCGAACTTGACCCTCTGTTGGAGCAGATCGATGTGCTGCACGTCTGCATCCCCCCAGCCTTGCATGAGCCGGTCGCCGTGAAGGCGCTGGAGCGTGGTGTTTTTCCCATCGTGGAGAAGCCCTTGACCGGTTATTTTGGCGATGGCGCGCCGGATTTTGATGGCCGTGAAGCCTCCATGACCGAGGCGCGTACCGGCGCTCTTGCCTCCATTGAGCGCGTGCGCGCAGCCGAGGCGGCCTCCAACGTCCGTATTTTGTATGCCGAGAACTGGGTCTATGCGCCGACCATCCAGAAAGAGCGGGAGATCCTGGAGAAAACCAAGGGCCAAATTTTATGGATGCATGGGGAGGAGGCCCATTCAGGCTCCCACGCGCCCAGCTATGGCCATTGGGACCAGGCGGGTGGCGGCGCCATGATCGGTAAGGGTTGCCATCCCCTCACGGCGGCGCTGTATCTGAAAAAGGTCGAGGGCCGGGCCAGGTTCAGTCAATCGATTCGGCCCGCCACGGTGACCGCGCGCGCATGCCCTGACCCAGTTGCCGGACTTCGTTGATACGGGCAATATTCGGGCCGATTATGTCGATGTCGAGGATTTCGCCATGATCCACGTGACCTTTCAGGATGGTACAATAGCGACCGTGTTCGCCTCGGACATCGTGCTGGGCGGGGTGCATAATTGGCTAGAGATCTGCGCTGGCAATCACCGCACGATCTGTAATCTCAACCCCTCCAATCAGATGCAGACCTATAACCCGGTGGAAAGCCAGTTCGACGATATCTATGTGGTCGAAAAAATAGGCACCAAACAAGGCTGGGCCAATACGGCACCGGATGAAGACCATTCCCACGGTTTTCCGCAAGAGATCGATGCATTCTACCGTACCATCGCCTATGGTGATGACGTGGAGAGCNACAGCGAACTGGCGGCGGATACCATNGCCACCATTTACAGCGGCTATGTNTCCGCCGCCAACGGCGGCGCGGCTGAGCCCATAACNTTACTTTAGTATTTTCAGGGAGTTCACAGCATGATCTTGAGCAATAGCCTGNGGNAAAAACTGGATGCAGGTGCCGCGACCCTTGGTACNCATTTCCTCTCGTCCGACCCGGATATCCCGGAAATCATCGGTGATACCGGCCTATTTGATTACGGCGAATATTGCGCCGAATATTCCGCGTTCGATATGCAGACGCTGTATCATCTGGCCCGCGCTGGCCAATGCGCCAACTTGCCGCTGATGTTGAAACCTGATCAGGAGAGCCAGGGCTTTTGGACCCAGGCCGCCATTGGCGCCGGTTTCAAGGCGGTGCTGTTCACGGACATCCGCACGGCGGAGGATGTGGCGGAGTGCCACCGCATCATTGCCGCCGATACCCCCGAGAGGGGCGGCAACATGGGCGTCAAGCTGCGCCGCCCGGCCTTGACCGGTTATCAGCCCGACAACTACCTTGATGATCTGAACAGCTTCGTTTTCACGATCATGATCGAGAAGAATGTCGCCCTGGACAACATCGATGCCATTCTGGAAACGGCCAAGGCCAAGGGCGTCGCCATGACCCAGTGGGGTCCGGCGGATTTCGGCTTTTCCCGTGGCGAACCAAGCCTGATGCACACGGATGGTATCCAGCCGTTCGAGGAACAGGTGATCAAGAAATCCATCGAGCACGGCGTCGCCCCGCGCATTGAAATCGCCGAACCTGAGCAGGCGAAACGCTACGTTGACTTAGGCGTTCGGCATTTCTGTATCGGCTGGGACCGCGTTATCCTGCAGGCCGGTCTGGCCCGTATCGGCGGAGGCATGCGCAAGGTGCTGGAAACGGTTTAGCTTTCGTAAGGGTCTTCCACCTTCGGCCAGAATGGCGTCGTCAGTTTGGTGAACGGCAAGGCGGCGAAGTCCATGTTCAGGGTACCGGGGGAGGTGGCGTAGATCACCTCCTCCGCGATCGGGGCAAAACCCGCGTGGAAATGCTGGGACGACTTTGGGACGATGATTTGTAGGCTGGATAAATCAATGCCGAACTGGCTGAACGCGTCCGGGTGAAACGTTTGGCCCCGGATGGTGTTCAAGACCAAATTAACATTGCCCGCCGCCTGTAGCCAGACCGCATCGCCCATCTGCTGGGTAACGCTGCCAAAGGGCTGGGCCGCGTTCTCGATGACGCTCTTGACTGTAACGTCAAGGTCGACTGGGATACCGGATTCCCGGCAGCACTTGCCGCCGATGCGCAGGTTTAGCTGCGCCCCGACGCCGGCCTCCTTACACAGGCGGATCGCCAGCGGATCCCAGTACAAGCCACTAATATTGTTGGTCAGGCCGGTATCGAGAATTTCCTGCAACAGAAATGTCGAATCCGATGGCGCGCCGCCGCCGGCATTGTCCGCAATGTCCGCTACTACAACCGGGCCGGATGGAGCCGCTGCCGCCTGGCGCAAGGCCTCCCTGTAGGGTACTGTGACGGGTGATGTTTGATGGCGCAGATCCCATATCTCCTGCCCCAGTTGCCGTGCCAGGTCATCTGCCTTTTTCCCGTCACCATCGGCAATGACCAGCATCCTGGCCGTGACGCAGGGCACATCACCCCAGGGGAAGCCATGTCCGAACGAAACCGATAATATGCCATCCTGGCCCTCAAACACCTGCATGCGGGCGACGAAAGCTTTCATGGGTTCCTCGGGCGTGCGCCAGNTGCTGACCATGCGGCAATCATGCGCTGCCATCACCGGGGCCGTCTTGCCAAGCTTTGCATCTCGGCAGATGGCGTATAGCTCCGCCGCCCGTTCCTTGGTGTCGATATGGGGATATTCCTTGTAGGTGATCAAGGCATCTGCCGCCGCCAGCATTTTGGGCGTGATGGAACAATGCAGATCCAGCTCTCCGCCGATCACCGCATCCACGCCGGCGATCGCCCGGCAGCAGGCCAGCAGGTCGCCTTCGCAATCGTCATGGCCGTCGGCGACCATGGCACCATGCATGTTCAACAACACCAGATCGACGGGCAAGGGCCGCCTTTAGATCCGTCAGAATCTCGTCGCGCAAGGTTTCATAGACCTTGCGCACGGTGACGCCGGCGGGTTGGGCAAATGTGGCCAGGCTTTCCACCACCTCGCCGCCGTCGGCCTCCGCCATCTCGCGCCAGATGATCAGGGGCGCGGTGTGCATATCCGCCGGCGCCTGGGTGGCGTCCCCATGATACAGCATGGTGTCCTGAAAATTTTGCAATCCTGTTGGGATCGGCGAGAAGGTGTTGGTTTCTGTGCCCAGGCAGGCGATGAAGATTTTCATGCACAATCCTTTCCGTCCCGAAGGGCGGCGCGCGCTGGCGATAGATCCGCCGCCGCGACGCCAAATGCTTTCAAATCGTCGGGAATACTGCGGCCCATGGCCAGGGCGGCGCTGGCCCGTCCCATGGATGGTGCTGTCTGAATGCCATAGCCGCCCTGTCCCGCCAGCCAGAAGAAGCCATCCAACTTCGGGTCAAAACCGACCACGGGAGTCTTGTCCTCCACGAAAGAGCGCAGACCTGCCCAGCTGCGGATTATCCGGGGGATTTCCAGGCTGGTGGCCCGTTGCAGCCGGTCTACGGCGATAGCGATATCCAGCTCGTCGGGCTGCACATCACATGGTTCCATCGGCGTCTCGTCCGCCGGTGAGCCCATCAGGGCGCCGCTTTCGGGCCGGGCATAAAACTCCTCGTCGGCATCGATCAGGGCCGGCCAGGCCGCGAAGGCCTCTTCCGAGGGCCCATCGAACAAAATAGCCGTGCGCCGTTTCGGCACCAGGCCAACCGCCTCGGCGCCCGCCAAAGCGGCGATTTGATCGCACCAGGCGCCGGCGGCGTTGATCACAACCTTAGCCACAATCTCCCCATTCCCGGTGCTGATCCGCCAGGCATCATCACGGCGGGTCAGGTCATCAACCCGCGCATTCGTCCTCAATACAGCGCCATGACGGTGCGCCCCGCGCAAAAAGCCCTGATGCAGGGCGTTCACATCCATATCCATGGCCTCTGCTTCCAGCACGCCGGCGGCGGCGTAGCCAGGGCGCACCACGGGTACGCGCCCGCGTAGGTCGGCCTCGCTCAAACGATGCATGCTATCCACATGCAGGGCGGCGGAGGTAAAAACCTCATCCAATGCTGCCCGCTGGTCCTCACGGCCAATGAACATGACGCCACGGGGGGTCAGAAGCGGCGTATCGGTGAAACCATCGGGAGGGGCAAGCAGAAAGGCGCGCCCGGCGGAGGTCAGGGCGCGGATCGCGGCATTGCCATAGGCTTCCGTATACAGCGCGGCGGAGCGGCCCGTGGTGTGATAACCCGGTTGTGCCTCCATCTCCAGCAGCAGCACGCTGTTCTTGGCGGCGCTTTCGCTCTCCCGAGCAAGGAAATAGGCCGCCGAGGCTCCCGCCATGCCGGCGCCGATGATAACAAAATCGATTATATCTTCCTGCAACGGCAATATAGACGCCAACTCGTGGCGGCCTCCCTTGGTATTCTGTCGCCCAGCCCCGGTTTTCTTGGAGCAATTGTTTGTCTCGCTGGCGAATTCCAGTAACTATATCATCACTGGGCATTCATCCAGGGTTATCGGTTTGTTGGGTTTCGCACGGCATCAGCAAGCGCTGGACGTGGTGCCCGCAAGGTAGAAATGGACTGAAACCATCCGCGAATATGGAGGCGACATGCAAATTTTGGTGGGTCTGCGGGTGCTTCAGATCGGACCCGGCTTGGCGGCGGCCGCATGTGGACGCGCCTTTGCCGATGTCGGCGCCATGGTCAGCAGTATTGCCGCCGATGACGGCACGGCGCTGGCGGTTTACCTGAATGACGGCAAGCAATGCGCGGCACCGGACTGCACGCCAGCCGCATTGGCGGTGCATGCCGCGGCGGCTGACCTGCTGATTGTGCAGGGATCTCCGCAAGAGCTGGCGGCACGCGGTGTCGATGGCTCCGCCCTGCGCCAGCTAAATAACGCGGCGGTTATTGTCCTGATCTCACCCCATGGCCAGACCGGGCCCGACGCCAACCGCCCGGCCTCTGATCTAACCCTATTCTGTGATAGCGGCATCGCGCGCATGCTAACCGGCCAAGTTGACGATCTGTCCGAACCGCCGACCCGTGCCGTTGGCCGGCAATCAGCCTTTATCGGCGGGTTGGCTGCTGCGGCCGCCGGCATGCATGCCCTGTTACTGGATACATCGATAGAACCGACCGGCGCTACCATCGATGTCTCGATCCAGGAGGCGCTGGCAACCCTTGCCATGACCGAGCTGACGCGGATTGGCATGCAGGGCAAGGTCTGGTCACGCCGGCGCCTCACGGATGGCAATGGCGCGACAGTGACCATCCTGCCGGCCAGGGACGGCTATGTTGCTATTTCGCCGCGCGAAAACCACCAATGGGCTGCCTGGTTGCAAGTCATGGGATCACCAGACTGGGGCCAGGAAGCGCGTTTCGCTGCCAAGCCGGACCGGGTCGAGAATTGGGACGCCTTGCATGCGCTGATGTCGGCATGGAGCCGAACGCATGACAAACAATGGATCGCGGACGCCGCCCAGGCCGCGCGCGTGCCCTCTTTCCCGTTGCAGGAGCCAGCCGAACAGTTTGCCTCCGCCCAGCTTGCCCATCGCCAATTCTTCCGGCCAATAAAGATACGGGGCGAGTGCGTGATGGCGCCCGGATCACCTTTCCGCGCCGTCCCCTGGGACAGGCAAGCGCCCGGCGGCATCGAAAAGGCCTCGGGCGCTGGCGCGCTGCTGCCCCTTTCGGGCATACGTGTGCTCGATTTTTCCTGGGTTATCGCCGGACCAACCGCGACGCGCTATCTGGCGGCCATGGGCGCTGAGGTTATCAAGGTTGAAGCGCCAGGGCGTGGTGATCCAGGGCGAGGAATGGGGCTGCATGCGGTGCTTGGCCAGGCCAAGCGCGGTATCACCCTCGATCTGCATCAGCCCAAGGCAGCCGCCATCGCCAGGGCCTTGGCCGCCCGTGCCGATATTGTCATCGAAAATTTTGGTACCGGCGTTATGGAGCGTCTCGGCCTCGGGCCCGAAGACTTGGCCCGGGAAAATCCGGAAATCCTCTATCTTTCCGCCTCGGGGCATGGCCGTGACGGACCGGAAGCAGGCGCGGTGGCCTACGGCACCCTGTTGCAATGCTATGCCGGTTTCGCGGGCCTGAACGGTCATCCAAACGCATCGCCCCGTGTCGGCATGGCCTGGGTCGATCCGATGTGCGGCCTAAAACTTGCTTTTATCGGGGCGGCTGGGATTTGGCATCGCCACTGGACGGGCGGTGGAATGCGCATCGATTTTTCGATGATGGAGGCATTGCTCTGGACTATGGCGGAACCCTTGCTTGCCGCACAGCTCCAGGGACCGCTCCAGCCCCAGGGCAACGCCGACGGCGGCTGCGCTCCGCATGGTATTTTCCCGTCAAAAGGCGATGATGCCTGGGTCGGGATCGCGGTGTGCGATGATGATGGCTGGCGGTCCTTGTGTGCCGTGATCGACGCGCTTGGGCCATTGCGTGATCTGGGCCTCGACGCCCGGCATGACCGTGGTGCGGAGATCGACCGAACCTTGACGGACTGGACGCGTGCACGTACGGCCAAGGCGGCCATGGAAACACTTCTTGCGGTGGGTATTCCGGCGGCTGTGCTCGCCTCGTCGCTTGATCTCAAGGCAAGTGATCATCTCCATGCGCGCGGCTTTTGGCAGGAGAGTGATCCCGGAGTCTTACCGGGCCTGCCGTGGCGGGCTAGCTTTGGACGCAAGAATGGCCCCGCGCCGGGACATGGCGACGATACGGATACGGTGCTCGGCGACGTGCTGTCTCTTTCCGTGGAGGAAATCGCGGCCCTCCGCGCCTCGGGCGCGCTCGGTTAGCGGTCTTTTCGCTCGGGCACTTTTTGTGATGCGTCTATTCGGCGCCACGCCGTTTCGGCCGGTATAGGCATCATCGGGCAGGCGGCGGTCCGGGTCGGTATATTGTGGTACGGCAATCTGCATCATGGGGTTTTCGGCCAAGTGCTGGGCTAATTAGGAAACCGCGGCGGCTGAAATTGGCTTGATCATGACATGATCGACCCCCGCCTTGATCATGCCGCGTACTCGCTCGGGACTGCTTTCAGCCAACAGGCAGATTACCGACAGGCCTTGCAGCAGGGCCATGGTCTCGAAATCCGTTGTGCTGGTGTCCGCGACCAAAACATCGGCGGGAAATTCACGCAAGGTCTTCAAAGCTGCCTCCGCCGACTGCGTTGGCTTGGTCTCCAACACGGATCCCAAGGCAATCCGCTCCAGGGTGCCGATCCGCAGCAACAACGCCTTAGTTTCATTGGTTGATGTGTTTGATGCTTTGGATAAGAGAGCTTTCCGTCAGCTGTTTGACGATAGCCACCGGAACATTTCAGACCATCATTTTCGCGCGACCATAGCCATGGGGCACGGCATTTAAACCATCCGTGACAGAAGATCGGAAACCGGTTACTACAACGGCCATGACAGTCACCATGCGAAGCGGCGCCAACGCTGACGCCGGAAAATCGGTCGCGCCCGGGAGGGAGGACCCGCGTGCCGACGGCCGGGTTATCGGCTTGATCAGTGGTGCGCATTTTCTTAGCCATTATCTGATTTATTTGTTACCGCCGGTCCTGCCGCTGATGAAAGTTGACTTCGGTGTCAGTTACGCCGCCTTGGGTCTGATCATGACGATTTTCAACCTGACCTCGGCGTTGACCCATGTCCCCATGGGTTTCGTGGTTGATCGGTTCGGCGCCCGGCGTTTGTTGATCGTTGGCGTTGCCGTATCGACACTGACTTACGTCAGCATGGGGGCGTTCGCGGGCTACACGGCCATTCTGATCTTGGCGGCGATTGCTGGCGTCGCCAATAGTGTTTATCACCCAGCCGACTATGCCATTATTTCCGCCATGGTCTCGAACCAGCGGATTGGGCGCGCCTTTTCCGTGCACACATTCGCCGGCTTCGCGGGCGGGGCCGTGGCGCCAATGGTCATGGCCTATGTCTCGATCCAGTGGGGCTGGCGCGTGGGCCTGATGCTAACCGGCGTTTTGGGCACGGTGATCTGGCTGTCCCTTTTGATCAACCGGCATGCCCTGTCGGACGGCGTTACCCGCCAGGCAGCTGGATCCGCGCGCGCGGACAGCGCCGTGGAAAAGCCAGGCCAAACGCAGGAAAAAACCGGCGTGGCGTTGCTGTTGTCCTTGCCCGTCGTTATGTGTTTCTTGTTTTTCACTCTGCTCTCAGTGTCCCAGAACGGACTGTCCACATTTGCCGTCGCTGCCTTTGTTTCGATTCAGGACATTTCCTTGGAAGGGGCGCAAATGGCCTTGACGGCATTTTTGGTCGGCAGCGCCCTGGGCGTCCTGGTCGGCGGCCAGATCGCCGACCGCACGCGGCGCCATGAATGGGTCGCGGCGCTGTGCTTCATGGCGACGGCGGTGGTGATATTCACTGTTGGCAATATGCTGCTGTCGGCGGGTTGGGTGATCGCGGCCATGGCCTTGGGCGGCATGACATTCGGCGCCATCATGCCGGCCCGGGATATGCTGGTGCGCGCGGTGACACCGGAAGGCTCCATGGGGAAAGTGTTTGGCTTTGTCTCCACCGGCCTCAATATCGGCGGCGCGGCAACACCGGTATTTTTTGGCTGGCTGCTGGATCAGGGGGAGCCGCGCCTGTTGTTCTGGTTTGGACCCATAAGCATGCTGGTGGCGGCGCTGGTTGCCGTGATTATTCCCATGGCTCGGCCCAAGGCGCAGTCATAGAGCGGTAGGCGGCGACGGCAGCAGTCATTGCCGCCATGCCGGCTAAAAAAAAGGGCAGCATGGCACTTCTATTGCGGACGCCAAGCCTCTATTTTGAAGCAGGAGCATTTCCGGATTGTTAGAAAGTCGCCGAATGGTACTACCTCTTAATAAAGTGCATCTTGCCGGCTTCCCCTTGGGTTTTCGTCGGCGCGGATTGATGTTTCCCCTGATCATCGCGGTGACGGCGGTATTCGCGGCGCCGGCATTGGCCCAGGATGTCCAACGGATCGCGGCCATCGTCAATGACGAGGTTATCTCCCGCTACGATGTGGAACAGCGCATCCATTTGGTGATTGCCACTTCACGCCTGCAAGACAATGCTCAAACGCGGCGTCGTCTTCGCCAACAGGTCCTACGCGGCCTGATTGATGAAAGCCTGCAGCTGCAAGCCGCCAAGCGCCATTCCATACGGGTTGGCAAGTCGGATCTGGAACATGCCTTCCGCTTTATTGAAAAACAGAACAGGGTTCCCATGGGCGGCCTGGACCAATACATGCAACGATCTGGAATTCCCAAGGTGGCATTGGAAATCCAGCTGCGGGCGCAAATTTCCTGGTCTAAACTGGTGCGCCGTCGGCTTAGCCGCAATGTGCAAATCGGTGATGAAGAGGTTGATGAGGCTTTGGCGCGGCTGCAGGTCAACGCGGGACGGTCGGAGCAACGAATTTCAGAGATATTTCTACCCATCGATTCGCCGGATCACGTTGAAGAGGTCCGCCGCGCCAGCATTGGTATGTTGCGGCAGTTGCGTGAGGGCGCTTCCTTTGCCGCTCTAGCCCGGCAGTTTAGCCGCGGCGCCACGGCGGCCCAGGGCGGTGCGGTGGGCTGGGTGCAGCCGGGGCAACTTGCCACCGCCTTGGACCAGGCAATTAGCAAACTACGGCTCGACGGGATTTCCGAACCCATCCAGGCGGCGGGCGGCTATTATCTGGTTCAGTTGCACGAGCGGAGAGAGATCACGGCGGTGGCCCAGGGCGGCATGAAGCTGGCATTGAAACAGATCGTACTGGCCGTGGCCGGAGATGCGAAAGAAGTCGACTATGAGGTCCGGGAGACATTGGCCAAGACCATGGCAGAAAGCACAAAGGGCTGCGGTAATGTTGCGACCGCGGCAAAAGAACTAGAGATGGCCAGCGCTGGAGATCTGGGCAGTGTGAAACTGGCCGACCTGCCTGGTAACATTGCCGAAACCGTCAGGGATCTGGCCATTGGCCGCTTTAGCCCGCCGATCCGCAAGAAGGGTTTGGTCATGCTGTTGATGGTTTGCAAACGCGAAAAGATTAAGGGCCAAGGTCCAAGTCGGGAGAGTATTACCAAGAATTTGACAAAGCAGCGTTTGGCCATGCTGGCGCAGCGCTATCTGCGGGATTTACGGCGCTCGGCGGTCGTGGAACTACGCTAATGGCTACCGCCCAGCGCCCCGGTTCCCAGCCGCCAAATCCCCCGCCTCCAGCTATCCGGGCGCCTATCGCGATGACCATGGGCGAGCCGTCTGGCATTGGGGTGGAGATCGCCCTGAAGGCCTGGAGCCGGCGGGTGATATATGATCTGCCGCCATTTTATCTGATCGCCGATCCGAATCTGGTGCGGGAGGAAGCCGTGGTGCTGGGAAAGGCTCGGGCATCGACGCGCGGTGCGGCCTTCAAGGTGATTGAAATTGCTGCGCCGGCGGAGAGCATTGACCATTTTGAACACGGCTTGCCGGTATTGTGCCAGCCCCTGGCCGCAAAGCCGGTGCCGGGCGTGCTGGACAAAGCCAATGCAGCGGCCGTGCTGGGTGCTATTGAGGCCGCAGTGCATCATGTGCGTACGGGCCAGGCTGCCGCCATCGTCACCAATCCGATCCAGAAATCGGTCTTGCACGAAACCGGTTTTGAGCATCCGGGCCATACGGAGTATCTGGCCGCGCTGTGCGGTGACGGACATTTGCCGGTGATGCTGCTGAGCTGCCCTGGCCTGAAAACCGTACCGGTGACTATTCATCTGGCGCTAGAAGATGCCATCGCCGCCCTGACGACCGAGATGATCGTGGAACGGGCCTTGATCACTGCCAAGGCTCTGGACCAGGACTTCGGTTTCAGGCCGCCGCGCCTGGCTATCGCCGGATTGAACCCCCATGCGGGAGAAGCCGGCAATATGGGCCGGGAGGAGACGGAAATCATCCAACCGGCCATTGATCAATTGCGGGCCAGGGGCATTTCGGTGGTCGGCCCCATGGCACCGGATTCGATGTTTCACGAAGCAGCCCGGAAAACCTACGACGTGGCTATATGCATGTACCATGATCAGGCGCTTATCCCAGTCAAGACCCTGGGCTTTGAAAACGGCATCAATGTAACCCTTGGCCTGCCGATCATCCGTACCTCACCCGATCATGGTACTGCGCTGGATATCGCCGGCAAGGGCCAGGCCAATTCCCTAAGTCTGATCTCCGCCGTGGCCTATGCCGGACGGATTGCCCGATATCGGGCCCGGGCGCCCCAGGATCCCATCTGAAGTGGCGGATCCACTGGCTGATTTGCCGCCGCTTCGCGAGGTTGTTGCTCAACACGAAATCAGAGCAACCAAGACACTGGGACAGAACTTTCTGCTCGACCTGAATTTGACCCGCAAGATCGCCCGCGCCGGCGGCCCTCTCGATGGCCAAACAGTGCTGGAAATCGGCCCCGGCCCGGGTGGCCTGACAAGGGCGTTGCTGGCGGAAGGCGCGGCGCATGTTGTCGCAGTGGAGCGGGACCGCCGCTGTCTTGCCGCGTTGGAAGAACTTGCCGCCGCGGTGCCGGGCCGCCTGACATTGGTGGAGGCCGACGCCCTGGAGATCGATGAACATGCCCTGTGTCCCCGGCCCTGCCGGGTCATAGCCAATCTGCCCTATAACATCTCAACGCCGCTGCTGTTCAAATGGCTGGACCGGCTGGAGCTGTTCGAAAGCCTAACCCTAATGTTCCAGAAAGAGGTGGCCCAGCGCATTGCCGCGCAGCCGGGCGGCAAGGCTTATGGCCGCTTGTCGGTGATGGTGCAATGGCGTTGCCGGGCGAGAGCGTTGTTCGATCTGCCGGCGCGCGCCTTTACCCCGGCACCCAAAGTAACTTCCACCGTGATCGGGCTGGAACCCCGGACCGAGCCCCTGGCACCGGCTGATGCCACCAGGCTGGAGGCCGTTGTCGCCGCCGCTTTTGGACAGCGGCGCAAGATGCTGCGCAGTAGTCTTCGACAGCTCAGCGCCGATCCGGTGGGCCTGTTGCAGTCGGCCGGCCTTGAACCCACTTTGCGGGCGGAAAATCTAAGCGTTGAACAATTTTGTGCCCTGGCTAGGGCATGTCGCGGCTAATCGGCGGTCGGGTGATCGAAAATGCCGGTTTCGGGATCCATCACCCATAGTCCGCCGCTGGAAATATCAAACCAGGCGCCATGCAGGCTCAATCGGCCTTTGCTCTCGAGAATGGACACGCAGGGAAAGGTGCGCAGATTTTCGATGGAGTTGCCGATGGAATGCCGCTCCATCGCAGTCTGCCGTTCGGCATCGGTCATCCCCCGTATGGTGGATATGGCCTCGACCGCCGGTGTCAGCAGTCCCATCCATTTACCGATGAAATCACCCGGCGACAATGGCTCCGCCGAGCTGTCTAGCGCCGCTATGATGCCGCCGCAGCGGCCATGGCCGAGAACCACGATATGTTTGACCTTGAGGCTCTGGACCGCGAATTCGAGAGCGGCGGAGGTTGAGTGATATTCGCCGTCGGGATTGTACGATGGTACTAGGTTGGCGACATTGCGGATAACAAAGATTTCGCCCGGCATGGCATTGAAAATTATTTCCGGTGCCGCCCTGGAATCGCAACAGGCGATGACCAGGGTTTCGGGCGTTTGCCCCTGTTCTGCCAGGATGTGGTAGCGCTCGCTCTCATGGGCCAGATTGTTCTTCTTGAACTCGTGGTAACCCGTCAGTAGTGCTTTTGGGAATGCCGTCATCGCCTTATTGCCCATCACGCAGGCGCTTGACGAAATCGCCCAGGCCGGCTTGGCGGGCTCGTTTCAGGCGCTCCGCGGTTAGAATGGCGCGAACTTGACTCAGGGCCGCCTCGGCATCCTGATTGACGATGACATAGTCGTACTCCGGCCAATGGCTGATCTCGTCCGCTGCCTTCGCCATGCGCTGGGCAACGACTTCGTCACTGTCCTGGGCCCGGTTTTTCAGGCGTCGTTCCAACTCCCTGGTCGACGGCGGCAGGATGAAAATACTGGCGACATCGTCGCGCATCTCTTCCTTCAGGTCCTGGGTGCCTTGCCAATCGATATCAAACAGTACATCCCGGCCCGCGCTCAAGGCGTCCTCTACCGGTTCGGCGGGGGTGCCGTAGTAGTGATCGAAGACCTTGGCATGCTCCAACAATTGCCGGCGGTTGACCATCAGATCAAATTCGATGGGTTCGACGAAAACGTAGTCAACGCCTTCCTGCTCGCCGGGCCGTTTCGGCCGGGTCGTGAGGGACACCGACATGGTCAGGCCCGGGTCTTCCGCCAAAAGACGGCGGGACAGGGTGGTCTTGCCCGCGCCCGACGGCGACGATAGCACCAGCATCAGGCCGCGGCGAGAAATTCCACCGGCAACGGTATTGGCGTCAAAGGCCTGATTTTCGCTTGGATTATTCAATATTCTGCGCCTGTTCACGGAACTGGTCGATCACGGTTTTCAGCTCTATGCCGATGTTCGTCAAGGCGGCATCCTGGGATTTGGAGCATAGGGTATTGGCCTCGCGGTTGAACTCCTGTGCCAGAAAATCCAAGCGTCGGCCAATGGCGCCGTCGTTGGAAAAAAGTTCGCGTGCCGCGCCCACGTGAACTGTCAGGCGGTCCAGCTCTTCCCGGACGTCCGCCTTGGTGGCCAGCAAGGCCACCTCTTGCAACAATCGTTCCTCGGACAGGCCAGCGGCGGCGCCAAGAATATCGGCGACCTGTTGTTGCAGGCGCGCCTTCAGGGCGGCTGGTTGCAGGGTGGCGAGTTTGCTGGCATCCTTTGATAAGCGGGCGATGGCATCTACCTGGCCGCCAACGATTTTGCCCAGACGCCGGCCCTCGGCCTCCCGATCCGCGACCAGCAAGTCCAGGGCTTCATCCAGGCTGGCCAGCACGCCTGCTTCCAACGCCTTGCGATCGGCTTCGGTTTCCTCGGGCTCGACGGTTTCGACGACGCCGCGCAGGGAAAGCAGGCCATCAACCGTCGGCGGCGCGGCACCGATGCGCGCTGCCAGATCGTTGGCTACGGAGAGTATGGACACCAGAACATCTTCGTTGACCTGTGCGGTGAGTTCAGCGCTCACCGGGTTCAAGGTCAGGTTCAAAGACAAATGACCCCGGTGAAAGCGCCGGGCCGCCGCGGCGCGCACCGTCGCCTCCAGGCCGTCCAGGCCACCTTGCAGGCGGCTGCGCAGGTCCAAACCACGGCTGTTGACGCTTTTGACTTCCCAAGCCCAGGAATAGACGCCTATGGCGCCTGCCGCCCGCGCGAAGCCGGTCATCGAGGAAATGGCCACCCTTATGAATTCCTTCCATTCGCCAGAGATTCTTGGCGCACTATATAAGATGTCCGGGCCCTTAGGGCAAAATTTAGACCATGGAACATTAGCGGCTCTTCGTGGCCTTGGCCCGGCGCCATCGCTGGACGTTGCGGCGGTGCTGGGCAAAGGTAGCGGCAAAGGCATGGCCACCGGTGCCGTTGGCGACAAAATATAGGTCCTTGCTGGCCGTTGGATGCAGCACCGCGTGGAGGGCGGCACGGCCTGGGTTGGCGATGGGCCCGGGCGGCAGGGCTGGTATCCGGTAGGTGTTATAGGTTGTGTGTTGATCCAGATCGGCCCGGCGCAGGGGGCGACCGAGGGCTTTGCGGCCCAGGGTCAGGCCATAGATCACGGTGGGGTCTGATTGCAGGCGCATACCCTTTTGCAGGCGGTTGATGAAGACACCGGCAACCCGCGGCCGTTCTACCCCGATAGAGGTTTCCTTCTCCACCATCGAGGCCAGAATCAAGGCCTCGCCCTTGCTGGCCAGCGGTAATCCCCGCTGCCGCACCGGCCACAGCTTCGCCAGGGTCTGGTGCATGGCTTCCGTCATGCGGGCTAGCATCGCCACCCTCTCGTCACCATACGAATAGTGATAGGTCTCCGGCAGGAGCGAGCCTTCGCCGGGAATATTTCCGATGTCGCCACGCAGACCGTCGGTTTGCTGCAACAAGGCGACAATTTGCGCACTGCTTAATCCCTCGGGCACGGTGACGCGGCGGACCACGGTTTCACCAAGGCGCAGGATATCCACCGCGCCGCGCATGGAGGTCCGGGCAGGAAAGTGAAATTCCCCGGCTTTCAAATCCCGCGACCAGCCACCCAGGCGCACGCCGAGACGAAAAACCAAAGGCTGCTCGAAAATGCCGGCACCCGCCAGACGCTCGGCGATATCCCGCAGGTCGCTGCCTTTGGCCAGGACAACCGCGTGGTCAAAAGTATTGGGGCCGGGCCGAGTGAATTGCGCATAGCCCCAGCCGAATGCGATGCCGGTTACGATCAGGCCAAGCGTTAGGAAGAGTGCAAATAACCTAGCCAGGCGCCGCGCCATGGTAGCAGCTTTATGGCGCCGGGGTCAGCACCAGGGAGGCGTTGGTGCCGCCGAAGCCAAAGGAATTCGACAGCGCCGCCCGGATCGGCCGTTCCTTCGGTTTATGGGGCACCAGATCCATATCCAGGCCATCGGAGGGATCGTCAAGATTTAGGGTGGCCGGCGCGACATTATTGTTCATGGCGAGGATGGAGAAAATCGCCTCCACGCTGCCCGCCGCGCCCAGCAAATGGCCTATGGCTGACTTGGTCGAAGACATGGACAATTGGTTAACCGCATCGCCGAACAGACGCTTCACCGCACCGACTTCGATCTCGTCGCCCAGGGGCGTCGAGGTGCCGTGGGCATTGATGTAATCAACATCGCCTGGGTTCAGACCGGCCCGGTGCAAGGCGCCCTGCATGGCGCGGAAACCGCCGTCGCCGTCCGGTGCCGGCGCGGTAATGTGATGGGCATCGCCCGAGAGGCCATAGCCGGCGACTTCGGCATGGATCTTGGCGCCGCGGGCCTTGGCATGTTCCAATTCTTCCAACACCACGATGCCCGAACCCTCGCCCATGACGAAGCCGTCGCGGTTCTTGTCATAGGGCCGGGAGGCTTTTTCGGGCGTGTCCTCAAAGCTGGTTGAAAGGGCCTTGCAGGCCGCGAAACCGGCCATGCCAAGACGCGAGATCGCCGCTTCCGCACCGCCCGCGATCATCACATCCGCATCGTCCAGCATGATCAGCCGGGCCGCATCGCCGATAGCGTGCGCGCCGGTTGAGCACGCGGTGACCACCGCATGGTTGGGACCCTTGAAGCCGTACTTGATGGAAATAGTGCCCGACAGCAGATTGATCAGAGAGCCGGGAATGAAGAACGGGCTGATCCGGCGCGGTCCCTTCTCGTGCAGGGTAATGGCTGCCGCCTCGATGCTGGGCAAACCGCCGATGCCAGAGCCGACCAAAACGCCCGTACGCAAACGTGAGTCCTCATCCTCAGGCTTCCAGCCGGCATCTGTCAGGGCTTGCTCCATAGCGCAAAGGCCAAAGATAATGAAATCATCAATCCGCCGCTGCTCCTTTGGCGGAATCCAGTCGTCGGCATTGAAGTCCGGCGCGCTGTCTCCAATAGGGACTTCACAGGCGATTTTCACGGATAGATCAGAGGTGTCGATCTTTTTGATCTGCCCGGCGCCGGATTCGCTATTCAATAGCCGTCCCCAGACAGCGTCAACCCCCACGCCCAGTGGCGTGACTAGACCCATTCCGGTGACAACGACCCTGCGTTCGCTCATCTCCAGCCTCCGTCGGCGCAACCTATACTAGCCTAACCGCCCGTAGCCCCATTGTGCGCTACACATGAAGGCCACGGCGCAAACCCGCCGTGAAACAGGGATCAGGACGCGTTGGCGTCGATAAATGTAATGGCGTCCTTCACGGTGGCGATCTTTTCGGCGGCATCATCGGGAATTTCGATACCGAATTCTTCTTCGAATGCCATCACCAGTTCAACCGTATCAAGGCTGTCGGCGCCAAGGTCGTCAATAAATGAAGCACCCTCGGAAACTTTGTCTTCTTCCACGCCGAGATGCTCAACGACGATCTTTTTTACGCGATCGGCAGTATCGCTCATGTGTTAATTCCTTCGCGCTGTCAGGTTAGTAAAATTAATCTGCGTAACGTTGTTCATTGCCTTTGTCCGTAGGGTGCCAACCGAATCAATCGACAGCCGGGAAAAGCGAGGCTTGGTACCATGAACATTGGCAAAGGCCAAGACCTCAATGCCACTATTTACAAGTTGCAGGGTGGCACCTCAAATCATCGCCATGCCGCCGTTGATATGCAAGGTCTGGCCGGTAACATAGGAGGCCTCCTCGCTAGCCAGATAGAGCACACCGGCGGCGACGTCATCAACCACTCCAAGGCGCCCGGCGGGGATAGAAGCCAGCAGAGTTTCCCGTTGTCCCTCGTCCAGGGCATCGGTCATCGGGGTTTGGATAAAGCCGGGGGCCAGGCAATTGACGGTGATGTTGCGCGAGGCGACTTCCTGGGCCAGGGATTTGGAAAAGCCGATAATGCCCGCCTTGGAGGCGGCGTAATTGGTTTGTCCGCCGTTGCCCGTCACCCCAACGATGGAGGTGATATTAACGATTCGGCCCCAGCGCCGCTTCATCATGCCGCGCAAGGCCGCCTTGGACAGGCGGAAGGCGGCGGTCAGGTTCACGGCTATGACCTGCTCCCAATCTTCGTCCTTCAGGCGCAGGGCCAGGTTGTCGCGGGTCAGCCCGGCGTTATTAATGACGATATCGACCGAACCTAGAGCTTCGTCGGCCTGACCAATCAGCGCGCTGACCGCTTCGCCGTTTCTCAGATCGCAGGGCAGCACCGCGCAACGCTCGCCTATTTCCGCCGCCAGGGCGTCGAGGGCATCGGCCCGCGTGCCCGATAATCCCACATTGGCGCCGGCCTGATGCAGATGCCGTGCAATGGCGCCGCCGATACCGCCCGAGGCGCCGGTCACGAGAGCTGATTTTCCAGAAAGATTAAACATGGATCGCTGTTCCTGATTCTAGACAGACTTGAGAAAGGCTTCAATATGGTCCGGTTCGTTGACCGCCAGGCCAGAGATCTCCTTGTCAATGCGTTTCAGCATGGTGGTCAACACCTTGCCGGCACCGACCTCGACCAAATTATCCACATCCCGGCCGCGCAGATACAGCACGCTTTCCCGCCAGCGTACCATGGCCGTGACCTGGCGCACCAGCAGATCGCGGATCTCGTCCGGATCGCTCACCGCCTCGGCCGAGACATTGGCGATCAAGGGTGCCAGCGGTGCCACGGGTGGGGAGGCCCGTAAAGCCTCGGCCATCACATCGGCGGCCGGTTGCATCAGGGCGCAATGAAAGGGTGCGCTGACCGGCAGTAGCATGGGCCGCCGCGCTCCGCGTTCCTTGGCCAGTTCCACGGCGCGCTCGACTGCTTCCACATTGCCGCTGACCACGACCTGGCCCGGCGTATTGTCGTTCGCTATATCGCAGATCTGACTCTGCGCGGCATCGTGCGCAACACCTTGGGCAGCCTCGAAATCAAGACCTAACAAGGCGGCCATGGCGCCGACACCCACGGGAACCGCTTGCTGCATGGCCTGCCCGCGCTTTTTCAGCAGATGCGCGGTCACGTCCAGGGGAATGGCATCCGCCGCACACAGGGCGGAATATTCGCCCAAGGAATGTCCGGCGACAAATTGGCAATGCTTGCCGAATTCCAGCCCACCGTCGTTGCGCAACACCCGGACCACGGCCAGGCTCATGGCCATCAGGGCGGGTTGGGCGTTTTCCGTCAGTGTCAGCTCCTCGATTGGGCCCTCGAACATCAGCCGCGAGAGGTTCTGGCTCAAGGCCTCATCGACCTCTTCGAACACCTGACGGGCGGTCGGCAGGGCATCCGCCAAGGCCTTGCCCATGCCCACTGCCTGGCTACCTTGACCCGGAAATACAAAGGCGCGCGCCATGGCTGCCTCCCTCACTGTTACCATCCATTCTCTTATCCTTCATAGCCGGTCACTTTGTGCTGTCAAGCCGGCTTGCACGAGCTCGGCATATGTGTATATATGCCGCGCCTTGCCTGGGTCACCGGGCTTGAGATTATCATATTCGGTCGGCCGCGTTCACAACGCGTCCGCAGGGCATTCCAACGGGGGATGCCACCGACCATACCGAAGGAGCGACGGACAGGTATGCCGTTATACGAAAATGTGTTTATTGCACGCCAGGATGTTTCATCCCAGCAAGTCGAAGCCATGACCGAGGAATTCACCAAATTGGTGACAGACAATGGTGGCTCGGTGCCCAAGAACGAATATTGGGGCGTGCGCGGCCTGACATACCGCATTAAGAAAAACCGCAAGGGTCATTATGTGTTGTTGAACCTGGACGCGCCGTCGGATGCGGTGCAGGAGCTGGAACGCAACATGCGCCTGCATGAAGATGTGATCCGCTACATGACCGTGCGCGTCGAGGAGCTGGAAGAAGGTCCTTCCGTGATGATGCAATCGCGTGGTGGACGCGGTGACCGCCGCCCCCGAGAAGGTGGCCGTGACCGTGAAGGCGGCCGCGAGGGCCGTGGCCGCGAGGAACGTGGTGGCGAGGATACCCCCGCCGTGGCCGAAGCCGCGCCTGAAACCACTGCAAGCACCGAGGAGTAGAACAAATGGCACAGAACGTAAGAATTTCCCAACTGCCCTTGCGCCGCCCGTTTTACCGTCGACGCAAGACCTGCCCGTTCTCGGGCGCCAATTCACCCAAGATCGATTACAAGGACGTGCGCACCCTGCAGCGTTACCTGTCCGAGCGGGGCAAGATTGTCCCCAGCCGCATCACGGCGGTCTCGGCCAAGAAACAGCGCGAACTGGCCCGGGCCGTCAAGCGGGCGCGCATCCTGGCGTTGTTGCCGTTCGTCCTGCAATAGGACGTACCGCAATAGCTCGACGGGCGGAGTTATTGGCCGCCGAGCGATAACCGGTGGCCAATTGCCATGTTGCAGGACAAATGTTGCACTTCAACCTGATTGCCATTGCTGCTGGCGTAGCCAGCGGCCTATTGCAGGGCGCCCTGGCGCTGCCCGCGGTGGGCGGCTTGTTGTTGGCCTATATCGCACCGCTGCCATTGTTCCTGGCCGGCTTGGGGCTGGGGGTGCGGGGTGCCGTCATTGCCGTTCTGGTGGCCGGTGGTTTGAGCATGATGTTCGGTGGGCCAGGCTTCGCCGCCACCCAGGCGGTGTTCTATGGTCTGCCGGTAATTGTCATCAGCCGCCAGGCCCTGTTGTCGCGTACCGATGGCCGGGGCCAGGTGCATTGGTATCCACCAGGCCGTATACTGTTATGGCTGGCTGGCATGGCGGTGGCGGGGCTGGTTTTTGGCCTGGCTGGGCTGAGCCTGTTCGGCGACGGTTTGATGGCCTATTTAAATGCGGTCATGGCGCCGTTCGCGGAACAATTTTCCGATGCCGAACAGCGCGAAGTGTTGGTGGCCCTGGTCGATTATCTGCCGGCGTTTTTTGCTGTGTCCTGGATCTTGGGGCTGATTTTCAATGGCGTGCTGGCCCAGGGGCTGTTGGTGCGTTTCGGCTACAACATCGCGCCAAGCCCGGAATTGGCGGATATCCGTCTGCCAATGGCCTGGATCGGCACCTTGTTGGCGGCTTTGCTGCTGGCGTCCATGACGGGTTTATTGGGCGTATTTGGTAAAACCCTTGCAGCAATCGCCATTGTGCCGTATTTCGTGCTCGGTTTGGGCGTTGTCCACGGCTTTTTCCGGCCCTGGAAAGGTCGTTTGGCCATGCTGATTTTGTTTTATGGACTTTTGTTTTTATGGCCCTTGCCGATCCTGGTTGCCGGTCTTGGCCTTTTGAACGCGGTGCTGCGTCTGGCGCGCGGCGATAATTTGAGCAACACCGGCGGTGCCGGAGATAGCGGCGGTAGCGCCGACAAGGAGGAATGATGGACGTCGTCCTAATGGAACGAATTGAGTCACTTGGCCAAATGGGCGATGTGGTCAGTGTCAAGAATGGTTATGCCCGCAACTACCTGCTGCCCCAGGGCAAGGCCCAGCGCGCCACGGCGGAAAACCTGGCCGCCTTCGCGGCCCGCCGGACTGAGTTGGAGGCGCGCAACCTGGAGCGCCGTGGTGAGGCCGAAAAGGTCGCGAAAACCATGAAGGAGGTGAGCTTCGTGGTGATCCGTCAGGCCGGCGAGTCAGGCCAGCTTTATGGTTCCGTCGCGGCTCGTGATGTGATCGAGGGCCTGGATGGTGCTGGCTTTAAGGTCGACCGCGACCAGGTCGTGCTGATGCGCCCGATCAAGACCCTTGGTCTGCATCCAGTTCAAGTCAACCTGCACCCGGAAGTCAGTGTTGAAGTGATTGCCAATGTCGCCCGTTCGGAGGCGGAGGCGGAGCGTCAGGCCGCCGGCGAGGATATCAACGCCGAGGAAGAAGATGATCTGGCCATGGAGGTCTTTGACGACGACACTGCGGATGAAGATAGCGATGAGGCCGCGTCGGATGTCGAGGTTGCCGAGGAAGAGGTTGCGGAAACCGAAGACGATTGATCCCGGCAGCGGATCAAGAATTAAAATAAGGGGCGGTTCGGATATCCGGGCCGCTCCCTTTTTTTGATCAACGTCATTGTTTGTCATAATGAGCTGCTGGGCTGCTCCCCATGGTTGGACCACCCGGCCGGAGAAATTTCGGGGGTGATAGCTCATGGCGGATGCATCACCGATGAGCCCTTGTGCAACGATATCAATGGGTTGTTGCCGATGGCGCTGTGGGGCGGACTTCGTTATAGTCCTTACTCCAATCCTCCATTTTTGTAAGCGCGTCGTCAAGGCTCATGAACCAATGGACGTTCAGGCGCTCGGCCCGGAGCTTACCGTTGAACGACCCGATGAAGGCATTGTCCGTCGGCTTGCCTGGCCGTGAGAAGTCCAGGGTGACACCCTTCTGATAGGCCTAGAAATCCGGGTCGCGGGAGATAAACTCCGGGTCCTGATCGACGCGGATCGCCTTCGGATAGCCCGCCTTCCCGCAGACCTCTTCGAGGGTGCGAACCACGTCCCGACCACGATAACTGAAGTGTGGATCAAGCACCGGCGAGAACCGCGAGAAGGTATCAACCACCGTCAAGACGCGCAGCCTGCGCCCAGTCGCCAATTGGTCATGTGCAAAGTCCATGGCCCAGGTTTCATTTGGTCGTATTGCATCCGAGCTACCCTCACGCAGCTTCGCCTTGACCCGGCGTTTCGACGTCTTATTGCGCAGTTGCAGTCCCATTTCCGTGTAAAGACGATGAATACGTTTGGCGTTTACCAACCAGCCCTCCCGGCGCAGAAGCACATGAATACGGCGGTAGCCGCAGCGGGCGTGGGTCTCGGCGATCTCCCGAATACGTTTCTTCAGTTCGGCCTGATCGTCGCGCAGAGGCTTGTAACGATAGCTCGACCGGCTGGCGATCAAAACAGCGCAGGCACGGCGGATGCTGGCATCCGAAACAATCCGCAGATCATCGACAAGTTCACGGCGACGATCAGACTTCAGAGCTTTCGTTTGATAACATCCTGCAGCATTGCCTTGTCCAAAGACAGATTCGCCACGATCCGTTTCAGGTTATTGTTCGTTTCTTCAAGCTGCTTCAAACGACGCACTTCCGAAGGCAGCAAGCCGCCATACTTCTTCCGCCAGTTATAAAACGTGGCATCAGAAATTCCCACCTTGCGGCAGACCTCGGCAATTGGAACGCCAGCCTCGGCTTGTTGCAAAACAAACGCTATCTGCGACTCCGTTAACTTCGATTTCTTCACGGAATTCTCCTTCTCCCGATACTGGGATCATTATTGGAAAATTCCAGCTCTAAATGGTCCAGAATCTTCGAAGCAGGTCAATAATCAAAATTTCTTTACCCCCCGACCGAGTTTGAGCTAACCTATTGGGCACCCACGGCGTGGGCCATGGGTGCCGTTTGAAAGGAAACAGTCACCGGAGATATTTGCGTGCGGGGTTGATCATGCTTTTGGCGAGTTTCTTGCGTAGTTTGATCCATACAGGCTGTCTGACGGTCGTCGACGCCACGGGCCGCTGGCACATTTTTAAAGGTGCGTTGGATGGTCCGGAAGTCAAAATTCGTCTGCATACCCGCGATTTGCATTGGAAATTGTATATCAACCCCATGCTTTACACCGGCGAGGCCTATATGGACGGCAGGCTTACCGTGGAAAATGCGGGTCTCTATGACTTCCTGGAATTGACCTCCAAAAATATTGGTTGGCGGCAGCCGAACTATTGGCTGCAGAAACAGTTCATCACACCCCTGCGGGAGGCTGTCCGCCGTTTGCGGCAACATAATCCCTCCCACCGGGCCCGCGCCAATGTGGCCCATCATTATGATTTGACGGGCGCGTTGTATGATTTGTTCCTGGACGCGGACCGGCAATATTCCTGCGCCTATTTCCAATCTCCCGAAGATGATCTGGAAATGGCGCAATTGCGGAAAAAGCGTCACATAGCGGCCAAGCTGGCATTGCAGCCGGGCCAAAGTGTTCTCGACATAGGTTCGGGGTGGGGCGGCATGGGGCTTTTTCTGGCTAGAAACGAGCAAGTGCTGGTTCATGGCGTCACATTATCGCAAGAACAGCATAAGCTCTCCAACCAGCGCGCCGCCGAGGCTGGGTTGGCCCGTTTCGTCTCGTTTGCGTTGGAGGACTACCGGGCCGTTCAGGGACCGTTTGATCGCATAGTCTCGGTCGGTATGTTCGAGCATGTGGGACTGAACCATTACCGCGAATTTTTTGACAAGGTCTGCAGCCTGCTGACGGATGATGGCGTCGCCGTGTTGCATACAATTGGCCGGGCCGATGGTCCCGGTGCGACCAATCCCTGGCTTAATAAATATATCTTTCCGGGCGGTTATAGCCCGTCACTTTCGGAAATTTCCGCTGCTGTCGAAAAAGCCGATCTGTACATCACGGATGTGGAGATTTTCCGCCTGCAATACGCCGAGACCCTGCGTCACTGGCGGCAGCGCTTTTATGCCAATAGAGACCATATCATCGACCTCTTCGACGAGCGATTCGCCCGCATGTGGGATTTCTACTTGTGCGGTGCCGAAGTTGCCTTCCGTCATGGCGGCCATGTGGTCTTCCAGGTGCAGCTGGCCAAGAATCCCGACGCGGTGCCCGAGACCCGGGATTACATATTCGACAGCGAAAGACGGCGGTCGGGACATGCGGAAAAATCTGATTCGCGCGCAGCCTAAGTTACCGGTCGGTTTTTTTGCCTTCGACAAGATATTTTTACCAGCTAGTTATCCGCAGCGCCGGTTCTAAAACGGCCCATGAATTCAGGGTCTGGTGGCAGTTATCCCCGACATTCCAGGGATAAGTTTTAAATTGCTAACAGCACCTGAAAAATTCACCAGGAGGAATGCCGCCGTCCGACGTGATAGGTTGCCCGCAGATGAACGCAGACAGCACAAATAATCCGGTCGTGGCCACCATTGGCGATCCGTCTCTTGAAGAGCAGGAGATCG
Organism: Rhodospirillaceae bacterium; assembly: GCA_002731375.1. Classification (GTDB taxonomy): domain Bacteria; phylum Pseudomonadota; class Alphaproteobacteria. The sequence goes on along the minus strand of PCBT01000025.1, from coordinate 60,282 downwards.
CCGGCGCCGAATACCGCACCTCGCCCGCCAATCTGGAAGCCGAACAGGCCTTGTTAGGCGCAATCCTGGTCAACAATGAAGCCGCCAGCCGGGTCATGGATTTCCTTCGCCCGGAGCATTTTTTCGAGCCTGGGCATCAGCGCATTTTCGCCGCCGCCGTAAAATTGATTGAGCGCGGACAGATCGCCAATCCGGTAACGTTGAAATATTTCTTTGACCAGGACGAGGCGCTGGAAGAAGTCGGCGGGGCGCAATACCTGGCCCGTCTGGCCGGTGCCGCCGTGACCGTGATTAACGCCCAGTATTATGGCCGCGCCATATTCGATTTGGCTCTGCGCCGGGGTCTGATCGAGATTGGCGAGGCAATGGTCAATGACGCCTACGAGGCGGATATTGATGTCGAGGCCAGCGACCAGATCGAGACGGCGGAGCAGGATCTGTTCCAATTGGCCGAACACGGTCAGGCGGACCGTGGCCTGATGTCGTTCGACAGCGTTCTGGCATTGTCAGTGGAGATGGCGGCGGCGGCTTTCCAGCGGGACGGCCAGATGATGGGGGTTTCCTCGGGCCTGACGGACCTAGATCAGAAACTGGGCGGCCTGCATCCCTCGGATCTGATCATTTTGGCTGGCCGACCGGCCATGGGTAAATCCGCCCTGGCTGCCAATATCGCCTTTCACGCGGCTCATCACATCAAACGGAAACGCCTCGAAGACGGCCAGGACGTGGTCGTCGATGGCGCGGTGGCGGCATTTTTCAGCCTGGAAATGTCAGCCGAACAATTGGCTACCCGTCTGTTGGCGGAGCAGGCCCGCATCAGTTCGGAAAAGATTCGCCGCGGCGAAATAACCTCAGACGATTTTTCCCGGCTGGTTACCGCATCGCAGGCCATTGAACAGGCGCCGCTGTATATCGATGATACGCCGGCCCTGACCGTCTCGGCCCTGCGCACGCGGGCCCGGCGCCTGAAGCGGCAGCATGATCTGGGCCTGGTGGTGGTCGATTACCTGCAATTGCTGCGAGGCACTGGGCGAGGGGAAAACCGGGTGCAGGAAATCTCCGAAATTACCCAGGGACTGAAAGCGCTGGCCAAGGAATTGGATATTCCCGTACTGGCGCTGTCACAGCTGTCCAGGCAGGTCGAGGCGCGGGAGGATAAGCGGCCTCTGCTGTCGGATCTGCGTGAATCGGGCTCCATCGAGCAGGACGCGGATGTGGTGATGTTCGTCTACCGGGAAGAATATTATCACGAACGCAAACAGCCCGAACCCGATACCCCCGATCATGCCAAATGGCTGGAAAAAGCGGATCAGATCCATGGCATCGCCGAGGTTATTATAGGTAAACAGCGCCATGGTCCCACCGGCACCGTGCGCTTGCAGTTCGAACGGGAGTTCACCAAATTCTCCAACCTCGAGGTGGGCCACTATCCCGATGGCCATTAGCCCCAGCACCGAAAAAGCTGGCGCGATCCTCGAGGTCGATCTGGCCGCCCTGGCGGCAAATTATGAAATTCTGAAACAGCGTGCGGCAGGGGCCGAATGCGCCGCCGTGGTGAAGGCCGATGCCTATGGTCTGGGTGCGGACCGCGTTGGCCCGGTGTTGGCGGCGGCGGGCTGCAGGACCTTCTTTGCCGCCCATCTGTCTGAGGGCATCGCCTTGCGCCAGGCCCTTGGTGGCCAAGCATCGATCTACATTCTGAATGGCATTCTGCCGGGTACGGAAGGCGATTTCAGGGCCCATGATTTGCGGCCGGTTTTGAATAGCTTGGCGCAGTTAGACCTTTGGCAAGGTGCGGCCGCCCTGCATCTTGATACGGGGATGAATCGCCTTGGATTGAGCCCGGATGACGCCGCCGCCCTGGCCGCCGCGCCGGAACGGTTGGGAAACATTGATCTGCGTTTCGTCGTCAGCCATCTCGCGTGCGCCGATGAAGCGGGCCATAAAATGAACGAACTACAGCGGCGATTATTTGACCGCCTGCGCGCCGCCCTGCCTGCAAAACCGGCCTCTTTGGGCAATTCCTCGGGAATTTTCCTGGGCTCCGACTATCACTATGACCTGGTTCGGCCCGGCGTCGCCCTGTACGGCGGCAACCCGATGCCTGGTGCCGCGAACCCCATGCGCGAGGTGGTCCGCCTAAGGGGCAGGATCATTCAGCTGCGGGAAATTGACACCCCTCAGAGCGTTGGCTACGGTGCCACCCATCGGGCNACGGGGCCTAGGCGCATCGCCACGGTNCCGGTGGGNTATGCNGATGGTTATTTGCGCTCATTGTCTGGACAGGGGATGGGCCGTCTTGCCGGAGTTTCGGTACCAATCGTGGGGCGCGTTTCCATGGACCTAATCACACTAGATGTCACCGAGGCGCCAATCGAGGCGGCGCAAGCGGGGGCGTTGGTCGACCTGATCGGCGGCGGTGGCGAAGGGGTGGACGACGTGGCCGCCCGCGCTGGCACTATTGGTTATGAAATTCTGACCTCTCTTGGCCGGCGCTATCATCGCCGATACCTTGGTGCGGAGACGACCCAGGATGAGTAACCCCTCGGCGGCGGTGGGCGGCATTTTCTTGAGTTTCCTGGCTACGGTTGGGCGGCTTTCCACGTTCACGGGCCGCTCGCTGTATACCGTTGTCTCACCGCCATTCTATTGGCGCCTGTGCCTGCAGCAGATGATCACCATCGGCTATTATTCCCTGCCCGTGGTGGGCATGACGGCATTGTTCACGGGCGCGGTACTGGCCTTGCAAATCTATCTCGGCTCTGCCCGGTTTGGTGCCGAAAGCGCCGTGCCAAATATCGTGGTCGTGGGCCTAACCCGCGAACTGGGCCCGGTTCTGGCGGGTTTGATGCTGGGTGGACGGGTCGGCGCGGCGATCGCGGCGGAACTGGGCACCATGAAGGTGACCGAGCAGCTGGATGCCCTGATTACTCTGCAGACTAATCCATTCCGTTATCTGGTGGTGCCGCGCGTGCTCGCCGCCACCATCACCGCGCCGATTCTGGTATTGATCGCCGATATTATTGGCGTTATGGGCGGCTATTTGGTGGGTATCCACCAACTCGGCTTCAACTCTGCGGTCTATTTGAAGAACACCTTCGATTTTCTCGAAACCATGGATGTTATCTCCGGCCTAGTGAAGGCGGCGGTGTTCGGCTTTTTGATCGCCCTGATGGGTTGCTATCACGGCTTCAACTCCAAGGGCGGGGCCCAGGGCGTGGGCAAGGCGACGACGGACGCGGTGGTCTCGTCGCTGATCCTGATCTTGATCTCGAACTATTTCGTCACCGAAGCTTTCTTCTCGCAATGACGGGTAGATGATGACCGACACACCGCGCCTTGAACTGATCGATGTGCACAAATCGTTTGGCCCGAAAGTGGTACTGAATGGGCTGAATCTGTCGCTGGCCGAGGGCGAATCGGTGGTGGTGATCGGTGGCTCGGGCACCGGCAAATCGGTGATGTTGAAATGTATTCTAGGCCTGTTGCATCCCGATCAGGGCCGCATCCGCATTGATGGTGAGGATACGGTCGATCTGCGCGGTGCGGAGCGGGAACGGATTTTGACCAANTTCGGCATGCTGTTCCAATCCGCCGCTCTGTTCGATTCCCTGACGGTATGGGAAAACGTTGCCTTTGGCCTGATCGAAGGTGCCGGCATGGAGCGCGAAGCGGCCCGCATTATCGCGATAGACAAACTCGCCAAGGTTGGCATGGGCGAAAATATGGCCATGGCTGATCCCGCCGGATTGTCGGGCGGCATGCGCAAGCGGGTTGGCCTGGCCCGTGCCATCGCCACGGAGCCGGATATTATCTTCTTTGACGAGCCAACGACCGGGCTGGACCTGATCATGGGCGATATCATTAATAATCTGATTACCGAATGTGTCCAGGACCTGGGCGCGACGACCTTGACCATCAGCCATGATATGTCGTCCGCCCGCACCATCGCCGACCGGGTCGCCATGCTATATGGCGGCCAGATCATCTGGGCTGGTGGCGTCGATCAGATCGATCATTGCGACAACGAATTCGTTGATCAATTCATCCATGGGCGCGAGGAAGGTCCCTTCGCCCTGGAAGTGACATAAGAGTAGGCATTAGGTGGCCAAGGCAGCTGAAATTTTTGTCTGTCAAAGCTGTGGCGCAGTGCATGGCAAATGGTCCGGGCGCTGTTCGGGCTGTGGCGAATGGAACTCTATAGCGGAGGAAGCCGCGCGGGAAGCGCCGCCGAAGGGTCTGGAAAGCGCAGGCAAGGGCCGCGATCGGGGCCGGGTGCTGGACTTTCACAAACTGAACAAGCATGGCGATATGGAAGGCCCGCGCACGGTTTCGGGCCTAGGCGAGTTTGACCGGGTTTGCGGCGGCGGTTTGGTGCCGGGTTCGGCCATCCTGATTGGCGGTGATCCGGGCATTGGCAAATCAACCATATTGTTGCAAGTCGTGGCACGTCTGGCCCAACAAGGCGTCACCTGTGCTTATATCTCCGGCGAGGAGGCGCCGGCCCAGGTCCGTATGCGGGCCAGGCGTCTGGGCCTGGAAGGTGCGCCGCTGGATTTGGCGGCGGCGACCTCCGTGCGCGATATCGTTGCCACCATGGATGGGCCGGATAGCCCCAGGGTGGTTGTTATAGATTCGATCCAGACCATGTACGTGGATAGCATTGAATCGGCGCCCGGCACGGTCAGTCAGGTCCGTACCTCCGCTCAGGAATTGATCCGCGCCGCCAAGCGCACGGATATTTGCCTGCTGCTGGTGGGCCATGTGACTAAGGATGGCCAGATCGCCGGGCCGCGGGTGTTGGAACACATGGTCGACAGCGTGCTGTATTTCGAGGGTGAGCGCGGCCATCAATTCCGCATCCTGCGCGCTGTCAAGAACCGTTACGGCCCGACGGACGAAATTGGCGTGTTCGAAATGAGCGATGCCGGCCTGATGGAAGTGAGTAATCCCTCCGCCTTGTTTTTGGCCAATCGTGGCGAGGCGGGCGATATTTCGGGCAGCGCTGTCTTCGCCGGCCTGGAAGGCAGCCGCCCGGTGCTGGTGGAAATCCAGGCCCTGGTCGCGCCCTCGCCCCCCGGTAATCCGCGGCGCACGGTTGTGGGTTGGGACGGTAACCGTTTGGCCATGGTCTTGGCGGTGCTCGATGCCCGCTGCGGCCTGGGCATGGCAGGCCATGACGTCTATTTGAACGTGGCCGGCGGTTTGCGCATCAATGAACCAGCGGCCGATCTTGCGGTAGCCGCCGCATTGGTGTCATCGTTGATGGAAGTACCNGTGCCGCAAGAAGCGGTATTGTTTGGCGAAATCAGCCTCTCGGGCGAGGTTCGCCCCGTTGCGCAGGCGGAACTACGCATGAAGGAAGCGGCGAAATTGGGCTTCGCGTGCGCCCTGGCGCCGCCTGCCCGCAAACAGCGCAAAAGCCCCCTGGCGGTCAGCAAAATCAGCCGTCTGCCGGAATTGGTGGAACTGTTCGCGTCCCATGGGGTGAAGGCCGTATAGAACCGCCATGTTAAGCGATTTACCCATAAATGTGACCGATCTGGTGGTGCTGATTATCCTGCTGATTTCGGGCCTGTTGGCGCTGAGCCGTGGTTTCGTCAAGGAGGTGCTGTCCATCGGCGGCTGGATCATTGCGACCGTTGCGACGATCGGACTGTTCTCCCATGTGCAACCCATGGTGCAAAAATATATTGATCAGCCCTTGATCGCTGGCAGCATCACGACCGTCGTGATTTTTGTCGCCGTGCTGACGGCGGCTTCGTTCCTGTCATCGTTCATATCGCGGCGGGTACAACGCAGTGAAATTGGCATTCTGGACCGCTCTCTTGGTTTCTTGTTTGGTTTATTGCGTGGCGTCGCGGTGATTGCCCTGGCTTACATAGTTCTGTTGCAGTTCCTGCCAGCTAAGGACCAGCCCGATTGGCTGCGCCAGGCACGGGCCATGCCGGCTATTGAATACAGCGCCCAAATGCTGGCGGGCCTGGCGCCTGAAAATGTCCGCGAGGGGCTTGCCGGGATCGGTGAACTGGGCAGGGAAGGCGGTCAGAACCTTGATTCCATTCTTGACAATGCCATCAACGCGGGCCATTTGGCGGAACAGCTGAAAGGCGCCATCGGCGGCGCGGATAGTAGCCCGAATAGCGGCCCAAATAGCGGCGCTGACAAACAGCGCGAAAGCGGCTATACATCGGGCTCGCGCGACGATATGAACCGCCTCATCCAGAACCGGACGGACAATTGACCCAGCGCTCCCCAAACGATCATGATATAGACCATATCAATCACGGCGGCGGTGTGCCCACAAAGGACCGAACCTTGGACCTGACCACACATCCATTTGCCCATCCTGCGGCCGACAGTGACAAGTTTCACGAAGAATGCGGCGTCTTTGGTATTTTCGGCAGCAGTGATGCTGCCGCTCACACAGTGCTGGGTCTGCATGCCTTGCAACACCGCGGCCAGGAAGCCGCCGGCATCGTCACCCACGATTCAAGGCAATTCTATTCCCACCACAGCCTAGGTCACGTGGGAGATAACTTCAACTCGGAAGCCGTGATCAGCCGGCTGCCGGGCGACGTTGCCCTGGGGCACAACCGCTATGCCACCACGGGCGATACCGTGTTGCGCAATGTCCAGCCGCTGTTCGCGGAACTGGAAACTGGGGGTTTCGCTATTGGCCATAACGGCAATCTGACAAATGCGGGCACCTTACGCAGCGAACTGGTCAAACGCGGTTGTATTTTTCAATCGACCATGGATACGGAGGTGATCATNCACCTNATCGCCACCTCAAGCTATCATGACCTGATNGACCGCATCATCGATGCNCTGAAATCCGTCGTNGGTGCCTACAGTCTGGTTGCCATGACCGAGGATCAATTGATTGGCGTGCGCGATCCCATGGGTGTGCGTCCACTTCTGTTGGGGCAACTGGACGGGGCGCCGATCCTAACATCGGAAAGTTGCGCCCTGGACATCATCGGCGCCGAGTTGGTGCGCGAGGTCGCGCCGGGTGAAATGATTATTTACAGCCGCGATGGCATCGAAAGCCTGATGCCGTTTCCGCCTGCCAAATCACGGCCTTGCATATTCGAGTATGTCTATTTTTCCAGACCCGACAGCATCGCCCAGGGGCGCTCGATCTATTCCGTACGTAAGGCCATCGGTGCAGCCTTGGCCAAGGAAAGCGCCGTGCCGGCGGACGTGGTCATCCCGGTGCCGGATTCCGGCACACCCGCGGCCCTCGGCTATGCCGAAGAGGCCGGCGTGCCTTTCGAACTGGGTATTATCCGCAACCACTACGTTGGTCGGACCTTTATTGAACCGTCCCAGAACATCCGCAACTTTGGGGTCAAGCTGAAGCATAATGCCAACCGGGCCGAGATCGAGGGCCGGCGCGTGGTGCTGGTCGATGATTCGATCGTGCGCGGTACTACTTCAAAAAAAATCGTGCAGATGGTCCGCGACGCCGGTGCCACCGAGGTGCACATGCGTATCGCCTCTCCGCCCACGGCCAATCCCTGCTATTACGGCGTCGATACTCCCAGCCGGGAAGAGTTGATGGCCGCAAACATGGATGTGGCGACTATGGCGCGGCAAATCGGCGTCAACAGCCTGGCCTTTATTTCCATCGACGGCCTGTACCAGGCGGTGGGCGGCATCGCCCGCAATAATGAGCAGCCGCAGTATTGCGATGCCTGCTTTTCCGAAGAGTACCCGGTATCGTTGGTTGATCTGGCGCAGGGCCGGTCCCCGGCGCAACTGTCCCTGCTGACGGAACATGGTTGAGGGACTGGTGCAATGGGCGGAATAGGGCGATGAGCCAACGTTTGCAGGACCGTATAGCCCTGATAACGGGTGCCTCCCGCGGGATCGGCGCCGCCGTCGCTAAGGCCTACGCCGGCGAAGGCGCCCACGTCATCCTGGTGGCGCGGACCACCGGCGCCTTGGAGGAAGTGGATGACGAGATCAGGGCGAAGGGCGGNAGCGCCACGCTGGTGCCCATGGACCTGGGCGATTTTGGCGCCATTGATGATCTGGGCGGACAGATCTTTAAACGCTGGGGCAAGCTGGATATTCTGGTGGGTAACGCCGCTGTTCTGGGTGATCTGTCGCCAGTGGGCCATATCCGCCCCGACGTCTGGCAGCGGGCGTATGATTTGAACGTCACCGCCAACTATCGCCTGATCCGTTCCATGGATGCGCTGTTGCGGCAGTCCGACGGGGGACGGGCGATTTTTGTCAGCTCCGGCGCGGCCCAGTCCTTGCCGCCCTATTGGGCGCTCTACGCCTCGACCAAGGCGGCCCTGGATGCCATTGCCCAGACCTACGCCAAGGAAACCCAAAACACGGCCGTGCGGGTCAACATCGTCAATCCCGGCCCGACCCGGTCCGAGATGCGGGCGGCGGCCTTTCCGGGCGAAGACCCGGACCAACTGCCCCCACCCGAACATGTGTCCGAGACCATGATCCACCTGGCCGAACCTGGCTTCACGCAAACCGGTCTCTGGGTTGTGGCGGATGCGCCGCTGACCGCGCCGGGCACGGACGACTCCGTGCATTGAGCAAGACTGATGGAGCAAGACCGGCGGCTGTTAACTTCTTGGCTCGACCCCGGCTTGCTGTAGCAACTGTTCCAAGGCTTCGTAGGGCTGTGCCCCAACCACGCCCTGACGGCCGGCAATAAAGGTGGGTACGCCGGTGACGCCATATTGCCGGGATTTCGCCCAATCCTCGTCCACGGCGTCCGAGAAGCTGCGGGATTCGAGAACCTCCCGCGTGACTTCCACATCCAGGCCGGTCGCCGCCGCCACTTTTAACAATGCTTCCACATCGCCAACGTTGACGCCATCGACGAAATAGGCCCGATACAGGGCATCATGGATGGCCTCGCCACTGGGTTGGGTGTCGGCCCATTTGCCCAGCTCTTGGGCTAGGCGGCTGTTGTAGGTGTGGGTGCGGCGGCTGTATGGCAGGCCTTCTTCGTCCATCAGGCCTTTCATGCGGGTATACATGGCATCCAGATCCACGCCCCGGCCCGCGAACAAATCTTCCAGGCTGCGGCCCTCCTGGGGCGTTTCGGGGTGCAGGGGAAAATGCAACCACTTTGCCTCAATGTTGAAATTCCGCTTTAGTTTTTCAATACGCCCGGTACTGAGATAACACCACGGTCAAACGTAATCGGTGAATATTTCCAAGGCTATCGGTTCGGTCATCGTCAAGCTCCCCATCGCCGCATGAATTCAGTTTTCGGCCTGATTATAGCCATCCAGGCTATGGGATGATACCGCCTGCCTATTCCGCATCATGGAAAATGATGCCCAGGGTAAAGCGCTGGCCGCTGTGCAGACGGGTGACGCCATGGCGCATGGCGCGCGAAAATAGCCGTGTTTTCCCTGCACTGGGCGTTCGCGGACGGGAAAGATTACCATTTCACTTTGTTCAGGCGTGACTACCTAGCCAATGGATTGGTGCGGGGCTGTTGCTCCACCGACAAGACCTCGTTGCCGGTGAAATCGAGACCGGGCGGCTCAACAGGATGACTGCCTGTAGGGGAAAGAATTCGCTGCCGTAGAGGTCCTGATGTAAGCGGTTGTAGTTGCCCGCCTCGTAATGCAGCAGCAGCGGCGTTGGTTTTGTTTGACCCGCCGCGTAGCAGATTTTGCGGTAGGCCGACAACGTGGGCGGATAGTGCCCATTGCCAGGTAAATTGGCTGCCATTTGGTTGGCCAAGGGGGCCAGATGGCGATAAAGCTCCTGCCGCAGTTCGGCGACCAGGCTGGGCAATGGATTGTCGAAATAGCGGTATTGATATTCGTCAAAGCGATAGCGGGCCATTTCGATGGTATTGCGGAAACATTGATCCTGGCCGTAGAGGCCCGCCAATTTATCGCATTCTTCGGCACTGAGCAGCGGTGCTGTCCGGCGCGATCTCCACTGTCTATCCGCGCCGCTATTCGCTTCCAGTCCAGGTCGGCCACGCGCTCTGTTTTTGAATGTCTCGTCCCATTCTTTTAGTCCGGCCCTGGCGCCGCGGCTATCCGGAACCAGGGCTTGATGTAAAAGCAGGCGCGGTGTGGCACTGTGTTTGTGTTGCGAATCAGAGGATTTCTTTGGAGCGAAACTGGAGTCTTGATGTGAGCTTGCTGCACTTGATCGTTGTTGCCGTGGTTCAAGGCCTGACCGAGTTTCTGCCGATCTCGTCATCGGCTCACTTGATCCTGGTGCCCTTGGCCGGTGACTGGCCCGACCAGGGCCCGACCATTGATATCGCCGTGCATCTGGGCACCCTGGGTGCGGTGATGCTGTATTTCCGCCAGGACGTGGCGGCTATGGTCATGGGCCTGGTCTCCCTGCTGCTGGGGCGCTTCAATCCGGACACCAGGCTGTTTCTGTTGATCGTGGCCGGCACCCTGCCCGCATTGGCGGCCGGTTATATTCTCGCCAGCCAGGGTTTTCTGGAATTGTTACGCTCGCCCCTGATTATCGCCTGGACCACGGTGCTGTTTGGCCTGTTGCTATGGGCCGTGGACCGGATCTGTCTGCAGATCAACCGTATGGAACAGCTGGGATTTGCCACCGTTCTGCTGATCGGCCTGGCCCAGATACTGGCGTTGATCCCCGGCACCTCACGTTCCGGCATCACCATCACGGCGGCCCGGGCCTTGGGGTTCGAGCGGGCGGACGCGGCGCGGATCTCGCTGTTGTTGTCGATGCCGATAATCCTGGCGGCGGCCTGTTATGCCGGCCTGGAGGTGGTGCAAGACGGACGGCTGAGCCTGGGTTTGGATGCCCTTGTGGCCGCCGCCCTGGCCTTCGTGACGGCGTTGTCGGCGGTGGCCCTGATGATGCGCTGGCTGCGCCATGCCTCTTATACGCCGTTCGTAATCTATCGGCTGGTGCTCGGTGCCGGGCTGTTATACTGGCTTTACGCCTGATGAATTGAAGGACTACAGAGCCTGAAAATCTGCCTGATCACCGGCACCTCGACCGGTATCGGCCATGCCACGGCGCTGCATCTGGCGCGCCAGGGCTACAAGGTCCATGCCAGCATGCGCAATGCCGCCAAGGCCGTGCCATTGCGCGAGTGGGCGGCGGCGGAAAACCTGCCACTGGTGATCGAAACCCTGGACGTTTCGGACAATCAATCCATGCTGGCCTGTGTGGAGCGGATTATCGCGACAGAGGGACGTATCGATGTTCTGGTCAATAATGCCGGTTTGTCCTCGTCATCGCCCATCGAAACCTACCCGGAGGATGAGCACCGAGCCATGTTCGAGGCCAATTACTGGGGCCCCGTGAAATTGACCCAGGCCGTTCTGCCCGGCATGCGCGCCCATAGCCATGGCGCCATCGTCAATATTTCGTCAATAGTGGGGCGTGTCGCCTGGGCTAATCAGGGCGTCTATTGTGCCTCAAAATTCGCCATGGAGGCATTTTCAGAAACGTTGACCCAGGAGGTCGCACCCTTGGGCATCCGCGTGGCAATCATCGAGCCGGGCGTGATCGCCTCAGCGATTTTTGAAAATACCCCGGTGCATTATTACCGCGCCTCGCCTTACAAATCAGCCATGCGGCGCAACGGCCGTTTCTTCAATGCCGGTATCGCGAATGCCACCCCCGCCGAAGCCGTGGCCAAGGTGATTGCTGAGGCGCTATTGGCCGAACAGCCGAAATTGCGCTATCCGGTTGGTTTTGGTAGCGAAATCATGGACCGCCGCGCCGCTATGAGCGATGAAGACTTCGTCGCTCTGAGCACCTTGGACGATGGGGACTATTACCAGGTTCTACGGGACCGCCTGGGCATTGAGCTGGAGCCGTAAGCGAAAGATTAGAGCAGCTCGGTTTGGGGGAGGCGCCCGGCCTTGCGGTAGCGGTACAGATAGTGCGGTAATACCGCGTTCAGAGCCGTGGGCGTTACACCCAGCGCGTCCAGACCCGGCAGTTCGCCGCTGGCCACATTGTCCACCTTCAACATATCCACCTGGTCCATGGTCAAGATCCGCCACGGCAGCAGTTGCAAGAAGAAGGCGTAGAACTTGGCCAGGGCAAACGGATACCAGACGGTCAGGCGGTTGCGTCCGGTATGTTCACAGGTCATGGCGATCATTTCGGCCATGGTTAAAACTTGAGGGCCGCCCAACTCGTAAGTGCCGCCTGTGGCTGCGCCGTCCCGTGCCAGGGCGGCAATGGCCTGGGCCACGTCGTCCACATAGACCGGCTGCATGCGGCCCTTGCCGCCGCCCAGCAAGGGCATCACGGGGGTCAACGTAGCCAACTGGCCAAACAGATTGAAAAAATGATCCTCCGCGCCAAAAATGATCGATGGCCGAACAGTGATGGCGTCGGGGTATGTACCCCTGACCATGGCCTCGCCGGCGGCCTTGCTGCGGGCGTATTTGCTGTTTGCCTCCGCATCGGCACCGATGGCCGAAACATGGATCAGGCGGCCAACGCCGGCACTGGTGGCGGCACGGGCCACCGTCTCGGCACCGTCTTCATGCACTGCCTGGAAACCTTGCGCACCACCTGGAAACATCACGCCGGCCAGGTTGATCACCACATCGGCGCCGGCGACGGCGCGCGTGATCGAGGCCTCGTTGCGGATATTGGCCTGGATTGGCTGGACTTGGCCGACATCGCCCATGGGCTTGAGAAAGTTGGCGGCTTCGGGGTCCCGCACCGCGACGCGGACCTGCGTGCCCTGTTGCGCCAGGCGTTTGACAAGATAGCGGCCCAAAAACCCGGCACCGCCGATGACTGTTACCTTACCCATGTCACTTTGATCCCATAATCTGAATCTTGAACCAACTCTCGTGGCGCGCATCATACTGGCCTTGCCTCCAATGCGCCATCACAGTTTGGCACGGTGAGGGCATGATATAAGCTGATCCGTAAAATCAGTTTGGTATGGAGGATCGTAATGGCGATGGAAGAACAATTGCGCGAACTGGCGGCGCGGCGAGAAAAGGCGTTGGCCATGGGTTCGCCCCGGCGCTTGCAGGAATTCTGCGACGCGGGCGTATTGAACGTGCGGCAGCGGATCGCCTATTTGTTCGACGAAGGCTCGTTCACGGAGCAAGGTTTGCTGGCTCTGCCTGCCCGCGTCGAAGATCGCGACCGCGCGCCAGGTGACGGCAGCGTCGATGGTAGCGGCACCATCAATGGTAGGTTGGCGGTGGTCAATGCGGCTGATTTCACCTCTATGGGCGCATCGAGCGCAGAAATCGCGGGCCAAAAAATGGTGCACAGCCGAAAAACCGCAATCGAAAACGGTATACCCTTGATCATGCTGTGTGAATGCTCCGGTGGACGTATACCGGATATCATGGGCGCGGCGGGAATCCATAAGACCGGCGAATATTTCGATCTTAGCCATGACCGGAAAATTCCGAGAGCCGCCGCCGTGTTGGGGCAAAGTTATGGCGGCGGCACCTGGCGGGCCGCGACCTCTGACTTCGTGGTCATGCGCAAGGGCGCGGTGATGGCGGTATCCTCGGCTAACGTCACCTCGGTCGCCATCTCGGAAGACCCTGACCCGGAGGAACTGGGCGGTTGGCGCATGCAGGCCGGCGTCACGGGCCAGGTCGATCTGGCCGTCGACAGTGATGAAGAGGCATTGGACGCCATCAAGGCGTTCCTCAGCTATATGCCCTCGCACAGTGGCGAGGCGCCGCCTGAACTGGAGCCCGCCGCAGATGCCGCACAGGACCAGGATGCCCTGCTGTCAGTGGTGCCTGAAAGCCGCAGCAAGGTTTACGATATGCGCGACGTGGTCCGCGTGATCATGGATAAGGGCAGTTATTTCCCCATCAAGGACCGCTTCGCGCGCAATATCTCCACTGGCCTGGCGCGGCTGAATGGGCGCAGTGTCGGGGTCATGGCGCCAAATCCAAAGTTCAAGGGCGGGGCTCTGGATTCCGACGCCTGTGACAAGGCGATCAGCTTTATCGCACTATGTGACAGCTTTAATATACCTCTTGTCACCCTGGCTGATACGCCGGGCTTTCTGGTCGGCGTGGCGGGCGAGAAGTTGCGCTTGCCCGGCAAGATCATGAACTACACCCAGGCCCTGCAATTGGCCACGGTGCCCAAACTATCGGTGATCGTGCGCAAGAGTTATGGCCAAGCGCATCTCAACATGGGCGCCGGTGTCTGCGACCACATGGCGGCCTGGGTGACAGCCGATATCTCGTTCATGGATCCCAATGCGGCCGTCAATGTGGTTTACCGGGTGCGGGAGGAGGACGAACCGGAGCGTTACCGCGAGCTGATGGCCAAGGTCATGCAGGATAGTTCCGGTTATGATCTGGCGGCCTGCTACCGGGCCCAAACCGTACTTGATCCGCGTGAAACACGTGATTGGTTGGCCCGGATGCTGGAGGTTCACCGGCGCCGGCCAACGGGCGGCATCGCAAAACACCGCCTGGCAACCTGGCCGACAACTTTTTAAAGAGAGAAGGGGCTAGCCGTCTTGACAATGCCCGGCCCGGGCAGTATCGATGCCGCCCTGGGGCCCAGGTGGCGGAATTGGCAGACGCGCTAGCTTCAGGTGCTAGTGGGGGTAACCCCGTGGAAGTTCGAGTCTTCTCCTGGGCACCATTCCCCCTCATGCCCCATATTGGGGTGCGGGGGATGGCAGCAAGAATAATCGGGCCAACTGCCGGGACCGCCAAATTAACACGCGTACCAAACCAATCCGCTAAATAGGGGCAGCACTAGGCAATGGCCAATCATCTTCACAAGGGCGATCTCCCCGACGGTTTGTCATTTGGCGATATGGTGGCCATCGATTCTGAAACCATGGGCCTCGATCCTCACCGCGACCGCCTGTGTCTGATCCAATTGTCGGCGGGCGACGGCGATTGCCATCTGGTGCAATTTGCCAAGGGCGTCTATCAGGCGCCAAATCTTTGCGCCATACTGGCCGATCCCGGCGTGACCAAGCTGTTTCATTTCGCCCGTTTCGACGTGGCCATGATCAAACGCTCTCTGGGCATCGACTGCACGCCGATTTATTGCACCAAGATCGCCTCGAAACTAGTGCGAACTTATACCGACCGCCACGGCCTGAAAGACCTCTGCCGGGAGCTCCTCGGCGTCGATCTGTCGAAACAGCAGCAAAGCTCCGATTGGGGCGCGGACGAACTATCGTCGCAGCAATTGGATTATGCCGCCAATGATGTGCTGCACCTGCACCACCTGCATGGCGTTTTGCAGGATATGCTGGCCCGCGAAGGCCGCGATCATTTGGCCCAGGCCAGTTTTGACTATCTGCCCATACGGGCGGAATTGGACCTGGCGGGCTGGTCCGAAACGGATATTTTCTCGCACTAAGAATTCCGCCGGGGCGGCTAGTCGAGCAGGCCAGCGCGTCTTTGTTCCCGGCATTTTTGCGGGTTGTTTGCGGGTTTGACCATACCTATCTTATTGCTCATACTGAATTAATTCGGAAGTTGGCACAATTTTCGCATGCGAAAATCTACCGCTTTCGAGATGATTTAATGTATGTTCGCTAAAGCAATTTATTTTCAAAGGCTTATTTGGTGTCCGTGAAGATTCGGGAAGAGGCATTGACGACGAAAAATAGCAGTGTCCGCGCGGCGGCAGAGCGGGTTTTGCGCCTGGAGGCGGAAGGTCTTGGCCTGCTGGCCGATGGTCTGGACGAAAAGTTTGATGCCGCCGCGGATCTGTTGTCGCAAATCACTGGGAAGCTGGTCGTCAGCGGCATGGGAAAAAGCGGCCATATTGGACGAAAGATCGCCGCGACCTTGGCCTCCACCGGTACGCCGGCGCATTACGTTCATCCGGGAGAGGCCAGTCACGGAGATCTGGGCATGATCGGCCCGGATGACGGCGTTTTGGCGCTATCCAATTCCGGTGAGACGGCGGAATTGAACGATTTGGTCGCCTACGCCAAGTTCCGCGGCATTCCATTTTTGGCCATGGTCGGCAAGGCGCCCTCCACCCTTGCCTCGGCGGCGGACGTGGCGCTGGTTCTGCCCGCCATGGCCGAGGCCTGCCCCATGGGCCTGGCGCCGACCACATCTACCACCATGATGCTGGGCCTGGGCGATGCCCTGGCAGTAGCCATGATGGACCGACGCAGCTTTTCCTCCGATCAATTCCAGGTTCTGCACCCTGGCGGCCGCCTGGGCCGGAAATTCGTCCGGGTAGATGATCTGATGCATAAGGGCGGTGAACTGCCGCTATGTCCGGCGGAAACAGCCATGTCGGCGGCTATTTTGACCATGACCGAGAAACGTTTCGGCTGCGTCGGCGTGGTGGATGGCGCCGGTGCGTTGATCGGCATTGTCACCGATGGTGATCTGAGCCGCCATATGGATGACGGCTTGATGCGCAAGGTGGTGGGCGAGGTGATGACGTCTAAGCCGAAGACCATTCGTGCTGGAGCCCTGGCGGCTGAGGCCCTGGGCTTCATGAATGCCAACAAGATTACTTGTCTGTTCGTCACCCAGGACGGCGGGGCCGGTAACATGCCGGTGGGGATTCTGCATGTGCACGATATTCTGCGCGCAGGTATAGCCTAATGGACCCTACGCGAAACATTGCGTCGGGCGGCCCAGGGGAAGGCATTGGGGATGATGCGGCGCCGGCACGGCGTTTTCAGTTTGACCCGGATCGCCGCCAGGCGCGGGTCTCGCCCCAATACAGCCGTTTTGTCGGAATGATGAAGCTGCTGCTGCCCCTGTTGGCATTTGGTCTGGTGGTTGCCGTGGTGATCTGGCCTAACGAGTTTCGCGAGGCCACAGGCTTTCATCTTTCCTATGTCTCCAGCGAAGATGGCAGTGCCACCGAGCTGACCATGCTGCGGCCCCGTTATCTGGGCACCGACGCCCGCAATCGGCCATTTGTGGTAACCGCCGATCAGGCCACACAGGATCTGAAGGACCAGCGCCAAATCAGCCTGACGCGGCTGCAGGCGGATATATCCACGGTCGATGGCCGCTGGTTTACCGTTATGGCGGCTACCGGCGTCTATCATCAACAGCGCCAGCATTTGCATTTACAGGGCGCCATCAATCTGTTTACCGATCAGGGCTACGAGTTCAATGCTGAAATTGTGGAAATCGATCTCAACATCGGGCAGGCGACGTCCGATCAGCCGGTACACGGCCAGGGTCCTTTTGGCACTCTGAGGGCGGACCGGATGGAGGTTGAGGATTTCGGCCAGCGGCTGTTTTTCAAGGGTAATGTCAAGATGCATATCATGGCACAGGGCAAGGGTTAGACCATGGTGGGGCGGATTGGCAGTAGAAGAAATAACCTGCCGGCCATGATGTTGTCGGCGTTCATGTTGATTGCCGGCACCGGCATGGCGCAGGGGCAAGGCCAGCCCGTAACTCCGGATGCGGATCAACCGATTGATATCAATGCCGATAATCTGGAGGTCCAGCAGGATAAGAATTTGGCCATTTTTTCCGGCAATGTGATAGCGGTTCAGGGGCGTATCAAGTTGCGCGCGGAACGATTGAAGGTCTGGTACCGGCCTGCCGATGCCGCTGCTAGCGGGGGCGCCAATGGTACGATCATACGAATTGATGCCATTGATAAGGTATTTGTCTCTTCGGCGGAGGAGACGGCACAGGGCGATATCGGGATCTATGAAGTGGCTGATCAGCGCCTGACCTTGACCGGTGCCGTGGTTCTAACCCGTAGTGAGAACGTGCTGCGGGGCAACAAGTTGGTGATGAACCTTGCCACTGGGCAAAGCAAGATCAGCGGTGGGCGGGTGCATGGCCGTTTCGTAGCACCGAAACGCAACGGCAAAGGGGCGAATTGAATCAAAAATGCGCCCTAAAACAGTAATGTCAATATTTTCTGAATGCGAAGGTAAGTGATCGGTAACCCTGTTCTGCTACGTTAATAAAGGTAAGCAAATGGCCAGTGACAACGTACGCGACAATATGCAGCCCAAGGGCAATTCCAGCGCCGGCGGCGGAGCGACGATACCGACAATGGGTGGCGATGATCAGCCGCGTCTGGTGGCCGAGCGTCAAGGCCTGCGCGCGGAAAAAATCAGCAAGGGCTTTCGCAAACGCCCCGTGGTCCGTGATGTCTCCTTGGTGGTGCAGCGCGGGGAAGCCGTTGGCCTGCTTGGCCCCAATGGCGCCGGCAAAACCACCTGTTTCTATATGATCACCGGCCTGCTGATGCCGGACAGCGGTTCGATCTATCTGGATGGCGAGGATGTCAGCGACTTGCCCATGTATCGCCGGGCCCGCTTGGGCGTGGGATATCTACCGCAGGAAGCCTCCATTTTTCGTGGCCTGTCGGTGGAAAACAATATTCGTGCGGCGTTGGAGGTGGTTGAAGCAGACCGCGAACGGCGCGAGGCGGTGTTGGAAGGTTTGCTGGCCGAATTTTCGATTTTGCATCTACGGCGTACGCCATCATTAGCTCTCAGCGGCGGCGAGCGGCGGCGAGTTGAGATCGCCCGTGCCCTAGCCTCGCACCCTAGCTTTATTTTGCTCGACGAACCGTTGGCGGGCATTGATCCCATCGCGTTGGGGGAAATCAGGGATCTGGTCTCACATCTCAAGGATCGTGGCGTTGGTGTGCTGATCACTGACCACAACGTGCGCGAGACCCTGGATATTATTGACCGTGCCTACATTCTACACGAAGGCCGGGTGCTGACCTCCGGGCCGCCGGAGGATGTGGTTGGCCATGATGACGTGCGCCGTGTGTATCTCGGCGAGCGTTTTTCACTGTAAGGTTTTTCCGCATAGCCATGGGTCCGCGACTGGATATTCATCAGACTCAGGCTCTGGTCATGACCCCGCAATTGCAGCAGGCCATTCGCCTGTTGCAGTTGACGAACCTGGAACTAAGCCAATACGTCGAGCAGGAATTGGAACGAAATCCAATTCTTGAGCGCGCCGATCAGGATGGCATCAGTGACGTCGCTGCAATTGATGAGGGCAATCTGACGGGGGATCCCCAAGTTGATAGCCTGAGCGAGGCCGTAGTGGCCAGCGATGGGATTGGTGACGACGGCACCGTCGGTGATCCCGCGGCGGTGGAACTGGGCGATGGCGAACTGCCCGGTACCAATAGTCTGGATGGCGCCGATGGGGCGCTGGATGCGGATTATACGGATACCTATAATAATGACAGCGTGGCGGACCGCTCGAACGGTGAAGATAAAGGCGCATCCGGCGATGGCTATGAGGTTGGTGATTGGTCCGGGGCCGGATCAGGGCTGGGTGGCGGTGAACCGAGTACGGTTACCCTGGAACAGGTTTTAAGCACTGAAATTAGCTTGAAAGACCATCTGTTGGAGCAGATGAACGTTCTGTTGCAGGAACCCGTGTTGCGGTTGGTCGGCGG
Organism: Rhodospirillaceae bacterium; assembly: GCA_002731375.1. Lineage (GTDB taxonomy): Bacteria > Pseudomonadota > Alphaproteobacteria. The sequence continues at coordinate 40,926 of PCBT01000025.1, read as the reverse complement.
CGATTTGATCGAACATTTGGATGAGGCGGGTTACTTGAGCGAGGATACCGCCTTTATAGCAGACCGTTTGGGCTGTGAAAAAATACTGGTCGATGAAGTCTTGAAACAGATGCAGCGCCTGGACCCGGCGGGCATTTTCGCCCGGGACCTAAGCGAATGTCTGGCCCTGCAACTGATGGAGAAAAACCGCTACGACCCGGCCATGCAAAGCCTGGTGGAAAATCTACATCTCCTCGCCGCCATGGACGTGCCGCAAATATGCGGGGTTTGCGAAGTTAGCGCCGAAGATGCCGAGGATATGATTGCCGAACTGAAGGCGCTTAATCCGAAACCGGGTCTGGCATTTGACTACGATACCGCCCCCCCCGTGGTGCCGGATGTCTTCGTAACGGAAAAGGCCGACGGCGGTTGGAATGTCGAACTGAACAGTGACAATCTACCCCGCCTTTTGGTTAACCGGCAATATTATGCTGAAGTGAACGAGGCGGCCCGGCGCAAGGAAGACAAGGCCTATATCTCCGAATGCCTGCATTCGGCCAACTGGTTGATCAAGGCCTTGGATCAACGGGCCCGGACGATTTTGTCCGTGTCCTCCGAACTGGTGCGCCAGCAGGACGCTTTCCTGGCTAACGGCGTGCAGGATCTGCGCCCGCTGAACCTGCGCGCCATCGCCGAAGTCGTGGGCATACACGAAAGTACCGTTTCACGGGTCACGTCTAACAAATATGTGGCGACACCCAGGGGCGTTTTCGAATTGAAATACTTCTTCACCTCCGCTCTGTCCGCCGCCGATGGTGGTGATGACCACTCTTCCGAGGCGGTGCGTGAAAAATTGCGCGGGCTGATCGACAAGGAAACGGAGAGTAACGTTCTGTCCGATGACAAGCTGGTGGATATTCTGCGTGGATCGGGTGTTGATATAGCCCGGCGCACCGTTGCGAAGTACCGCGATGGCATGGGCATTCCCTCGTCCGTACAGCGCCGCCGGGCCAAGAAAATGGAAGCGCGCGCGGCAGGTTGACAGGCCACCATGCCGGCACTATGTTCCCGGCTCTTTGTTGCCGAGCCCAATTTTTTGTAGCATTTGTTGTCGTGGCACGGTGGTATTAGGAAATAGCGTCAACGGCCATATCAGTTGACAACTTTGACCCAAAACCAGCTAAAGTAAGACGTCATGCAAATCCTAGTTTCAGGCAAGCAGCTCGACGTGGGTGATGCCTTGCGCAGCTATGTCGATGAACGGCTACAAAGCGGCGTAGCCAAGTATTTTTCCAACACCCTTGATGCCCATGCCGTGTTCTCCAAGGAAGGACAGGGTTATCGCGCCGATTGTGCGGTCCATGTGGGACGAGGCATGAACGCCCAGGCTAGTGCCGAGGCCGGCGATATTTATCAGGCCTTCGACCATGCGGCGGATCGTTTAGAGAAGCGCCTGCGCCGTTATAAGCGGCGGCTGCGTGATCATCATGGCCATGAACGCCCGGCGCCCGATAGCTATATGGCGCAGAATTATGTTCTGGCGCCGGAGTCGGAGACGGAAGAAGCACCAGAAGAGTTTCAACCCGTCATCGTGGCCGAGCACAGCGCGGAAATTCATTGCCGCAGCGTGGGTGAGGCGGTGATGCAAATGGACTTGGCGGAGTTACCTGTGTTGATGTTCCGCAACAGTGGCAACGGTCATCTGAATGTGGTTTACCGGCGCCCGGATGGGCATATTGGCTGGATCGACTTAGTGGCCGACGGCGATGGTGCCATGGAAAGCCAGACGAAATAGGGACGACGGCCAATGGAGATGGTTGAATTGCTGGTACAGGACGGGGTTGTCGCCAATCTTAAGGCCAGCAGTAAGAAACAAGCTCTGCAGGAGCTGTCCCAGCAAGCCGCGTCGTTGACCGGGCTGCATAAGCGCGTGATCTTTGACGTTCTGTTGCAGCGGGAAAAACTGGGCACCACGGGCATTGGCCGGGGTATCGCCATCCCGCACGGCAAAATGCAGGAGTTGGAGCGCCTGCATGGCCTGTTCGCGCGCCTGCCCAAGCCGATCGATTTCGATGCCATCGATGAACGGCCCGTCGACCTGATCTTCCTTCTTCTCGCCCCTGAATCCGCTGGCGCTGATCATTTGAAGGCGCTGGCCCGAATTTCCCGGCTGCTGCGCGACGAGGCCGTTTGCGAGAAATTGCGCGGCGCCGATGACCCCGAGGCACTATTCGCCTTATTGACGGTGCCGGCTGTTTCTCCTGTCTCCTGATTAATCTTCCCATTTCCTGCTAGACTGCAGGCATGAATACCGCTCTAGACAGGTCATTGGCCGACATAGTCGCCTGGCTATTCGACGGCGATCCCTTAGGCACGCCGCGAGTGGAACAGCATGCGCGCTTGCTGTTCTTGGATACCTTGGGCTGCATGATCGCCGGTCTGGCCAAGCCCGAACCGGCGGCGTTGGCTGCAAGCTTGGCGGCATTGGAACCAGGCAATGTTCAGCTGCCGGGGGCGGCGTGGCCTCTCGTGGCGTCCGCGGCCGCCCATATGGCCGGTTTGGCAGCCTGTTGGGATGAAGCCTGCGAGGGTTTGCCCCGAGCCCATGGCCGGCCTGGCCTACATGCCTTTGCCTCCGTTTTGGCGTTGGGCCTGGCGCACAAGCATACGCTGGGTGAAACCCTGGCTGCACTGACCGCCGGTTACGAGGTCGGCGGCCGCATGGGTGAATATCTGCGCATCCGCTCGGGCATGCATGTGGACGGCATCTGGGGCACCTTTGGCTCGGTCACCGGCGCGGCCCGCCTGTTGGGCTTGCCGACGGCGCAGACCATGACCGCCCTGCAAGGGACGGCATGTCAGTTGCCATTCAGTTTGTATTTGCCCATCAGCCATGACGGTACGGTGCGCAATGCCTATGTGGGTGAAGCGGCGCGACGCGGGATTTATCTGGCCATGGCGGCGGCGGCCGGCGTCACCATGCCGCCTGGTCAAGCCATCGACACCTTTGACCAGTTGGCCCTGGGTTACGAGGGGGAGGCCAAGGCATTGGCGCCGGCGGGCGAATGGTTGATCGGGCAGGGTTATTTGAAGCCGTTTGCCGCTGTCCGCCATGTTCATTACGGTGCCCAGGCCGCGCTTGATTGGCGCGGCGCGCACGCGCGGGTGGATACCACGAAGATCACCGCCCTGGAACTGGGCATCTATGGGGAGGCCATGACTTATTGCGGCAACCGTGCACCTACGACGCCGATCCAGGCCCAGTTCAGCGTCAGTTACGGTCTGGCCTGGATGCTGTACAGTGGTGATCTGGGACCGGAGGCCTACCATGAAGCCGCCCTGAACGATGCGGAAGCGCGCCGCCTGGAAGCCTTGGTCAATATTGTTGAGGACCCGACCTATACCGCGGCCAATAAGCGCGCCGCGCGGCTGACGGTTACCACCACCGATGGGGTGGAAACCTTGCTGGCCGATAGGGTGCCCGGAGATATTGAATTGCCTCTACCTGCCGTGGATGTGGAGGATAAGTTTATCCGCTATGCCCGCCCGGTCCTGGGCCCGGCGCGCGCCAAGTCATTGGCCGCAACCCTGTTGCAGGCACCGCTGTCGTCTTCGTTGGTCGATCTGCTGAACTAATTCAGCGCCATTGCTTCCAGCTCGTGCTCGTGGCACGCGGCCAGCGCACTGACCTGATTGTCGAAGCCGGCCAGTTCCTTGCCGTTGGCGCCGTGCACTACATAGATGGTCTGGCCCTTGATCTGATGCGGGCGGATATAGGCGATTTGGTCCGTGCCCAGCATGGCCAGGCCCTCGGTCGATAGACCGCGTAGACCTTGTTCCAGGATCTCATTCTTGGGGCTGTCCATGACCTATCCCTTCAACAGGTCGGTGCTAACCGACGTTTTGCCGTTACCGCTGGGCGGGCCCGCGTCGATATCGATGATGCGGGAAACCACTTCGGGCTCGGGCCGGACCAGATCAATATGCAGCAGGCCGTTGTCCAGGGCGGCGCCGGCAATCTTGATTCCCTCGGCCAGGACGAAACTGCGTTGAAACTGCCGCGCCGCGATGCCGCGGTGGACGTAGACACGCTTTTCATCGTCGGCCTGGCGGCCGCGCACGATCAATTGGTTGTCCTCAGCCGCGATCTGCAGATCCTCGCGGGTGAAACCGGCCACGGCTAGGCTGATGCGCAAGCCATCGACACCGATGCGTTCGATATTATAGGGAGGGTAGCCGTCGTTAGCGGATTTCGCCACCCGGTCCAGCAATTGTTCAAAATGATCGAAACCCAATAACAGCGGACTGTTAAAGGCGGATAATCTATTCATGGCGCCACCTCCTCCTAATTGAGCGGGCATGGCGGTCCTATAAAAAGGCCCTACACCGATACTTTCACGCATTGCGAACCCATGAGCTAACCCCACCTAGCGTCCGCACACGGCCCGGAATGGCACCGTGCACACATTATGTAGGGAGGCAGCCGTTCCCGTGCAAGCCATGTCGTCTTGGCATGGACAAATGTTCGTGATAAATTCCTTTTTTGTTCTATTTTGTGTGATTTATGCGCTCATGCTCAACGAAACCAGCCCTCGATTGAGTGAATTGGCAGGCCAGGATGTACCCGTGGCGGCTTGGTGTCTGGATTGCGGCCATCACCGGGTGCTGGCGGTGGGGGATTTGTTGCGGCGTATGGATAGCTGCACGGCGGCGGCGGCAGTGGCCCGGCGCCTGAGTTGTGACCGTTGCGGTAGCCGGGCGATCGAAACGCGGCCCCACTATGCCGGCCTAGGCGTGGTCGCGGGCCACCGCTGGCACGAGGACTGAGGTATTTTCAATGCGGGCTAAAACTCCCTCTCCCCCTTCCCGACCGCCCATTGATGGTATCCTATGGGCGGTCGGGAAGGGGGAGAGGGGCGCGCGGTGTTTCGCCCCGGCAGGGGGCGTAGATTCCTCGTTGCTGGCGGCCCGCAAATGCCTATACTCCGCGCCGAAATTACTTCTTTCCCAACTCTAAGGCACAGCACCATGGCGGGCGATGTAAACAAGGTTGTATTGGCTTATTCCGGTGGACTGGATACCTCGGTCATTCTGAAATGGCTGCAGGAGGCCTATGACTGCGAGGTGGTGACCTTCACCGCCGACCTGGGCCAGGGCGAGGAAGTGGAACCAGCGCGGGCCAAGGCTGAGATGCTGGGCATCAAGGAAATCTATATTGAGGATTTACGGGAGGAATTCACCCGCGACTTCGTCTTCCCCATGTTCCGCGCCAATGCTTTGTACGAGGGCCTGTACCTGTTGGGCACCTCCATCGCCCGGCCGTTGATTTCCAAGCGCCAGATCGAGATTGCGGCGGAGACCGGCGCTGATGCGGTCTCCCACGGCGCCACGGGCAAGGGCAATGATCAGGTCCGGTTCGAACTTGGTTATTACGCCCTGAACCCGGATATCAAGGTGATAGCACCCTGGCGGGAATGGGATTTGCAATCGCGCACCGCCTTGATCGATTTCGCGGACAAGCACCAGATACCCATTCCGAAAGACAAGCGCGGCGAGGCGCCGTTCTCGGTCGATGCCAACCTGTTGCATATCTCGGCCGAGGGCAAGGCCCTGGAAGATCCTTGGCACGAGCCGGGCGAATTCGTCTATTCCCGCAGTGTTGCGCCCGAAGCGGCACCGGACACGCCGACGTACGTGGAGATAGAATTCAAGAACGGTGATGCAGCCGCCATCGACGGCGTTGCGATGACCCCTGCCGAGTTGTTGATGAAGCTAAATCAATTGGGCGGCGCCAACGGTGTTGGCCGACTGGACCTGGTCGAGGGCCGTTATGTGGGCATGAAAAGCCGGGGTATCTACGAAACGCCGGGCGGCACGGTGCTGTTGGCGGCGCACCGCGGTATCGAAAGCATCACCCTGGACAGGGGTGCGATGCACCTGAAGGACGAGATCATGCCCCGCTATGCGGAATTGATCTACAACGGCTTCTGGTTCTCGCCGGAACGCTACATGCTGCAGGCGCTGATCGACAAAAGCCAGGAATGTGTCGAGGGCACGGTGCGGGTGAAGTTGTTCAAGGGCAGCGCCACCGTTGTGGGCCGCAAATCACCCATGAGCCTCTACAGCATGGAACACGTGACGTTTGAGGAAGACACCGTCTACGACCAGCGCGACGCCGAAGGCTTCATCAAACTCAACGCGCTGCGGCTACGTTTGCTGCACCGCCAGAAGGGGTAGGGGCGGACCGCATACCTACCTGCCCACCTCTCGAAATGGAACATGCCGCCGTTCCATTCTGGCATATGCTTAATTTCACCTTAACCATAAATCACGAAAATCCGCGAAATGCTATTTGGCAAAAAACTGGCATGGGTTTTGCTGCATGGTTAACGAGCGGCATGCCGTGAGTTCATACGGTTTTACTCAGGGCAAACCCACTGGCCGGAAATGGAGGTTTTGAAAAATGTTCACATTCGTCGTTCTATCAACCGTCGATACCAGCGATCCATTTGAAACCTTCCGCTCGGGAGACACCTTGCATCGCCGCGATTGCATTCGTTTCTTCCCGACCGAGACCGCCGCCGTTTATGCCGGCAGACAGATCTTGCGTAGCGGAACCCGGGGGCCGGCCTATGATAGGGTGCGGCGCGGTTTGTCGCGGCCCGGATCGGGTCCGGCTTGACGCCCAGCACGGCCGCGCCGCGCTTTACCAATGCTTGCTATGCCCGGCCCGCGCCGCAGCGGACGTCAATCAGGGTCAGGCCATCCACCCCCAACAGCTGGTCGATGACTTGTGTGCCATTGAGGTCACCAAGTTCTTTACGCATGTTTTCCTATTCAAAAAATTGTGGTGTGGCGAACGCCGATCCTACATTCCATTTACATGCCGAGGACCCGTTTGGCCATGATGTTGCGCTGGATCTCGTTCGAGCCGCTGTAGATCGATGCTGCCCTGAAGTGCAGATATTTCGCTACCGATGATACACCCGCCGCCGGCGCGATGGGCGTTACGTTGTTACCGGGCTTGCGCGCCTCGAGCTGACTCGGCACGGCATAATATCGCAGGGCCTCTACCGTAAGTTCCGTTATGTGCTGATTGGTTTCCGAGCCCATGACTTTCATGATGGAGGAGGCATGGCCGGGCCGTCCCTGGCGGGTGATATCGGCGATGATCCGGTGCTCGGTATATTCAGCCGCCTGCTGTTTGATTTCCGCCGCCGCGATTTTGTTGGCGAACAACGGATCGTCCGATGCATCAGCTGCAACGGCACGCAACTGCGCCAGTGATGCGGCAACCATGGCCGCGAAGGCGCTGCCGCCGCGTTCGAACTCCAACAAATATTTGGCCACAGTCCAACCATCGTTTTCTTCGCCGACGCGGCAGGATTTAGCTACGCGGACGTCATCGAAAAATACCTGATTAAAGCTGTGATCGCCGGCGATGTTGATGATCGGTTTGACGGTGATGCCCGGCGTCGTCATGGGGAACAACAGAAAACTGATGCCTTTCTGGCGTTTCTCCATATCCGCCGTGCGCACCAGGCAAAAGATCATGTTGGCGTTGTGTGCGCCCGTGGTCCAGATCTTGGTGCCGTTGATTACGTAGTCATCGCCGTCCGAGACCGCCCTGGTCCGCAACGAGGCCAGATCCGAGCCCGAGCCCGGCTCTGAATAGCCTTGGCACCAGATATCCTCCGCCGAGAGAATACGGGGCAGAAAATAGTTTTTCTGTTCCTCGGTGCCAAAGCGCATCACCACCGGGCCGACCATGGAAATACCCATGGAGAAATAGGCCGGGGTGCCGGCCTTGGCCGCTTCGGTGTCATAGATATAGCGCTGCATAGGCGTCCAGGCGCAGCCGCCATGTTCCGCCGGCCAGGAGCGTGCGGCCCAGCCCCTTTTATATAACGCCTGATACCAGCGCTGGGAGATGGTGAAATCCGCGAACGAGCTGGCGTTCAGGCGCCCCGCCTCGCGCATTTCGTCGCTCAGGTTCTCTGCGATAAAATCCCGCACTTCTTCTTGAAAGGCCGCATCTGCCGCCGACATATTTAGATCCATCGTTCCGATACCCCTTACTGACGCCGCTATTTGCTGGGTTTGCACTATAACCCGGAATCAGCAATGCGGGCCGTGGTTCAGAAATTCAAAGGCGACGGAGGCATGGCGGCGGCGCCATTGGTCATGGTGTCTTCATCGATCTCCATATAGGGAGAGTGGTTGCCTGCTGCCTCGACTGAGTTCACCTCCTTTGGCGCGGCGCCCAGAAAAGCAAAGGCGCCGGGATAATGTTGCAGGATATAAGAAAAATCCTCCGACCCCATGCGCGGGTGGGCATCGCGGGCAAAGGCGCCCTGGCCGAAATTCCTGCTCACGGCTGTTTCCTCCAGGTCGACGAAAGCGCCATCGTTGATCGTGGGCGGATAGCCCTTGGCGCCCTTGTAGCCCTCCCCGCCCGGTTGAAACATGAACTTGACGTTGCCCTTTAGGCGTGCCCGGTGGCTGCATAATAGATGCGCGGCGGTGGCCAGCATGGCGGTATGGGCGTCATGGCCGCAACTATACATGCGGCCATCAACCTTGGAGGCGAAGTCCAGGCCGGTTTCTTTGCTCATGGGCAGGGCATCCTTATCGCCGCACAGCAATATTGTCGGCCCCGAGCTCTAACCGGGCGCTCCGCCGNGCAGGGTCGCCATGATACCGGAGGTCTGCTTGCTCTCTATGATTTCCAGATCAAGGCCGGCGATGGCCGCCATCACCACCGACTTGGTCTCGCGTAGATCGTTGCCCAATTCGGGCTGCTGGTGGATGCGCCGGCGCATGGCGACGGTTTGCACCTGCATCTGCCGAGCCTCGGCTAAAAGATCAATGTTCGTGTCCATGCCGCGTATCCGTTGTTTTGTCCCNGGTGGGGCCGAGTATAGATGATGTTGACCCTATCGGCCGGCTTTGCCTATCGTGGCCGCGAAAACATATGGAGCAGCGGATGGTAAGCGAAATGGAATTTGGGCTGGATGTTGGCGTCTATGGCCGGTTGGCTGTGCCCCATGAGGTTCTGAAACTTGCCCTGCTGGCCGAGAGCGAGGGTTTTCATTCTGTCTGGCTGGCCGATCACGTGGTCTTTCCGGCCAAGGTTGCCTCGAACTATCCTTATAGCGTGGACGGTAGTTTTCCAGTGCCCCTCGATGAACCGCTGCTTGAACCCATCGCCACCATGGGTGTTCTGGTAGGCTCCACTAATAGAGTGAAAATCGGCACGGCGGTTTTGGTAATGCCCCACCGCAATCCCATTCTGCTGGCTCGCATGCTGACCACGCTGGACGTATTTTCCAATGGCCGCATCGTCTTGGGCGCCGGCGTCGGCTGGATGGCGGAGGAATTCGCCGCCCTGGACGCGTTCGATTTCGCCAGGCGCGGCAAGGTCACGGACGAGTATCTGGAGATTTTTAAGGCCATCTGTGCGGGTGGCGAGGTGGCCTACCAGGGCGAGACCTATCGCTTCGATCCGGTGCATTCCTATCCGGCTTCGGTACAGCGACCGCACCCGCCGATCCTGGTTGGCGGTACCTCGAAGGTGGCCTTGCGCCGTGTGGTGCGACTGGCCGATGGCTGGCTGTCGGTTGGCCTACGCATTGAAGCGCTGGGCGAGCATCTCTCGGTGCTTCGCAGGCTCTGCCAGGACGCAGCGCGTTCATTTGACGGTCTGCACCTGCATCACAAGCTCTTCATCAATATTGGTGACGCGGTGGCGGCCAAGGATGGTGGGCGGGAGCCGGGCACCGGATCGATTGGCCAGATCATCGACGACTTTAAGCGCATTCGCGATCTGGGCTATCAGGGCTTCATCATCCGCTATCGCGGCGAGGAACCTGGGGAGCAACAGCGGCAGATTGCCCGTTTCGCCGCCGAGATTGCGCCGAGAATCGCCTAACCGCCCAGGGCCCGGAATATGATGTAGGTGCCTAATACCAGTAGGGCGATGAAAAAGGTCCGACGAAACAGTTGTTCGGACAAATTTTGCCGTAGCCGTTGGCCCGCGATCATACCGATGATCGCCGGCGGTACGGCGGCGGCGGACAGGCCAGCCAATTCCGCCGTAACAAAGGCATTGCGCTGCAAGGCCACCGCCAAGGCCAAGGTGGAGAGGGTGAACAATATTCCCATGGCCTGGATCAACATGTCGCGGGGCAGGCCGATGGCTTGCAGAAACATCACGCCCGGCACCACGAACGAGCCGGTCATGCCCGTCAAGACGCCGTTGACGGTGCCAAGCACGGGGCCGAGCCAGGCTGCCTGGTGTTGTGTCAGGCTGAAACGTAAGCCCGCCAGATTTGCCACCCCATAGATAACCAGCAACAGGCCCAACAGCGCCGACAGTAGTGACAGATCCACCTGCCGCAAAGCGATGGCGCCGATCCAGACCGTGCCTGTGGCCAATAGCAGGAACGGCCAGATCCGCTGCAGGATGGCGCCGCCCTGGCCGCCCACCACTGCTTGCCAGAGGTTGGTGATAAATGACGGCACCAGCAAAAGTGCCATGGCGCTAGGCAAGTCAAGCGTCACCGTCAATAGCGCCAGACTGACCGTGGGCAGACCCAGGCCGATGACGCCCTTGACCATGCCGGCGATCAGGAATGTTCCGCCAATGGCGGTAAGGGCGAAAAGGTCAGGCATTTTTTCGTGTGATCGTCACTCAACCACCCCAGACCTCACCGAACACCTTGGCGAAGTTGGCGCCCAGATAGGCAGTGATATCCGCTTCTGCCCAGCCCCGTTCAAGTAAGGCGGCGGTGATGTTGGGTAGTTTGGCGTGGTTGTTGGCGCCTTCGGCATAGCGGGCCGGAATGTCATGGCCAAAACAGTCGCCGTAATCGGATATGCCGGACCATAGGCGCCGGTTTAAGGCGATCTGGGCGGTACGGCGCAGGTCGTTGGAGACCGGGATATCGGTGCCGAAGCCCATGTGTTCGATGCCAACCAGTTCGGTGATGTATTCCAGGTGACCGATGAAATCGTCGATGCCGGGACGGCGGTTGCGGTCGCCGTTCCACAGCATGGGGCCATAGACGCTGACCCCGATGACGCCGCCGCTGTCAGCGACCGCGCGCAGGATATCATCGTCCTTGTTGCGCGGCAGGGGCGTCAGGGCGCGCGCATCCACATGGGTGGCCAGAACGGGTTGCGTGGATAGCTCCAGGATATCGCGGGCGGTATGATCGCCCACGTGGCTGATGTCGATGGCGATGCCCAATTCGTTCAAAACGCGCACTGCGTCACGGCCCAGTATGCTGAGGCCCGCGTCCTCGGTTTCCAGATTACCATCGCCCATGAAGTTGCGGTAATTGTAGGTCGGCTGCATCACCCGGACGCCCAGTTGATGAAACAGGTATATCCGGTCCAGATCGTCGGCTACCGGGCGCATGTTCTGCCAACCCATGATTAGACCGATTTTGCCGGCATCCTTGGCCGCTGCCAGATCGGCGGCTTGGCGGATCGGCGCCCATTCGCTGTCTGGCGCCGACATATACGCCAGCCAGCCGGCGATTTGTTCGCAGCTTTCGACAAAATCCGCCTCGAAATGTCCGATCGTTACATTCAGGGCATTAACGCCGCCCGTTCGCAAATCACCCGTATAGCCGTCGCTATGATAAGACAGGCCGTCGATGACCAAGGCCTTCTCTTGCAGTTCCGCCGCCGTCATGCTCAATACCCTTCACGACCTCAATCATTGCGAATTTATAGCAGATGCCATTGGAAGGAAAAACTCATGCGCGGCGAACCGGATATTGACGAGAGCTTTGACCCCGCCAAACATGCCATGAGCGAGACGCATTATTTCGAGGACGTGTCGGTAGGCGATAAATTCCCCATCCCCTCGCGCACCATCGCGGATGCCAATTTTGCGGCCTTCCAATTGGCTTCGGGCGACAATCATCCAATCCACTATGATCTGCCGTATTGCCAGGCGCGTGGGCACGAAAATCTGTTGGCCCATGGTTTTCAGGCCTTGATCCAGACCGCGCCGGGGGCGGGCATGCTGCCGCATTATTTTGGCGATGCCCTAATCGCCTTCATTGAACAATCCTCCAAGTTCCTGAAACCGCTCTACGCCGGCGATACGGTCTATCCCATGCTGGAAGTCGTCGCCCTGGAGCCGGGCCACAGCACGGGCGTGGTGGTTTTGCGCTCCACCCTGCACAATCAACGCCGGGAGCTGATCCTGGAAGGCGAGCAGAAATTGCTGGTAAAGAAACGCGGCTGAAAATGCTGACAGAACGTTTTGATAGCGCCTTTCGTTACGCTCACGATCTGCACCGCGCGCAGACCCGCAAGATTGCGTCGATCCCCTATATTTCCCATTTGATGACCGTGGCATCGTTGGTCATCGAGCATGGCGGCGACGAGGATCAGGCGATCGCCGGTTTGCTGCATGACGCGGTTGAGGACCAGGGCGGCATTAAAACTCTGGCGGAGATCCGGGCCGTGTTCGGCGATGGCATCGCCGATATGGTGGCCGACTGTACCGACAGCTGGGATGAACCGCGCCTGCCATGGCGTCTGCGCAAGGAAAACTATATCGCGGCTCTGCCGAACAAGCCGGAACGCTCATTGTTGGTCGTTCTTGCCGACAAGACCCATAATGCGGAAAGCATTCTTGCCGACTACCGCTTGTTGGGGGAGTCTGTCTGGGATCGTTTCAACGGCGGCCCGCTGGGGACCCGCTGGTACTACCGCACGATGGCCGATGCGTTTCCAGCCACGCTGCCGCAAAAGTTACTGAGCCGCCTATCGCGGGCAGTTGAGGCGTTCTCGCCTTGAACAACTATCCCACCTTGGTACCCACGGCGCAGTGTAGCCAGCGGGCCAGCAGGATGGAATTGTCGGCGATGGCCTGGGCCTTGGCGGCGTGCCATTCGGCTGTCTCGGCATCGTCCAGCATGGAAAACAGATACGGCTCGTAATATTTCCAGGTATAGCCCTCGGGATCGGAGACGGTCATGGTGGTGGGGAACAGTTTCAGGTTGGTCAGACCGCTTTGCCCGAAACGGCGGTACAGCGAGGCATCGGCGCAGCCGCCAATCCCTACCGACGGCACGGGTGCTTCGACCTTTTCCTTGATGGTGGCCGATACAGGCAGGTTCCACAGGCTGCGCATATCCACGGCCCGAACCATGACCCCGACCCGGCCGCCCGGTTTGGCGACGCGGATCAGTTCGGCCAGCATCTTGTCGGCGTTGCATTCCTCCATCACTGTGTGGGACATCACTACATCGAAGCTGTTGTCGGCAAATTGCAGTTCCTCGGCATTACCAGGGCCGAAGCTGATGATTTCGCTTAACCCCTCCGCCTTGGCTATGACGGCGGCCTCGCGCAGGAAATATCCGTTCACATCCACCGCTGTGATCGGGTTGGCGCCTTCCGTCTTGCGAGCCAGCCAACGGTCCAGGGAACCGGGGCCACAGCCCACGTCCAGCACAGTCTCGCCGGGCTGAATGCCGATCTCTTTAACATGCATCTCGACACCGCGCAGATAGCCTGGGTCCGTGCCCCGGCCATCGATAAAGGCAACCCCACCCAGATGGCGTCCGCCCAGCGAGATGACGCAATAATGTTGCGCCAAACGCTCGACAATAGGCTCCCACTGCGAGGCGGACAGCAACATGGGCAATAGCACCAGGGCCGGGCCGCCGCCGTTGATAGGGCCGGCGATACGATAGCTAATACCGGCAACCTCGCCGGTGCGCTGATCGGTATTTGGCCGCGAAGCCGGCGCCCGCGCCTCGGCCCGTTTCAGAAAATCGAGCCATCTTGGCACGATCTCCGCGCCGCGATCACCAGCCACGTCGGACCAGGTCAGGACCGTGTAATCCTTGAAGCAATAGCTCTCCGCATTAGGCAGGGACGGCATCGAGGCTGCCATGGCATCGACCCCGGCACCGCCGTCGCCGTACATCAACAGCAGACGGTCTTCGACGGGCATAACAATTTCGGCCTGCAAACGATTAAGGCCGCTCAAGGCCAGGGAGGCAAATAGTTCCGGCCGTGCGGCGATGATCGAATCTAACTCGGCAGTGTTCTGCACCCCGAAATGGGCCCGCTCCAGGCCCAGATGATCAAACAGCGCATACAGCCGCTGGTTGGCACTCAGCGCGTCCCCGCTCATGGCTAGACCAAGTTGACCCGCACACCGCACAGCATGATCTGACTGTCCCCTCGGCGCAGTGCCATCTTGTCGGCCATGGCCAGGATATTGGCCCGGTTGGCGGGCATGACATCAATGGCGCCAATGCCCACGCCGCGCCCGTCCGTGTCGGCGGCAAAGCGGATATGGGCATTGTCCAGTTTGACCGCCGGCAGGCCGTTGATGCTCTCGACGGCCAGGTCCAGAACCTCGCCCCAGCGCTTGGCCAGGGCATCCGGATCATCAGACTGAATTTCCACTGCCACCAGTGCCTCGGTGTTCTGGGTCTGCACGAAGTCCTGCCAATTCGGGCCGGCCCATTTCCAGCGCGACAGCTTTTCCGCCGGGTTGCCTTCCGGGCCCATGTCGTCGATGGACAGAATGGCGCCCGGCACGTCGGCGGGATGGAAATGGGTAGCGTGGGCATCGTCGTCGTCATGGCGCCAGATGGCGTGTATGCCAAGGGCCTCGATACGTTCCCGATGGGCCAGGGCGTCATCACATTCCGTGATGATCATATAACCGCCGTCTCCTCCGCGCCGTTCCAGGTAGCGTCCGGCGGTGGTGCCTTCTTTGAAGGGAGCGACAACCTCGATCAAGTCACCGCCAATGGGCAGAAGAGCATTGTGCAGACCGAATTCAGCCACATTGGGATCGTTGTAGCAAACCGCCAGGCCCAGGGTGGCGCCGATATCGATCACCGCTGTTTCCAAATCCTCGGCCACGAAAACAAACTGCCGAAAACGCATCTTCAACCTCCAACTTCACCTAATTCATGCCGCGGGGCCGGTATCTATGCCAGCGGCCCAGCAGGCCGCCGTCACCGTGTTGACCATCAGACAGGCGATGGTCATGGGTCCGACGCCTCCCGGCACCGGGGTAATGGCGCCGGCGATCTCTTTCGCCGCATCGAAATCCACATCGCCGGTCAAACGCGTCTTGCCCCCTCCGGCGTCAATCCTGTTCATGCCCACATCTATCACCACGGCGCCCGGCTTGATGCAATCGCCGCCCAGTATTTCCGGCACGCCCACGGCGGCGACCAGAATATCAGCCTCCTGGCAGATGGCCGGCAGGTCCTGGGTCCGTGAATGCGCGATGGTCACCGTGCAATGTTCCGCCAACAGCAGCTGCGCCATGGGCTTGCCCACCAGATTGGAGCGGCCGACCATGACCGCGCGCTTGCCGCTCATCCCGCCCTGGCCGAATTGGTCCGCCAGCAGCATGGAACAGCCCAACGGGGTGCAGGGCACCAGGGCGCTTTGCCCGCTGGCCAGACGCCCGGCATTGATTGGGTGCAGGCCGTCTACGTCCTTGTTGGGATCGATGGCCAGGATAATGGCGCCTTCGTCAATATGCTTTGGCAGGGGCAGCTGTACCAGGATGCCATGCACGGCGGGGTCTTCATTCAAGTTTGCGACCACGTCGAGCAATTGACCCTGGGTCGTTTCTTCGGCCAGGCGAATGGTGTCCGAGAGGAAGCCCATTTCCACTGCGATCTTGCCCTTGTTGCGGACATAGACCTGGCTGGCCGGATCCTCGCCCACGATCACCACGGTTAGGCCTGGCACCAGGCTGTGGTCCGCTTTCAACTGTCCGCTTTGCAGGGCCACCATGCCACGCAGGCCCACGGCAAAGGCCTTGCCGTCAATAATATCCGCCGTCATTTGATGCTAGTCCGTCTACTAGAGGAGTGGGTTACCGACTATACAGTCAGGGCCGCATGGATCAAAGGCATGCGGTCATTTCCAAAGTACATATCGTCATAGTTGACGAAAAAAGTAGGTGAACCATAGCCGCCCCGCTTGGCCAGATCCTCAGTATTGCCACGCAATTCGGCCTTGATCTCATCCGTCGCCATTGCCGCCGCCATTTCCACAGGATCAAGATCGGCGGCGCTGGCGATGTCCGCCAGAATATCGTCCTGGGTGATATCCTTGTCTTGGCCCCAATAGGACTCGAACACGCCGGTGGCATAGGGCACCAGCTTGCCCTGGCGGCCGGCGGCAATACAGCCGCGCATGGCCTTGACGCTGTTGATGGGGAAGATCGTCATGGGCCAGGAAATCTTGATATCGCTGTAACGGGCCCAGTCTTGCAGATCCTTGTGCATATAATTCTGTTTCGCCGGTACCGGATATTCCCGGCTGTGATAGACGGATGGATTGACCGTATTGAACAGCCCCCCAACCAGGATTGGGCGCCAGGTAATCTCGACATCCAACTCGGCGGCCAGGGGCTGCAGATTGTGAAAGCCCAGATAGGTCCAGGGACTGGAACAATCGAAAAAGCATTCCAAAATGGCCATGCTGCCTATCCTCGCCCTTAGCTGAAATCGAAGCCCGCGTAGCCATCCGCCGCGACCTGGGCCAGGCGTTGGCGAAAGCGCGGCGCGCCGCCATTATAAATCATATAACGCAGCTTATCATGGCCCGCGACGTTGGAGTTATAGCCGGTGAACCAGGACTGGCTGTTGCCCAGAAGGGAATACTTATAGGTCTCCTTCACATGCGCCGTCCATTCGTCCTCGGCCACCTGGCTGGCCTCGATGCGGCTGTAATCGTTCTCGCGCATGTGGAGCAATAGATCCGTGGCCCAATCCACCGCTTCCTCGATGCCACGGGGGAAATTGGTGGAGACGGAGCCGCCCTGAGGTCCCGCCAGAGTGATTAGATTGGGGAAGCCAACGACCTGCAGGCCAAGATAGGTGATTGGCCCGTCCATCCACTTGTCGCTCAGTTTCTGGCCGCCAACACCCTTGATTTCGATGCGGTCAAAGGCGCCGGTGATGGCGTCAAAGCCGGTGGCGTAGACGATCACATCGAATTCATGCTCCTCGGCGGAGGTCTTGATGCCTGCCGGGGTGATGCATTCGATGGGTGTTTCGTTGATATCCACGAGATGCACATTGTCGCGGTTGTAGGCTTCGTAATAGCGCGTTTCCAGCGGTACCCGGCGGGTGCCAAAGCCGTGATCCTTGGGGATCAGCTTTTCCGCCGTGGCTGGATCATCGACCCGCTGGCGAATCTTGTCGGCGATGAATTCGCTAAACGCTTCGTTGGGGCCTTCCTCGACTAGGACATCGCGGAAATTGCCTATCCAGACGCCAAAGCCGGGAGAGGCATACAGTTCTTCCCAAAACGCCAAGCGGTCCTCTTCCGAGACTTCCTCGAACTTGCGCCGGTCCGGGCCGTGGATGAAACCGCCCGGCGTCTCCTTGCAGCGGGCGAAGATTTCGTCGTAGGAGGCCTTGATCCCGGCCATCTCTTCATCGCTGATCTTGCTGTTATGCAGGGGCGCGCACCAGTTTGGGCGGCGCTGAAACACCGTCATCTCGCCGACCTTGTCGGCGATCTCGCCGATGATCTGCACCGCCGTCGCCCCGGTGCCCAGCACGGCGACCTTCTTGCCGGTGAAATCCACCGGCTCCTGGGGCCAATAATAGGTGTGATAGGCCTCGCCCTGATAGCTCTCCACGCCTGGAATGATTGGCATGGTGGGGGCGGACAGCATGCCAACGGCGGTCAACAGCACCGGCGTGGTCAGGGTGCGGCCATCGGCCAAATGTATGCCCCAGGTGTTGCTGTCTTCATCAAAGACTGACGACTCCACTTTACAATTGAACTGCATGTGCTTGGACAGGTCGAACTTGTCCACCACGTGGTTCAAATAACGCAGGGTTTCCGGCTGACCGGCGAAATGCTCCGACCAGTTCCACTCTTCCAGCAATTCCTTGGAAAAGGAGTAGCCATAACTATAGCTCTCTGAATCAAAGCGTGCGCCCGGATAGCGGTTCCAATACCACGTCCCCCCAGGCCCAGCCCCGGCCTCCAGCACCGTGACATCGACGCCGAGCTCCAGCAGCCGATACAGTTGATAGATCCCGGTCACGCCGGCCCCGATGATGATCACTTCGTGCTGATCGGACTCGTTACTACTCGAATTAGGCATTTCCCCATCCTGATGCATTTTTTTGCTGTTGGCCACAGCACCGGTCAAGCCGGCGGCACGGCGTTTAATGAATGTTGGGAATACTCTAGCAAGCCCCCAACAGCCCGTCCATACGGACGCGTGGGGCAGCGCTTCTAGACTGTGCCAACGCCGATCCGCGCGTGCACCTGTAGCTGCACGCGGTCGCCATCCAACAAATCCACATAGGTTTCACGCATGGCGTCGTCGATGCGTTGGCGCTCGGCGTCATCCATTTTGGCCAGGTGGGCGCCCAGACGCAGGGCTAGTTGCGGGCGCCAGAATTTGCTGTCCAGATCCACGCGGGGACTGAACCGCAATTCCTGTTCTTCCCAGGCGCTGAAACCGGCGGCCTCGAACAATGCATTCAAGGCGCCGTCATTGCCCAGGCGGGTCGGTGTGAAGGCGCCTTCGTGGGGGTCGATGCTGGTGACCTCGTCCAATACCCTGTCGACAATGCCGAATTGGCTGTTGTCCGCCTTCGGGCCCCAGACCAGAAAGGCGGCGCGGCCGCTGGGGCGCAGCACGCGGCGGGCCTGGGCCAGGGCGCGCTCGGGCGACGGTGTGTACATCAGGCCCAGGCGGCAGGTTACGACGTCAAACCTGTCGTCGTCGAAGGGTAGTTCCTCCATGGGCGTGACCCGAAAGGCCATGTTGGCGACGCCTTGTTCCTTCGCTCGGCGCTCGGTCCCGGCCAGCATTTCGGCCACCAGATCGGAAGCCGTGACGCTGCCGTCCGGGCCCACCAGGGCCGCAATGGAGATCGCCGGCTCCCCCACGCCCGAGGCCAGGTCCAGAACCTGATGGCCCGGCGTGACGCCGGCGGCGGCAATCAATGGTTCGTTCAGGCCCCCGGCTAGACGGGCGAGATGATCGGCCTGTTCATTCCAGGCGCCGGCCCGAAGGACCCAATTGTCGCGGGTTTCGTCCTGTTGCTGCCTTGCGGCGCCATCCTCACTCATGATGCTACCGGCTGAACTCTTTTGCCATGTCGCGCAGTTTGAACTTTTGGATTTTGCCGCTGGGGGTGCGCGGCATTTCGTCGATCACTTCCAGATGCTCCGGCCAGTATTGCTTGGCCGTCTTGGTTTCCTCGAGATAGTGGATCATGCCCGCCATATCCAAACTGCTGCCGGCCTGCAGGGTGACGAAGGCACAGCCCAACTCGCCCATGCGATCATCGGGGATGCCGACCACCGCTACCTCGGCCACGCTTGGGTGGCGGTAGAGCACGTCCTCGACCTCGACCACGGGGATGTTTTCGCCACCGCGGATGATGATGTCCTTGGCCCGGCCGGTGATGCGGATATAGCCGTCCGGATGCATGAAGGCCTGATCGCCGGTATCGAACCAGCCGTCGCCGTCGGTGCCATGCATTTCAGGCTTTTTCAAATAGCCCACAAACATGGACTGGCCGCGTACCTTTAGAATGCCTTCCTTGCCCTGGGGTAGGGGTTTGCCGTCTGGCCCATGGACGATTACTTCCGAATGGGGCAGAGGGCCGCCGTCGGAGGTCCAGACCTTTTCATTGGGGTCATCGGGGCTGCAGATGGTGGGGCAGGCGCACTCTGTCATGCCCCATCCCGATAGCACCTTGAAGGTGAAATTCTCCGACTGCTTTTGCACCAGGGCCGGCGGCACCGGAGCGCCAGCGCAGACGAAGGTGCGCAACTTGGAAAGATCAAAATCCTCCACATTGGGCATTTCCACGAGGTCGCTGAGGAACGGCGTTGCCCCCATGGTGAAGGTAGCGCCGTGTTTCTGGATCAACTCCACGCCGACGGGGGCACTCCAGCGGTCCAGCAGCACCACTTCGACACCGAGCATGACCGGCATCAGAATGGCGTAGAGAAAGCCAGTTTGATGGGCCAGGGGCGAGGCCATGAATACTTTGTCTTCGCTACTTAGATGGTGATGCGTCGTCCAGTTCTTCAAATGGCTCAAGGTGCTGTTGGCTGTATGCATTACGCCTTTTGGCTGGCCCGTGGTGCCGGAAGTGTAGATCACTTCGTTGACATCGTTCGGAGTAGGGCGCAGGGTCGCCAGGGTGGCGTCCGCGTCCGCCGTATCTTCTAGCGCTTCGTCCAGCAGGGCGGTGGCGAAGTCATCCGCACCCGCGCCGCCGACATAAAAAGCATGCTTCAAATTGGGTAGATCACCACGGATGGATTCGATCATCGGCTTGTATTCAAAACCGCGAAAGATATGCGGCGTGATCACCACCTTGCTTTCGGCGAAGCCCAGCATGAAGCTCAATTCCCGTTCCCGGAAAATCGGCATCAACGGATTGGTGATGGCGCCGATGCGGGCACAGGCGAGATGCATGGCGGTGAACTGCCACCAGTTCGGCATCTGCAACGATACCACGTCGCGCTTGCCCACACCCAGCTTGATCAAGGCCAGGGCGAGACGCCGGGATATCCGATCCAACTCGCCATAGCTTAGCGAGGTACTCTGTCCCGTTTCGCCATTGTAATCGGTGATAGCGGGCAGATCGGGATCATGGGCCAGCACGTCATCGAGATAGTCGAACAGGGTCCGGTCAACCCAGGCGCCAGATTTTACAAATGCGTCGATGCGTTTCTGTGGTAGATCCAAGCCAAGATCCATTTCGTCCTCCCAAGACGTAACTGTGTTCTAAATTGTTGCCTGGATCATAGAGCAATTTTGGATTTGTTGGAGTCGCTTGCGGACTGGCAAGAATGCGATCATAAATCCATTCCATGGCTGGAGCCGTTTCGGCGGGCCAGTCTCGTGGCGTAGGGGAAGGAAGCTGACATATGGTGCCCATCGATTTCTATTTCTGGCCCACGCCGAATGGCTGGAAAATCGCCATTATGTTGGAAGAGTGCGGCCTACCCTACAACATCAAGCTGGTGGATCTGTCCAAGAAAGAGCAATTCGCCCCCGATTTTCTGGCCATTTCGCCGAATGGGCGCATGCCGGCTATCGTCGATCCCGATGGGCCTGACGGGGAGCCGATCTCAGTCTTCGAATCCGGCGCCATTCTGCAATATCTGGGCAACAAGACCGGCTGGTTCTATCCCGTCGAACAGCGCCAATGCACGGAAGTGGAACAATGGCTGTTCTGGCAGATGGCGGGCCTGGGCCCCATGGCCGGCCAGGCGGCGCATTTCCGCAACTACAAGGCGGACAAGATCGAGTATGCGATCGAACGCTACACCAACGAGGTAATACGCCTGTACGGTGTGATGAACGACCGTCTGGCCGACCGTGATTTTCTGGCCGGTGACTATTCCATCGCCGACATGGCCTGCTGGCCCTGGATCCGGGGCTACAAGGCCTATGGCATTGATCTGAAGGAATTCGAGCATCTGCGGGCCTGGTTCAAATGGGTTGGTGCCCGCCCGGCGGTGGAACGCGCGGCCAATATCGGCAAGGATCAATTCAAGGCCTCGCAAGGCCGGGCTCAATCTTCTATTTAAGGGGCTTCCAATCTAGATAGTCTTATATATAGGCGGCCCTCGGTGTGATTTTTGCCTCTCGCCATCATGGGCGGCAGATGTTAGATCGATAGCATGTCAAAACAAACACCCCCGCCGCCATTGGCCGGCTATACCATCTATGACCCGGTCGATCCGTTCGAGAACGAGGCCGGGCCTTTTTATTGGCGGCTGCTCGACGACGGCAGCCATCACTTCGTGTTGCGTACCGAGGCCCACCACGCCAATTCCCATGAAGTTATCCATGGCGGCCTGATGATGACTATGGCGGATCTGACCATGGCGGCCACCGCCAAGGAGAAGCCCGACGACGCCTATGTCACCGTGGCCTTCAATTCTGAATTTGTCGCCGCCGGTTATGCCGGTGATCTAGTTGAGGCGCGGGGCGAACTGGTTCGGCGCACGGGCAGCATGGCTTTTGTCCGGGGCCATATTTCCGTGGGCGAAACCATCCTGTTTGTCTGCAGCGCGGTGATGAAGCGGATCGGTAGGCGCGGCGAAACGAGCAAGAGCTAGAACAGGCATGGCGGCAGCAAAACATAGCGCTTGGAAACGGCTGCGACGTCTGTTGCGTCTGCGTCTGGTGATCCCGGTCCTGCGCTCACCCGACGCCGCTGACTACACGGCTCGTGGTGTCGCTGTTGGTTTACTTGTCGCGATGACGCCCACGGTGGGTATCCAGATGGCCATCGTGGCCGGTATCTGGGCCGTCGTGCGCATGACGCGCCCATCATGGGATTTCAATGTCGTGGTCGGCATGTTGTGGACCTGGCTGACCAATATCTTCACCGTGCCGCCGATCTATTACACGTTCCTGATTACCGGCGAAGCCATGCTGGGCCGCTGGGGCGAGGCGGGCGGCTACGCCGTGTTCTCGGAGCGGCTGATGAAATTGCTGCAGACCGACGCTACTTTTTTCGAATCCCTGTGGATCTATGCCGTCGGCATATTCGAAGCCTGGGGCGCACCCATGCTGATCGGCTGCATACCCTGGGCCATTGGCTCGGCCTTTCTGGGTTATTGGTGGAGTCTGCGCCTGGTGCATCGTTTTCGTGAACGCCGGCGGGGTTTATAACCTATGCTATCTAGCCGCGACGGCGGCCCAGCGCCCCGATTAATATCGAGAATACGCTAATGGTTCAGGGGTGGCTCCGCGGCGACTTCGCCACGCCCTAAAGTAAGCCTAGGGCACGCAGTTCGGCGGCCATTTCGGGGGGTGGGCCATCGTGGCTGTCCGGGTTCCATTCCCCGGCTTGCATGTGCGCGGGTAGATCCGGTGGTGCGTCCTTAGCCTCGAAATAGCGCCAGCCCTGGTGCGGTCGGCGGGCGCGCAGTTCGGTACGTACCAGATCCGGGCCAAGCACTAGGCCGCAGCGTTTGCCGCCATCGTCATCATGCAAATGGTCTAGGCGGATGATGGTCTGGCGCACCCGGATGAAGCCCTTGATTATCCAGTATAGGGATCCGCCGTCCAGAACATCCCCGTCCCGGCGCGGGCGGTGGCGGGTGCGGTGGACATTCTCCGCCGGCAGGCCCAAGGCCTCAAACTGGGCCCGGCGGCCTTCCTGAAAGCGGGTCAGATGCTCGATCGAATCGATGCCAACGCAAAGTTTAACTATGTGAACGGTCATGGCAGCCAACCTAGCAGGCGCCACCACAGATAATCCAGAGGCAACAGTACAAAGACCGTAACCGCCAGTAACCAAAGGCATAATTTATTGCCCTGGCGCATGGGCACGGCGCCCAGTTGCATGGCGACGACCAGGGGCGGGGCCTGAAAGGGCAGAATCACCGTGCTATAGCCGACCACCGTCAGCATCAACATCGCCATGACCGGCAAATCGGCCGCTTCCGCCATATGGCCGACCAAGGGCATCAGGATCGCCGGTACGCCGGGCTGGGTCGCGAACATCGCCAGGCCACTGGACAGGCCGGCCACGGCGGCAAAATTCCAGACAGTCTCACCAGGGCCGAGGCTGAGCAGAGGCAGCACGGATTTCGCCAGCAAATCGCCGGTGCCGCCGTGGGCCACCAAGACGCCCATGCTTAGCATACCAGCGACATAGAGCAGCGTGCTAAGCTGTATTTTGTCGTCAAAATCCCGCGCGCCGACGATGCCGATAAAAGGCAGGACAATAACGGTGGCCACGCCCAGGGAAACCCAGGCCGGGGAAATATGGTGCAGGAAGTCCGTCATCCAAAGGGCCAGGGCTAGCAACAACATCAGTGTCATTAAACGTTCCCGCCTCGCCATGGCGGCTGGGACTTCAGCATGCTCCGCAGGCGCTTTCGCATCCGCCTCGGGAAACAGCCAGATTACCAGAACGCCAATAATAACCGCTTTTAGGGCGCCCAGGATGGGAAAATGCAGCAGCAGCCAGATGCCATAGGTCGGGGTAGTGCCATACAAGGTTTCCGAGGCGCCGATCACCACCATGGCCGGCACAGTCGCCGGCATGATGGCGAAACCGGGGATCATGGTGGAAAAGGATATCGCCAATACCATGCCCGCCCGGCCGTTGCTGCCGGCTTGATAGCCAAAGCCGTTCGCCATTGCCAGTACGATGGGCATCAGGATCATCAGCCGTCCCATGGTCGATGGCATCAGAAAGGCCATGACTAGGCCCAGGATCACTGTGCCCGAAATAATCGCCGCGTATCGGTGGCCAAAGCGCCGGCCGACGCCATGGGCCAGACGTTCCGCCAGGCCCGTGGCGCGTACGCCGACGCCGATCACCAGACCGCCGAAGACCATCCAAAAGCCGGCCGATTGGAAGCCCGCGAAAACCACATCCCCCGGCGCCAGACCCCCGATGGGGATAAAGGCCAGTGCCAGGGCCGCCAGAATGCCCAGTGCGGCAATCCAAAATGATACTTTCATCAAGCCGCCTTGCATCCCTTGCCTCTGACCGCGTTGGCCAAGGGGCGGGCGCGAACCAGCCGCTGGATCAAAGCCGCCTGCATTGCCGTGGATACATCCTTGAGGTTATTTTTCTTGGGCAGAGCCATGGTTGCCTCTTTTTCAATTGATGCAAATTGTCTTCGCATCCCGCAGCCGTGCTACACTGCGCGCATGTTAGAGACAATAGCTGTTGAGCCGCAATGTGCCGGTTTCTCGCCATCCCGTTTGTCTGACGCGGTGGCCTTCGCCCTTGCTAATGAAATCAATTGGTCCCGGAATATCGACGATCAACTGGGCAAGGGAGAATTCGAACCGCCGCCCTGGAACGAGATCCTGGGCCCAACCACGCCGCGCGGCGGCCCAGCCGGGGTGATCATGCGTCATGGCCAGGTTGCGGCCACCTGGGGCGATGTGATGCGCGCGGACATGACCTTTTCCGTGGCGAAAAGCTATCTTGCCATCCTGACTGGATTGGCGTTGGCGGACGGCCTGATTGTCGATATCAACGACCGGGTGGCCGATACATCGCTGGACGATCATTTTTCCTCGGCCCAGAACCGGGACATCACCTGGCTGCATCTGTTGCAACAGACCTCGGAATGGGAAGGCACACTGTTTTCCAAATCAGACCTGATCGACCGCAACAGACAACTGGGCGCGGAGCCTGATAATTCCCGCAAGGGCCAGCACAGGGATCTGGGCGCGCCGGGCAGTCATTGGGAATACAACGACGTCCGCGTCAACCGTTTGAGCCTGTCACTGCTGCACCTGTTCCGTAGGCCCTTGGCGGATGTACTGCGGGAACGCATCATGGAACCCATCGGGGCTTCGAATGATTGGTCCTGGAACGCCTACCGCAATGCCACCGTGACCATAGATGGGGTCGAGATGCCATCTGTGCCAGGCGGGTCGCACTGGGGCGGCGGTTTGTGGATCGGCGCCTCGGATCAGGCAAAGTTGGGGCAGTTAATATTGCAAAGGGGCGCCTGGGATGACCGGCAGTTGCTGGCCGAAGGCTGGATCGACGCGATGTTCACGCCCTGTGCCATTAACCCTGAATACGGCTATATGTGGTGGCTGAACACGGACCGGGCCCGTTATTCCAGTGCTTCTGCTGGCGCGGTGGCGGCGGTCGGCGCCGGGGGCAACACGATCCTGGTCGAACCGGCCCATGACCTGGTGCTGGTGGCCCGGTGGTTGAGCGGTACGGCCCTGGACCCCTTGATTGCGCAAACCATTGCCGCGATTGGGGAGTAGGGTGCGAATCCAGTGGTTCGATTGGCCGATTGGAGTTGATGACTTGGAAGCCGTATTGTTGGACTGCTAGATTATTGCCCTCTTTTAGGCAGGCCTAAAATATTTTCGGCGGAACCGAACAACAAACAACAAAGAACAGGATATGGAGGAAACAACAAATGATTGATTACAGTATTTACCAGGACCTGCTGGTCGAAAAAAACAATGGCGTCATGACGGTTACCCTCAATGTGCCGGACGCCATGAATGCCTTTACGCCGGGCCTGCACAATGCCATGTCGCGCATCTGGAGTGATATTCATGATGATCCTGAGGTCGATGTTGTTGTCCTGACCGGGGCTGGACGCGCCTTTTCCGCTGGCGGCAATGTTGTCGCAATGCAAAAGAAAATCGACGATCCCGCGCAGTGGGACGAGATCGTGCCTGAGGCCAAGCGCATCATTTTCCGCATGCTGGAATGTGACAAGCCGATTATTGCCCGTCTTAACGGCCATGCGGTCGGCCTCGGCGCCACTGTTGCGCTGTTCTGCGATATCATCATCGCTGCCGATCACACCAAGATCGGCGATCCCCATGTCAATGCCGGCCTGGTCGCCGGTGATGGTGGTGCCGTCATCTGGCCGCAGTTGGTTGGTTTCGCGCGGGCCAAGGAATATCTCTTCACCGGCGATCTGATGTCCGCCACCGAGGCGGAGCGTATTGGCCTGATCAATCATGTGGTCAGTGCCGATGAATTGGATGACAAGGTCTATGGCCTGGCCCGGCGCTTGGCGTCCGGCGCCTCAAAATCGATCCGCTGGACCAAGCAGGTGACGAATATTCCCCTGCGCCAGCTGGCCCATTCCATGATGGACCTGTCCATCAGCGTCGAAACCCAGTCCAATTTCTCATCCGACCACCAGGAAGCGGTAACCGCCTTTACCAACAAGCGGAAGCCAAACTTTACCGGTGGTTAGACGAATGTAAGCAGGCGCCGTGGCGTTTCCACGATTATACGGTTGATCTCCGCTTCCGAGAAACCGCGCCGGTTCATCAAGGGAATGATGTTGTCGAAGATGTGGCCATAGCCGTGACCGCCGAAACGGCTGAGCCGGCTACGGTAGCAGATATCGTGGGAAATCGCGACTTGATCCAGATGGCCACGATCTATCAGGCGGCGGATCCAGCGTAGCCGGTCGGCGTCGTTGGGCAGGTCGATCTCTAAGTTTAGGCCATAAAACGACTGTTCCTGGCCGAACAGGTCCAGCTCAATGACGCAACCGCTATCGGCCAGGCGGAACAGGCGTTCGTCATCAAAGACCGTGCGGTCAACGTGACTGATGATCAGGCGCGAGGTATCGCCACCACGGGCAGCAATGAAATCCGCCACCTCTTGCGGCTGATCCGCGTGTCGGCCTGGGTGGATGTTCAGGGCTGCGCCGGTTTCCTGCTGGGCGATTAGGGCGCCAGCCATGACCCGCTGTTCCAAATCCGTCCAGGGTGATTGGCAGCCAATTTCACCGATGATACCGGCGCGGGCCCTGCTACCCCAGGCGCCTTCATAGATCTGCGCCACCATCTCGGCGGCGAAATTATCGATATCGCGCTCGCGGTTTGCCGGGTCCTGATAGTCGTCAACATAGTGGCCGCAACCCATGACAATATGAGTGCCGGTGGCGTGGGCAATTTTGATCAGGCCGTCGGGGTCGGGGGCCAGGCCGCCGGTCGATAGTTCCACGATGGTCTCGCCGCCCGCCGTGCGCATGCGCTCAACTTCGGCGATGGCGATTTCGCGGTCGAAGAAGACATAATTGTTGGGCGCCTTGAGGCTGCCGTAACTCATTTGCCAACAGTTACACAGGCTGATCTCCGGTCCCTGGTCAGGGTTCGCTTGCATCGCCGGGGTGCGGATGTCCCAAAGCAGGTGTTCATGCATCAAGGTCTGGCCCAACTGCTCAGGTTCAACGACGCCAAGCACGGTCTGCGCCTTGCCCTTTAAATCACCTCGATTCAGGCTTGCCATGATGGTACTCCTCATACGTTGAAAGCTAGCTTTGCCTAGCATGGCATTGCGCCAGCCAACGAACAAGGCGATGATACGGACTGGGAGATGAACCATGACAGAGACCGCCCAGCGCTCATCACTCTATGACAAGCACCCCGACTATGATGTGCATTTCGAGGCTTGTCCGAAACGCATCCGTGTCGTCTTCAATGGCGAGACTATCGTGGATTCCACCCACGTGCAGTATTTGTGCGAAAGCAAGCACGACCCGGTCTATTACTTCCCCCTTGCCGATGTGCGCCAGGATTTGCTGGCCGTGACGGACTATGTCACCCACTGCCCCTTCAAGGGTGATGTGCTGCCTATTGGAGCGTGAAGGTTGGCGACAGGGAGGCGGAGAACGCCGTCTGGGGCTATCCCTCGCCCTATCCCGAGACCGCCGAGATCCAGGATTATGTGGCATTTTATTGGGACCGTATGGATCATTGGTATGAGGAGGAGGCGGAGATTTTCATGGTCGCTGGCAGGAGTTCCGCCAGATAGCATGCTCCTGAATTACGAACAGAGAATGATCCAGGATACGGCGCGGCGTTTCGCCAAGACTGAGATCCTCCCCAATATCAAGCAGTGGGACAAATCAGGCGTGCCAAGGGAGCTGCTGCACAAAATGGGGCAGGCAGGCCTGATGGGTATCTGCACTGATCCCGAATGGGGTGGGGCCGGGGCGGATTTCGTCTCTTACGTCCTGGCCATGGAGGAGATTTCAGCCGCCGACGGTGGTATTGCCAATCTGATGGCGGCGAACAATTCACCGGTTTTGGCGGCCCTGCGCGACCACGGTACTGAAGTGCAAAAGCAGCGCTTTTTCCCCGGCTTGACCAGCGGAGAGACGATCGGTTGCATTGCCTTGACGGAGCCCCATACAGGATCGGATGCCGCATCCATTCTGACCCGCGCGCAACGTACTGGGGGGGACGGCGGGAATTTTGTTCTGAATGGTCGCAAGAGCTTCATCACCGCCGGGCGCCGCGCCGATGTCGCCATGATTGTCGCGGTCACCGATCCGGACGCGGGCAAGCGCGGCATCTCTACATTCCTGACACCGACGGATAATCCGGGCTATCAGGTGCTGCGCGAGGAAGGTAAGCTGGGCCACCGCACCAACGACACTTGTGCCTTGGCCTTCGAGGATATGGTGGTCCCGGCCTCCGATCTGCTGGGCCGGGAAGGCCGCGGCCTCGGGATTGCTCTGGCGAACCTTTCAGCGGGCCGTATCGGTGTTGCCGCCCAGGCCGTGGGCGGGGCACGGGCCGCATACGAGGCGGCGTTGGCCTATGCCCAGGAACGGGAAGCCTTTGGCAAACCGATCATGGAACATCAGGCGGTGGCCTTCCGCCTAGCCGAGATGGCAACCCAGATCGAGGCCGGGCGGCGGCTGTATCTGCATGCCGCTGAAATCCACGACAGTGGTGCGCCCAGCCTGAAAGAAGCCTCCATGGCCAAGCTATTCGCCTCGGACATGGCCGAAAAGGTGGCTTCCGCCGCCATGCAGACCTTCGGCGGTTACGGTTACTTGGAGGATTTCCCGGTTGCCAAGATCCTCCGCGATGTTCGTGTCTACCGTATCTATGAAGGCACCAATGATATCCAGAAGATTGTAATTTCCCGGGCACTTGCCGATGGTTGAGCATGGTCCCAGGCTGGCCTAATATGAAGCTTGAGCAGGATAAGGAGTATAGCCGTGAACACGGTTGAATATATGAGAACCATCAGGGAGAAGTATAGCAAGATGGGCTATGCTCCCTATGGCTGGCACGAGGCGACGGATACGCCGCCGTGGGCACGGTTGGCTAAACCGCTGTCGGAATGCCGCGTTGGCATGATGACCACGGCGGGGACTTATGTGGCCGGGCAGGAGGCCTATTTCTACAAGGACGATACCTCGCATCGGCTGATCCCGTCGGATACGCCGGTGGAAAATCTGCGCTTTTCCCATCTGACGGAGAATTATCTGCCAGATGCCCGGCGCGATCCTAATTGCGCCTTTCCTATTGAGCCATTGCGGAAGCTGGCGGATGAAGGCGTGATCGGCGGCCTGGCGGAGAATTTCTTCTCCTGCATGGGCGCGGTTTATTCCAAACGGCGCGTGGACGAGGAAGTCGCCCCCACCATATACGAAGCCTTTGCCGCCGAGGGCGTGGATGTCGCCTATCTGGTTCCATTGTGACCCGTCTGCCATCAGACCGTGTGTCTGATCGCGCGTTACCTGGAAGAACGGGGCATTGCCACCATAGTAGTGGGTACGGCCCTGGATATTGTTAAGTTCGGTGCGCCACCCCGCGCCGTTTTTTTCGATTTTCCCTTGGGTCATGGCGGCGGCCCACTTTTTGCGCCGGAGCAACAACTTGCCATCGCACGGGAGGCCATGTCGGTATTGGAAAACTTGTCTGAACCGGGCCAGATCGTCAATCTGAACCAGACTTGGCCCGAAGGCGATGCCTGGAAATCGGCGGCTACGGACGAAAGCGCCGACGATGTGCGCTCGCCCCGGGATACGACCCCGCGTTATCAGCTGGAAGAAGACCAGCGCTTGGCCGAAGCGGCGACCGGCGGCTGATTCGAAGTCTTGGCAGCCCTGCCCCGACCCTATTTTCGGTGGTAATGAAGGTTTGATCGCACTGGTGGCGGCTTGGTTGTTGAAGATTGCTTATTGGCGCGTCATCGATAGCAATGTTGGTGATAGCACCATTGCCTCCGCCACCGGGCTGGAAAGCCTTGGCAATGTGCGCCCACTTGATCCGCCCCATATGCAGGACAATTACCTGCTCAAGGAAATGGGCTTTACCGTGGCGCGGAAGCATGCTGGCAAGCTGCGCCGTCTGACCCATATGTTGGCGTTTCTGGTGCCGCTGCTCCTGATCGTGATCCAGGCGGCAACGTCCGGCCAACTCGGCCTAATTGCGGCGGCATTGGCGGCGGTGTCCGTCAGCCTCGGCGTGGTTCTGGAGCGTTGGCTGTTCTTCACCGAGGCCCAGCACAAGGTGATGCTGTACTACGGCGCCGACCGCGTCTAAGGCATTAGCCGCGCAGGGCGCGCAGCTGCTCCCGATAAGGGCTGGTATCGATCCTGATATCAACCAGGCGCGGGCCAGTTGCATTTGCGGTGGCTTCCAAGGCCGCCGTCAGTTCGTCATCCTTATCCACCTGCCAGGCTTCGAAACCGAAACCGCGCGCTACGGTGGCGAAATCCGGCGCTGACCAACTTAATCCCAGATCTGCCATCTGCCGGTCCTCTCGTTTGATGTCAATCAGTGATAGCCGCCCGTCGTTGAAGACGATGATGGTCACGTTGGCCTTCGTCTCCACCGCCGTTTTCAATTCGCCCAGGCACATCAGGAAGCCGCCGTCGCCGGTCATGGCGATGGCGCCGCGTTCAGGCTCGTGCAGAGCGGCGGCAATGGCTGACGGCACCGCGAAACCCATGGAGGCGAGGCCGTTGGAGATCAGGACATCGCGCGGTGCCTTGCCTGGCCAAAAGGCGCAGGCGGAAAACATATGGGCGCCGGCATCGACGCATAGCCTGGGGTGAGCGACAAAGGCATCACGCGTAGCCTTGACCACCGAGGTGGATGACAGCCCGCCGCTATCGCCGCTTTCCATGCCACGCAAAAACCCGTCCCGAAGTTCGGCGATTTCGGCCTGATCCCAACTGCTGCCGTCAATCCTGCCGGCGAGGGCCACCAAGGTTTCTTGCAGTGGCGCGATGACCCGTCCCGCCGGCGACATGTAGTGCGGATCGTAGGCGCGCTCCGCCAAGTCGAGCACGGGGGCGGAAAAGGCCCAGGGTTTGCGCAACAGTTCAACTGGGTCCAGACCGACCAGGACAATCAGGTCGGCGGACTCCATTGCAGCCTGCTCGATAGCGCCGCCGGTGAAGATGCCGGCATAATGTGGATCGTCATCAGGGACACAGCCCTTAGCCATGTATGTGCATAGCACGGGCGCGGCAAGCTTGTCCGCAAAGGCCCGCAAACTGGCGGTCAGGCCTGAATTGGCCGCCTCCAACCCCATAATGACAACAGGCCGGCTGCATTCGCGCAATAGAGATTGGGCCTGCTCAAGGCTCGGTGATGCCACTTCAGATCTTTCCGGTGGCTGCCAATCATCGGACATTTGCCGGTTGAAGTCCGAGGCGGATGGAAACATTGCCGCTGGTGCCGAACCACTGCCATTGAGCCAGCCTTCAACTGCATCCCGGTCCGACGGTAGTTCTGGGCCCTGACCTTGACGCAACAGGGGCGCGACCAGCTCCGACTGCGGATAGACTTGATGCGAGAGAAATTCCAGCTCTCCCTCGGTAAAGGATTCCGCGACAAGTAATGCCGGCATGCGGTCCAGTGCAGCGGAGGCCAGGCCGTTGGCGGCATTCGCCAGTCCCGGACCCTTGGTGGTGAAGGCCAGGCCGGGGCCCTGGGCAAGCACGCCAGAGACCCCGGCCATCATGACGGCGGCGTCTTCGCGGGCGGTGATCACCGTGTCTACGCCATGGCGGCGCAACGCTTCCATCAGATCCAGGCTGGCGCCGCCACCCGGCACGCCAAATGCGCGGTTCAGCCCAGCCCTTCTTAAACGGGCCGCGAACCAATCCAAAAAGGTGATTGTCGACGCGGTCATGAGGCCGCTTCCAAGATCAGGTTCAGGGCCCCATCAACATTCAATTGAAAGCCGGTGGGCAAGACCAAAGTGGATTCGTTCTCTTCGATAATGGCCGGGCCATCAATCCGGCTGCCGGTGCCAAAGTCCGCGCGTTTGTATACTGGTGCCTCGACGTAGGCATCGTCGAACCAAACGGGGCGGGTGGCCCTGCTGGCCGGCGCGGCGGCTCCCACCACCGCACGTTGGCCTAGGGTATCCCCCAGAGTGGAACGTTCCCCAGTCACTGCCAGCCGCCAGGATAACAATTCCGCCGGCATATCTTCGCTGCGTCCATAGCGATTGCGGTAGCTTTCGGAAAAGTTCTCCAACAGGCCATCGTGGTCTTGCCGTTCGACCATCTCCAGCGTCACGGGCACCTCGATTTCATAGCCCTGGCCCAGATAGCGCATCATGGCGCTGAAGCGTTGCGTTACCTCTGCCTCCCCGGCGCCAGCGTTGGCGACCAGAGCTGCCGCTTCCCCAGCCATCTCGCGTAACAATTCGGCGGCCTTGGCGAAATCCAGGACCGAAAGCTCGGCTGGTGCGGCACGGCCAAGCTCAAATGACTTGGCCGCCGCCAGCATCCCGATGGCGGATGCGACGCCGGCACCCGATGGGCAGATCAGACACCCGATGCCCATTTTTTGCGCCATGCTACAGGCATGCACCGGGCCGGCGCCACCGATTGGCAGCATGGCGAAACGGGTTGCATCCAGGCCACGTTCGATGGCGTGAATTGTCGCGGCCTGGGCCATGTTGGCGGTGACCGTTTCGTGTACACCCCAGGCGGCCTCGGTCGCACTGATGCCCAGGGGATCTGCCAAATGGGTCTGTATGGCTTTTTCCGCCGCCGCGCGATCCAATTTCATCTTGCCGCCAAGAAAAGAGTCCGCGTCGAGATAGCCCAACAGCAAATCGCAGTCGGTGACGGTCGGCAGTTCATTGCCGCGGCCATAACAGGCGGGGCCGGGATCGGCGCCGGCGCTATCCGGTCCAACCTGCAACAAACCGCGCTGGTCGATCCGTGCGATGGAGCCGCCACCGGCGCCAATCTCGATCATATCGATGGCGGGAATTAGCAACGGTAGGCCGCTGCCCTCGGCAAAACGGGTTTCGCGCGCGACTTCGAAATTGACCGTGCGCTCGGGCTCGCCATCGTGGATCAGGCAGGCCTTGGCGGTCGTGCCGCCCATATCGAAACACAGGATATCGTTTTGTTGTGCCAATTCGCCAAACAGACGTGCCGCCTCGGCACCCGCCGCCGGGCCGGATTGTACCAGGCGGATGGGATATTTCACCGCCACATCGGCCGCAATACCCCGGCCATCGGAGAGCACCAGCAACAGCTCGCGGCTATAGCCGAGTTTCTGTAGCGCGGTGACAAGCCGTTCAACATAGTCGCGAAAGATTGGATGTACATAGGCGTTGGCGACCGTCGTCGAGGTGCGCTCGTATTCGCCCATTTCGGCGCTGACATCGGATGAAAGAGACACCGCCAGATCCGGCATGGCCTGGGCGATGGCGGCGGCAACGGCTTGTTCGTGGGCCGGGTTCAGATAGGCATGCAGCAGACAGATCCCGACCGAGCGCACATCGGCGGCACGAAGCTGCCCGATCAACGCGGGCATTTGTCCCAGGTCGAGGGGTGTGTCCACCGCGCCGGTGGCGTCAAGGCGTTCGTTGATCTCCAGACACAGACGCCGTGGTACCAGGGGCGCCGGCATCTCAATATCCAGATTAAACAGGTCGTAGCGCCACTCCCGACCGATCTCCAGCACATCGCGAAAACCTTGCGTGGTGATCAGGGCCGTTGTGACGCCCTTGCGTTCGATCAGCGCATTCGCCACCAACGTTGTGCCATGCACGACGGATGTAAGTTGCGTCGCCGTGATGCCTGCTTCATTCAAAGCCTCACTCACGCCATACAATACCGCGCGCGAAGGATCATCCGGCGTGGTCAGCAATTTGACTTGCACCAGATTTTCCGTGCCTTCGCGCCACAACACCACATCGGTGAAGGTGCCGCCGATGTCGACGCCGACCCGCCAGTCGTCAGTTGCCGCGTTATTCATACTCGTAAGACGCCTGGCTGGCTTTGGCCGTTGTCAGGCCGCTTTCAATATCCAGTCTAATTGCCTCCGCATCCCGTTCCGACGGCGGGAACAAACCGCCGCCGCCAGGCATTTCAAAGACAACCCGGTCGCCTGAGCTCAATTCCGTGCGGGATTTAGCGGGAATGACTTCTCCGTTGACCATGTCCACACCGGCTCGGCCCGGCAGGCCGCCCAGCAGACCGCGCGGGGGATAGTGAATACGTTCGTGGCGGATGGTCATAGTGATTGAATTATCACCGCGCGCCTCGAACGCCAGCCGTTGGGCATTACCGCCGCGATACTTGCCGGCCCCGCCTGAATCGGGGATGAAACTCTTCTCCCGCACCAGCATAGGGACCTGGTGTTCAAAGGCCTCGATGGGTTGGTTGGAGACGTTGGAGGGAAAACTCAAACAGCCAGGGCCGTCACCGTTCGCACGGCCACCATGGCCGCCGTTCATGAAGAACATCTTCACGAAGTTGCCTCGGTCATCATCATGGCGGCCGGCGAAATAAACATTCCACAGGGGCGAACCGGATTCGGCCACGATTCGGTCCCGCATGATCGGCGCCATGGCGCCAAAAATCGCTGCTGGTACGTAATGGCCTGATAGATGTCGGCCCCAGACCGGCGCGGGTGGCGTGGCGTTGAAGAGGGATCCTTTGGGTGCGGTGATATGTACCGGCGCCAACGATCCCGCATTGTTCGGCGCATCCGGATCAACCAGGCATTTCACGGCATAGCGCGCATAGGCCTGGGTATAGTTTAGAACACTGTTGATGGGCCAGGGCACCTGGGGAGAGGTGCCGGCGAAATCCACGGTCAATTGATCGCCGTCGATGATTACCGTGCACTCGACGCGCAGGGGGATATCGACGCCATCGATATCAAAGCCATCGCTATAGTGGCCATCGGGCAGGTCCGTGATGGCGACCCGCATGCTTTGTTCCGAACGTGCGATGATTTCATCCGCGACGGGGATCAGATCATCCAAACCCTCTTCGTCCATCAGAGACATCAGCTTGGCATTGCAATCACGGTAGGCCGCGAACTGGGCTCGAATATCGCCCAGGGTCTCTGCCGGTTGGCGCAGATTTTCATTGAGAAAATCCATGACCACCGGATTGTCCTCGCCGCCCACGACGATCTTGCAAATGGGAATGCACAGGCCTTCCTCGAAACAATCCTTGGCGTTGGGCGAGGGCGCGCCGCCAATATCGACCGTATGAGCTGTGGAGGCGGCGAAGGCGACCAAATCATTGCCGCGAAATATGGGGTGTACCATGGAGATATCGTTCAGATGCCCGGTGCCGATCCAGGCGTTGTTGGAGATGATGACGTCGCCGGGGTTGAGTTGCGAGACCGGAAACTTCTCCAACACCGCGTCCAGGGTGCGCGGCAAGGTGCCCATGAAACTGGGGATGGAGCGTTTTGACTGGGTCAATTGCCGGCCCTGGGCATCGAAGACACTAAAGGCCATGTCGTAATTATCGCGCACCACGACGGAGAACGCCGCACGTAAGAAGGTCTCCGCCACCTGATCGACAATGCCGTCGAGGCGGCGCCAGATCAAACCCAAGCGGACCGCGTTTAATTCTGTCTTGCTCATGTCAAACTCTCACTCGTAAACCGGCGTCAGCCAGTCTTTATAGGCTTCA
Organism: Rhodospirillaceae bacterium; assembly: GCA_002731375.1. GTDB lineage: Bacteria > Pseudomonadota > Alphaproteobacteria. Next base: position 4,743 of record PCBT01000025.1, on the reverse strand, counting down.
TCCTTGCAACGGACGATATTATCATAGGCGGTTTGAAGATGCCGGGTCAGGGGGCCGGGTTCGCCATTGCCCAACGTCTTGCCGTCCACGGATAGGATCGGCACGATTTCCTGGCCGGTGCCGCAATAGAAACACTCCTCGGCCAGATAAAGCTCCGTGCGACCTACATCACGCTCCACCGCCACCAGATCCATATCGTCGGCCAGATGTAACAAGGTACGCCGGGTAATGCTCTCCAAAATACCGGCCGTCACCGGCGGCGTGATCAGACAACCGTCGCGCACGATGAACAGGCAGCCACCGGGACCCTCACTTACCGTACCGTCACGGTTTAGGATAATGCCGCCATCGGCGCCGATACGCTTGGCCTCCAGACCGGCCAGGCGGCTGTTGAGGTAATTCGCCGTCGCCTTGATGCGTGGCGGTGAGGCATCATCGGCATTACGCCGCCAACTGCTCACTGCGAAATGCTTACCCGTGGCAAAGGCATCGGCACGGGGACGGGCCCGGCAGATCACCGAACTACCCACGGGGCCGATGGCGATCATCTCGCCCCAATTGTCCACATAGGCCTGTACCCGAATGTAGCAATCTTCGCGCAGTTTGTTGGCTCGCAGCCCGGCCATGACCTGGGCCGTGAAATCCTCGGTCGAGGGTGGATTGTCAAGCTCGATCACGCGCATGGAAAACTCCAGCCGCTCCAGGTGATCCTGCAGATGCAGGACGTATAGCTGTTCGTGATCAGGGTTCCAGTAGGCGCGCATGCCCTCGAAAACAGTGGCGGCGAAGGTCAGGCCCGGCGCCATGATGGAGATCTTCGCCTCGCCGAACGACACCACCTCGCCATTCAGAACGGCAAATTCGGGGCGGTAGGATGGATCAAGTTTCTTGGCCATTTAGGATTCCCATGGATTTCCGGCTCATGCATTCCAGCCTGAGAGAATAGCGCGCAAGGCGGCTATGAAAGCAAGTGGCTGGTCGAGAAAAAGGTGATGATGCGCCTCGGGCATGCAAATGATCGGCTCACCCGGCGCGAACAGCCCGCGCATATATTCGACGATATCGCTGCTGACCATTGAACTATCGGCACCGTAAATCAAAGCCTTGCGGCAGGTCATGTTGCTCAGATAGTCGACCAGGGGTTCGTCGTGGTGGTCGGCGCCCCGGGCGGCGACATCGAACTTCCAGGTCCAGCCGCCTTCGCATTCCACTACTGAATGCTGCGCGATAAAGTCAAGAATATAGCCATTCTCGCAAGGCTGAGCGGGACCAAGGCGAAAGCGCTTGAGGATCGTGTCCAGGTCAGGATGCACCGGCTTTGGCCGGGTGTAGGCTTTGGTCGGGTTGGCCTTTGCTTCCACTTCCGGGCGCAGGGGCGTGTCAATAAAAACCATGCCGGATAGATCCGCACCGTGCTGGTCGCCGTAACACAAGGCCATGAAACCGCCGAAACTATGGCCGACGATGATGGGCCTTTCACCCAGGTCGGCATCGGCCAGCACGGCAGCGATTTCGGGCACATGGCATGCGCTGCCGTAGTGCTCCCGGCGGCCACTGTCGCCCATGCCGGAAAAGTCGATGGCGGCGACGGCCCGGTCCTCGGCCAAGAAGGGTGCGATGAAGGACCACCACTGGGCATGGGCACCGCCGGCATGCAGGAACAGGAGGCCCGGCCGGTCGGAGGCCGCCGGCCCCCAGCGCAAATAATGAATATCGCAATCCAGCACCGAGACCCAGCGCGACGCTGGAGCCTGTGCCAAGGCATGCTGGAACCATTTTGGTGCCAGCTGGTCAGCCACGGGGCGGCAAGGCCTCTTGCAGGCGCGCGATACCATTCTCTATCGTTTCCAGGGATGTGGCGAAGGAAAGGCGCAGATGGTGGCGGCTGGTCGGCCCGTATGAGGAGCCCGGCGTTAGCAGAACCCCGGCTTTTTTCAGCAGATCATCAGCCACGTTTTTGCTGTCGCCCCAGGCTTTGGGAATTTGCGGAAAGGCATAGAAGGTACCCTCGGGCAGGGGGCATTCGACGCCTACGATCCGATTCAAGCCATCGGCGATAGCATTGCGGCGCAGCTCGTACTCATGGCGCATCTCGGCCACATAGGACGCACTATCGCGAAAGGCGGCGACGGCGGCGTATTGCACGATGGAAGTGGCGCAGCGCGAGGCATATTGATTGAGGCGGGCCAGCAACTCGGCTAATTCCGGTGGCGCGATGCAATAGCCCAGGCGCCAACCGGTCATGGCGAAAGATTTTGACAGTGAGGTCGCGATCACCGTGCGCGCGGCGATATCAGCGCACAACGTGGCGGCGGAAACATGAGTGGCGTTGGCATAGACCAATTCGCTGTAAACCTCGTCGGCGACAATCCAAAGATCATGGCGTTCGGCGACCTTGGCCACGGCGGCGAGTTCTTCCGCCAGCAGGACCCGGCCTGTGGGATTCCATGGCGTGTTGACGACAATGGCGCGGGTCTTGGCCGTCACAGCGGCCTCCAGACGTGCGCCATCGATGACGAAGCGGCCCTGCCTGGTGCCCATGGGCACACCGACCGGATTTGCCCCCGTCAGCTTGACCATCGCCTTGTACGGCCCCCAACAGGGCTCGATAACCAGTACGTCGTTGCCGGGATCAAGCAGCGCCCTGGTGATCAACGTCAGGCCGCCATAGGAGCCAGGCGTCACGACAATCTGATCCGGGCTGATCGCAAGGCCATGCTGACCGGCCTCGAATTCGGCGATGGCTTCGCGCAGTTCGACTAACCCGCGCGGATCGATATAATTGCCCTTGCCGTCACGAACGGCCTTGATGGCGGCTTCCCGAACGGGTGGCGGGGCCTCGAAATCCGGTTCGCCAATGCCGAAATCAACAACGCGCATGCCCTTGGCTTCCAGGGCGTCGGCTTGACGGCGCATGCCGACAACCGTGGAGCCGCCAACGGACTGGCCAAATTTCGATAATGGGGGGGACATAGGGCCTGCCATGATGGTTTTTATAACAGCGACAATATGGGTAAAAAAGCGCCTGTCAACAATCACTCCCGCCGTGCTTCAATGCCGTCTGAAAATCTAGTAAGGGTTAAAGTATATGTCTCAAGCATCTTGCCGCCTTGCCATTGATGTTGGCGGTACATTTACCGACGTTGTCCTCGTCGATGACGGTAGCGCCGAGGTCTGGTTCGCCAAAATTCTGAGTACGCCGGCCGACCCATCCGAGGGCTCCCTGACTGGCGCCGGGGAAATTCTGCAGAGAACCGGAATATCTTCAGCCGCTGTGCGCGACGTGGTGCATGCCACGACCGTGGCGACCAACGCGGTTCTTGAGGGCAAGGGTGCGCGCACCGGTATGATCGCCACCGCCGGCTTCCGCGACGCTTTGGAAATGGGCCGCGAGGCCCGTTATGATATCTATGATCTTGGCCTCCGCATGCCGGCGCCCCTGGTGCCGCGTCAGCGCCGAATGGAGGTCAACGAACGAGTCGATTTTGATGGCAATGTCCTGACGCCCCTGGACGAGGGGCAGGTCGCGGACGTTCTCACCCAACTGGTCCGAGATGCCGGCATCGAATCCCTGGCGATCTGTCTGTTGCATGGTTATGCCCACCCAGCGCATGAGGTGCGGGTGGCCGAGATCGTAGCGCGTCTGTACCCAAATCTGACGGTCAGCGTCTCGCATCAGGTCTCGGCCGAGGTTCGGGAGTTCGAGCGGACCTCCACTACCGTCGTCGATGCCTATGTGAAGCCTCTGGTGCAAACCTATGTGGGCCGGCTGAACAAAGGCCTGGCCGATCTCGGCATGCGCCAGGAAGCCTCCATGATGCTGTCCCACGGCGGCATCGGCCCGGCCTCCGATGTAGCCGATACCTTTCCAGTGCGGATGATTGAGTCCGGGCCCGCAGCCGGCGCCATCGCCGCCGCGCACTTTGCCCGCGAAGCCTTGGAACAACCCGACGCCATTGCCTTCGACATGGGTGGGACGACGGCCAAGATATCGGTCATCCAGGACGGCGAGCCGGCTATTACCCATGAATTCGAAGTCGGCCATGTGCACCGTTTCAAGCGTGGCAGTGGCTTCCCGCTGCAGATTTCCGCAATTGAATTGCTCGAGATTGGCGCCGGCGGCGGGTCCATCGCCCATGTCAATGATCTGGGCCTGCTTAATGTGGGGCCAAAATCGGCTGGCGCCGATCCCGGGCCGGTTTGCTACGCCCGGGGCGGCGCACAGCCGACCGTCACGGACGCGGATCTGCTGCTGGGTTATCTTGATCCGGCGCATTTTTTGGGCGGCGACATGGCTTTGGATGAGGATGCGGTGAAAGCCGCGATCGAGGCCGATATCGCCGGAAGGCTAGATATGTCCGTGGAACAGATCGCCTGGGGCATTCACGACGTGGTTAACGAAAGCATGGCCGCGGCGATCCGGGCCCATGGGGCGGAAAAAGGCATTGATCTGCGCAATTTCGCCATGATCGCCTTTGGCGGCGCCGGGCCCGTACATGCCTATGCCCTGGCGCGCAAATTGGGACTGCGCCGCCTGTTGTGCCCCTTTGGCGCCGGTGTCGCCTCGGCCATCGGTTGTTTGGCGGCATTGCCGGCGGTGGAACTGGTGACCGCATATTTTGCCCGGCTTGATGCCGTGGATTGGGGCCTAGTTGGGGATCATTATCTTGCCATGCGGCGCGGCGATAACGGCTCGTCCTACATCTCCGGTGATCTGGCCGATTGGCTGGAAGACCAGAAAAT
>PCBT01000024.1 GCA_002731375.1 Rhodospirillaceae bacterium | reverse complement strand
ACAGCTCTATCGGCGGCCTGGGCGGCTGTCCTTTTGCGCCGCACAAGAACCGTCTCGCCGCTGGCAATATCTGTACCGAGGATATGGTCCACCTATGCCATGAACTGGGCATTGAAACCGGCATAGATCTCGACGCCCTGATCGAGGCCGCCTTATTGGCCGAAAACATCGTTAGCCGTCCCCTGATGGGCCGGGTCATGCACTCGGGCTCCCTCAGGGAATACCGCGCCGGCGCCGGTTAGGCATCTGAATATTTTGTGATTACGTTGTAAATAAATTTGTCCACAATGCTGTGAAAAATGTCAATAATTGAGCAGTTCTTTCATTGCGGCCGCCTCCATTGTCATGGGGTCTTTAGATAGCCCCGATCATAAGTGACATTCTTCACGCCGATAAACCTGGCATGGCGGTTCAACTCGGCGTTCAGATTCTTTTGCCGCGCCTGGCTGAATTTGATCTTCGGCTCGAGCCACAGGCCCGTGACATGCAGTGCATCATCCTTGCGTTGCGCCTTCATGTCGATGCGGCCGATCATGCGGTCTGCCTCCAATAGGGGAAAAACATAATAGCCGTATTTACGCTCGGCCTCAGGCACGAAGATTTCGATGCGGTAGTCAAAATTGAATAGGCGATGTAGGCGTTTGCGGTCCCTGACCAAGGGATCGAATGGGCTGAGTACGCGTAGACGACCTGGCGGCGGTGCGTGGCTGGCCAAACTTTCGATTAGGCCAGGGCGCGCATAACAGGATTTTGCCGCGCTGCCGTCGGCGCTTTCCACCAGCACCTCGACCAGGTTTTCATTCAGATTATCGACGCACCATGATTTGGCCTCCGCCGTGCTGATCGAGGCCCAGTAGGCCGCCAGTTCGCTCGGCGCGGCAAAGCCAAGACGGTCGAGCGCGGCGTTGCAGGCCCAATCGATGAAGTCCTCGTTGGAATGCGCATCTTGGCGAAGCACCCGTTCGGGAATAACGCGGCTGGAAAGATCGTAAACCTTCTGAAAACCGTCCCGCCGGGTAACGCAGAGACCGCCGGTGCGCCAGAGGAATTCTAGCGCCGTTTTCGATGGATGCCATTGCCACCAGCCATTCTTATCGACCGCACGTGGAGGTGACTTGCTCTTCAGGTCCCGCGACATGGTCGGGCCGTTCTGGGTAACATGCGCCTGCACGCCGTCCATCATGTCCTCGAAACCGATATGGCGGTCCCCCGACTTCTCCTTTGGCCGCCATTTGCGCCAGCACTCCCGCAGTCTGTCTTTGCTCCGCTCGAAGCGGCGCCGCCAATGGGGGTAAAACGCGGTTGGAATGATGGCGGCGTCATGGGTCCAATGTTCGAACAGCCGGCGGTCCTCTTCCAGTAGCTGGCGTAGGTGCTCTGGGCGGTAGGTCTGATTGCGCGCGAACAGGATCATATGGTGGGCTCGTTCCACCGTGCGGATACTATCCACCTGCACGAAACCCAATTGCTGGATCAGCGCATGCAGGGCGTCCTTGTCCTGGCGTATGTGCGGCGGCCGGCATAGGCCCTGGTGTGCCATGAAAATTCGCCGGGCCGCTCGATTGTTGATTACGGGCCGGGAAACAGTCATCTGGTTGCCGCTAATCCATGCAATTGAAACTAGGCCTGTGTGTCCATATTCTGGCCGTCATCATCAGACGCTTTTGACGCCGCCGATGCGCCCTTGGCCACGCCCACCATGGCCGCGCGCAACAGGCGGTCCTGGATCACATAACCCACCTGCATGACCTGGACGACGGTGCCTTGCGCGGCTTCCGGGGCATCAATCTGGACCACCGCCTGGTGCAGGTTAGGGTCCATTTTTTCGCCTAGGGGATTGACTTCCTTGATGCCGTGTTTGTCGAAATGACCCTGTAACTCGCGCTGGGTCAGCTCGACGCCTTCCAGCAGCTGGGCCATCTCCGGATTGCCCTGGCGGTGCTCGTTCGAGACAGCCGACAGGGCGCGTTGCAGATTATCGGACACCGCCAGCATGTCGCGGGCGAAATCGGCGACCGCGTATTTACGCAGGTCGGTCTTTTCCCGCTCGCCCCGGCGCTTGATATTCTCGGTCTCCGCCATGGATCGCAGCAACTTGTCTTTCAGATCGGCGACCTCGCCATAGGCCAATTCCAACTCGCTAGGTTCCTCCCCGGGTTCGGCTGCTTCAGGATTGCCTTCGCGGGCAGCCTCGGCGGCAACCTTCGCGGCGACCAGATCCATGGGCTCGGCATCCCGTATCTCTTGGCTTTCGGCGGTTTCGGGCTTAACTGCTTCCGAATTCTCGTTATTTTCGGGTTCGTTCATCTTGTCCTCAAATACAGGCACTAAATTACGTAATGTTTGAGCTTGATATAGGGCCTTGGGGCGGAGTTTTGAAGCCACCAAATTGACGCTGCGACCTTTTGGACCGATTGTCGGCCAAGGTCAACTGGGCAATCTGTCGTTGGGTCAACCTATCAGGCGGCCAATAACCCGCGCGGTGTAGTCCACCATGGGAACAATACGGGCATAGTTCAGATGTGTCGGACCGACCACGCCGATGGCGCCGATCACTTCCTGATTGGAGTTGCTGTAAGGCGCTACGATCATGGAGGAGCCCGTCAGGGAGAATAATTGGCTTTCCGAGCCGACAAAGACCCGCACACCCGGCCCCTCGTTGGCTAGTTCAAGTACATCGATCAGGGCCTGTTTGCTTTCCAGATCGGCAAATAACTGGCGTACTCGCTCCAGATCCTCCGTCGCCGAGATATCTTCCAGCAGATTGGCCCGGCCCCGCACGATCAAGGTTTGCTGCTGCCCGCCGCCGCCCCAGATCGCTAGGCCGCTTTCCACCACCCGCGCCGTGACCTCGTCCAGCTCCGCCCGGTGGTCTTCGATTTCCTCTAGGATTTCGCGCCGGGTCTCGGCCAGGGTGGCGCCGCGCAAGCGCGCGTTGAGATAATTCGCCGCCTCCACCAAAGCGGAAGGCGGCAGGCCGGGGGGGACCTCGATAATGCGATTTTCTACCGAGCCGGACTCGCCGACGATCACTACCAGGGCCCGTCCATCGCCCAGGGAGACGAATTCCATATGCTTCAGGGGTGCTTCCAATTTTGGTGCCATGACCAGGCCGGCCCAGCCCGACAGGCCTGACAGCATTTCCGAGGCCTGGATCAGCATATCCTCGAAGCTGCGGCCGGCGGCAGCACAATGGGCCTCTATCTCCGCCCGTTCGTTTTCGCCAAGATCGCCAAGTTCCAGCAAACCGTCGATGAACATGCGCAGGCCCCGGTCTGTGGGCAGGCGCCCGGCGGAGGCGTGCGGGGCATGCAAAAGTCCCGCGCCCTCCAGATCCGACATGATATTGCGGATCGAGGCGGGGGAGAGAGACTTGTTCAGGCGCCTCGATAGCGTCCGTGATCCGACCGGAGTGCCCGTTTCCAAAAAAGATTCCACCACCTCGCGAAAAATTTCACGGTTGCGTTGGTCCAGGGCGCCAATCTCCGGCCCGTGTGGTGGTCGTATGGTCATGCTCTAGACAATGTAGTAACGGCCTCCCAAAGCGTCAACTTGCGCCTCACGGGCAGGTCAACGTGACGCTGGACGGCGGCGGCGGGGAGGTCTAGAAGGGCGCCAGGGTTTGTCCCGGAATTTTAGGAGTATACGCCATGCGCCCATCTGGCCGTGCCGTCGATCAACTACGTGAAGTCACCCTGGAGCCAGGTTTCTCGAAATATGCGGAAGGCTCCTGCCTGATTCGTTTTGGCGATCCCCATGTGCTCTGCGCCGCCTCTCTCGACGACCGGGTGCCGCCGTTCCTGCGCGACAGCGGCCAGGGCTGGGTGACGGCGGAATATGGCATGCTGCCCCGCTCCACCCATAGCCGTACTGGGCGCGAAGCCGCGCGCGGCAAGCAATCGGGCCGGACCCAGGAAATCCAACGCCTGATCGGACGCTCTCTGCGTGCGGTGACGGATTTGAAAGCCATGGGCGAACGTCAGATCAGGCTGGACTGCGACGTTCTGCAGGCCGATGGCGGTACGCGTACGGCGTCGATTACCGGGGCCTGGGTGGCCTTGCATATCGCGCTGTCCGGCATGCTGAAGGAGGGCCTGATTGAAAAAATGCCCCTGACCGATCATGTTGCCGCTGTCAGTTGCGGTCTGTACCAGGATACGGCGGTGCTGGACCTGGATTATGCCGAGGATTCCAATGCCCAGGCGGACGCCAATTTTGTTCTTACGGGCAACGGCGGGATCGTGGAAATCCAGGGCACGGCAGAAGAAGACCCGTTCAGCCGCGAGCAGTTCAATAGCCTGATGGCCTTGGCCGAGAAAGGTATCGGCGAGCTGACGATTTTGCAAAAGCAAGCCATCGGAGGCTAAAACGTTGGCCCGCGAATTCACGGAACCGCGCCTGGTCGTCGCTTCCCATAACGAGGGCAAGGTGCGCGAGATCGCCGATCTTTTGGCGCCGTTCGCGCTGGATATCATTTCCGCCGCTGCCTTGGAGCTGGCCGAACCGGAGGAGACTGGCGATACTTTCGTGGCCAATGCGTTGTTGAAGGCCGAGGCAGCGGTGGCGGGTGCTGGATTGCCTGCCCTCGCCGATGACAGCGGCCTGGCAGTGGAGGGGCTGGACGGCGATCCGGGCCTCTATTCCGCCCGCTGGGCCGGGCCGGAGCGGGATTTTGACATGGCCATGGCCCGGGTGCAGGAAAAGCTGGGGGATAACCCGAACCGGCGGGCCTATTTCATCTCCGTCCTATCGCTGGCTTGGCCTGACGGCCACGTGGAAAGTTTCGAAGGCCAGATTCACGGCACCATGGTCTGGCCGCCAAGGGGCGGCGGGGGGTTCGGCTATGATCCCATGTTCCTGCCTGATGGCTATGATGTGACCTTTAGCGAGATGGATTACGTTAGGAAACAGCGCATCTCGCACCGCGCCGTGGCCTTTCAAAAGCTGATCGATGGTTGCTTCCGCGTACCATAATCCCATTGGAAAGCGGGGCTTCGCGGTCTATCTGCACTGGCCGTTTTGCCTGTCTAAATGCCCCTACTGTGATTTCAACAGCCACGTCCGCGAAAGCATCGACCAGGATGCCTGGCGCCGGGCCCTGCTGGATGAGATTGACCGCGCCGCCGCGCGTTTGCCGGGCCGCACGATCAGCAGCATCTTTTTTGGCGGCGGCACGCCGTCCCTTATGCCCCCCGCAACCGTCGCCGCCATAATTGACCGCATTGCCGGCCATTGGGCCATGGACGGCAGCTCGGAAATAACCTTGGAGGCAAACCCGACGTCGGTGGAGGCGAGCCGCTTTCGGGCCTACGCCGATGCCGGTGTCAACCGCCTGTCACTTGGTGTACAGGCGCTGAACGATACGGATTTGCGCCGTCTGGGCCGCAATCATAATACCGGGGAGGCCATGGCGGCACTGGAACTGGCCCGCGACAGCTTTAATCGTTGCAATTTTGACCTGATTTATGCCCGGCCCGGCCAGGATGAGGCGGCCTGGCGAACAGAGCTGAGCCAGGCCGTGGACCTGGGTCCGTCGCATCTATCCTTGTATCAGCTGTCTATTGAAAAAGGCACGGCCTTTTACGGTACGGTGCAGGCGGCGGATGGCGATTTGGCTGCCGATCTGTACGAGGCGACCCAAGAGGCATGTCGGGACGCAGGCCTGCCAGCCTATGAGGTCTCCAATCATGCGATGTCGGGCCAGGAAAGCCGGCATAATCTGACTTATTGGCGCTATGGCGAATATCTAGGCTTGGGGCCGGGCGCCCACGGACGGCTGTTGATTGATGGCGAGCGTTTGGCGACCAGCCAGCGGACATCGCCCGAAAATTGGCTGGCGGGGGAAGGGCGTGCCACGGAGGCCGTTTTGTCGAGGGAAGAACGGGCGACGGAAATGCTGATGCTGGGCATGCGCCTGAGCCGGGGCGTGAACGACGCAGACTTCGAGGCTGAGGTCGGTGTATCCCTGGTTGACTGGTTGGCAGGACCGGGTTTGGATAGGCTTTTGCAGGGGGGATTGCTGTCCTGGCAGGAAGGGAACCTGGCGGCCAGTGCTGCTGGCCTGCAAGTCTTGAATGCGGTGTTGGCGAAATTGTTGCCTTGATCGCTGCGCTAGGGCAAAAACGAAACATGGCGGACGACAACACGGCAAGAACGGCGTTGATTACCGGTGGGGCGATCCGCGTCGGGGCGGCTATGGCCCAGGCCCTGGCCGCGGATGGCTGGCATGTGGCGATCCACTTTCATGGCTCCCGCGAGGCGGCAGAGGCGCTGTTGGCGCAAATTCAAGCCGATGGCGGCGCCGGGCATCTGGTACAGGCGGATTTGCGGGACGAAGCCGCCGTCGCCGGATTGATCGAAGCGGCTGGACGCGAGGCGCCGCCGCTGACCTGTCTGATAAACAATGCCTCGCTGTTTGAAAATGATTCCGCCTTGAACATGACGGCGGAGAGCTGGGGCGATCATCAGGCGGTCAACCTCCGTGCGCCGCTGTTCCTCGCCCGTGATTTTGCCCGGCAACCTGGCGATGGGCATGAAGGTATCGTAGTGAACATGCTGGACAACAAGATGTTTGCCCTGAACCCGGATTTCTTTTCCTACACCATCGCCAAATACGGCTTGTTGGGCGCGACCAAGGTTCTGGCCATGGAGCTGGCGCCACGGATCAGGGTGTGCGGTATCGCGCCGGGTATCACCCTGCCCAGCGCAAAGCAGTCCGAGGCCGGTTTTCGGGCTGCCCATGCCATGAATCCGCTGGGACGGAGTGCCACGCCGGAACAGCTGGTCGCCGCCCTGCGTTTTATTCTGGCCGCGCCATCCATGACCGGCGAGGTCGTCACCATCGATGGCGGCCAGTCCCTGTTGGGCATGCCCCGCGACGTATCCTTTTTAGCGAACGAGTAAACCATGCGTAACTTTGGACAGATTACCGGCCACCGTATTGTCTTTAAACAATTGTCTTTTCCGGTTTCGATCGGTGTTCTGCCGCACGAACGCGAGGGGCAGCAGCAATTGTTGATCGACCTGGAGATCGAACTGCGACCCGACATGCCCGACCCCCAGGAGGATGTGGCCAAGGTCCTGAATTATGACGGTATCCGCGGCCGCATCGTGGCGCTGGCCCAAGCCAAGCATCATAATCTTCTGGAGAGTCTGGGCCGCGAACTTCTGTCGATATTCGAGGACGAAAGGGATATCATCCGCGTTCGCCTATCCGTGCAAAAGCCCGATGTTTACGCCGACATTGCCGCCGTCGGTTACGAAATCGACTACGCCTGGGATCGTTAGAACGGCGCGGCGCCGGCTAATTCGGCGGACAAATCTCGCAGAGTACCGCACAAACGGCTCAACAGTTCGTCGATCTCCTCCTCCGTGATTATGAGCGGTGGCGAGACCATGAACCAATGGCCGTATTTGTCTCCCCTCCGATGCCGGCCTGGAATAGATGATCAGGCCGTTGTTCAGCCAATGAATGCGGTCCAGGTCCAAGCGCTGGTAAAGGTCGATAACCGCCATCCCGGCCACTTGTCGTCTAAACATGCTTTAGTCTGGGGATGGCCAGGCGGCGGCCATGCGCAGGATGGTGATCAAGGCGGCGCGCTAGGCCGGCATACCGCTCAGATCCGCCTGCCAGTTCAAGCGGTCCAGATTGCCGCCCAGGGTGAACAGTCCTCCATTATCCCGTTGTCTATTGTCCTGCGTGTTCATTGCCGCGCGCACCTTGCCACTATTTTCTGAAATCGATTGCCGCGCCCGTGCTGACGGCAAGGCCGGTCATGCAATCGTAAGCGCCGCCGCCCTGGGCCCGGCAGGCAGGGATGGCGTACAATTGGATGCGGGATATTTCCGCGCAGGCGCCGCCGCGCAAGGGGATATTCGCCATGATGGTACGGCTGGAGGGCAGGGGGGCAAGATCGATCAACAGGCGGTCGAATACAGCGCCCTTGCCGTCGAACAACACCAAATCCAGGCGAAACCTGTCCAGGGTCTGCCCCAGTCCATTACCAATCGATATAGTTGCCAGGCAGCCCTGGGGGCTGTCTTTGGTTTTCTTCAATTCCAGGCTAAGGCCGGCGGCGGCAGCGGAGGGCGGCATCAGGCATGCGAAAGCCGCGAACAGGGTGGCTAATAGGGCCGTGAATAGGGCGGCCGAGCGGATAACGGGACGCATGGTCGGGTTCCCTGTTCTTGTGGTGGATGACGAACCTGTGCTACCTGCCTAGCCGATCATCCCGTATGCGTGCAAGGTTTGTTTGAAAATGGGTTGGAAACAAAATTCGCCGCTTGAGCCTTAATTCAGTTCACCGCGGCGTATCAGGAAGACTAATTCCGTTGCATGGCTCCAATCCCAATCTGCTCCCGCGTCTTGCTGCTTGCTTTCAAGTAATATGTGCCCCGCCGTTTGACAAAAGGCGGGGAAATCCGATGCGGCGGCAGGGTCGGTGCAGCTTACCTGCAACAGATTCCCCGGGCGCAAAGCCGTCAAGGCCCTGCGTGCGCGTAAAACCGGCAACGGGCAGATCATGCCGCGTGTGTCAATTTCGTTTACTGCTTCAGCTTTTCCATGCTCGTTCCGATCAGCGCTCATGGCGACACTGTAGCGCACCCTAATGATCTGTAAAATCGTCGTGATCGGACCAAATGCATGCTACAGCGGGCTGGCGGTGCGCGGTCGAGGCGCCCATACTTAGATAAAGTTCATCTGTAGTTAGGATTAGCCAATGAGCGGCTTTGATATCAGCTATGCCGGGGCACTCGGCGGGGGCATTCTAAGTTTCGTATCTCCCTGTGTGTTGCCCTTGGTGCCCGCGTATTTGTGCTTCCTGGGCGGTACCTCGCTGGAGCAGCTTTCCGGCGATCAGGCTGCGGATGCCGGGGGCGCGCGGCGAGTCGTTATCTCGGCGTTATTTTTTATTTTTGGTTTTTCTAGCGTTTTTGTCGCCCTTGGCGCGTCTGCTTCCGCCATTAGCGGCAGCCTTTTGCAGCATAAATTGGTCCTTGGCCAGATCGCCGGTGTGATAATTATTATATTTGGATTACATATTATGGGGCTGTTACGGCTACCCTTTTTGAATAGGGAGGTACGTCTGCATTTGCAGAATCGACCGACCGGTGTCGTTGGGGCCTACTTCTTGGGTCTGGCCTTTGCCTTTGGCTGGACGCCATGTATTGGACCAATATTAGCCACCGTGCTTTCCATCGCCGCGCGGAGTGATAGTTTATGGTACGGTACATCTTTACTTGCGGTTTATGCTGCCGGGCTGGGTATCCCATTTTTCTTGGCGGCATTTCTTGCCGCACCGTTTTTACGTTGGATGAAACGGATGCGTCATTACATGCGGCGTATAGAATTGGCGACTGGCGGCCTTCTGATTGTAACAGGATTATTGTTTGTTTTTAATTCATTCGAGCTATTGGGATTTTGGCTGATAGAAATACTTCCCGTGCTTGGAGAAATAGGCTAGATGTTTATTAAGAATTTTCTCATATTTCTTTTTTATTGTTTCGCTCAGAGTCTTGTCGTAACAACGAGTACTAAAAAATTGTAAACAGTGGTTACTGGGGGGTGCCATCGCTGTGTAGCAACTGTGCGACAAGCGCAAAGAGACACGGGGAATACCGAAATGAACTTGGCCGTGATGCAGGATAATGCCCGCGATGCAAGCCGCGTTCTAAAAGCCATGGCAAATGAACGCCGGCTTTTAATTCTATGCCATCTAAGCGAGGGCGAAAGTAGCGTCGGTGAATTGGAAAGCCTCCTTGGGATCAGTCAGTCAGCATTGTCGCAGCATCTAGCTCGTCTGCGCAAGGACGGCTTGGTGACACCACGACGCGCGGCTCAGAATATCTACTACTCCCTGCAGGGAGAAGAGGCGCGCTCGATCATCGAATTGCTGCATGATCTGATTTGCGCTGGGGGTTGTGTGGTGAAGCCAAACTAATTTTTTTGGGTGGCTTATTGACAGAGTAATCTTGCTGCGGTTGGCCTATTTGTTGATTTTTAGTAGGTTTTGTTTGCCATAACTGGTCATTGTGCTGTATTCACCAACTAACTCGTTGGGACCGCCCTAGGGCGCATTTCGTTTGAATGCGCTCGGACTCTTAAGAATCGGGCAATTAAACCAATTGCTTAAGCCGCGCTAAAAGTGCTTGGGGGCGGCTCCGCATAATTGAAAATTGCTCTTGGGGAAGGCGGCCCTATTCTTTTGGGGGCTTCTCTATGATTGGCCAAGGCCTTTCAATCGTGCCGCCAAGTCAAAGGCCCAGTATTTGCGTTAGAATATTTTGTGCCACTAGTTGATGTGCCCGTTGCATGCAGATCTATCTTCCGATCGCGGAACTATCGGTTAACGCCTTCATATTTCTTGGCATGGGCGCGGGGGTCGGCGTTCTGTCTGGTCTTTTTGGGGTTGGTGGCGGCTTTTTGATGACGCCGCTATTGATTTTTGCGGGAATTCCGCCCGCGGTCGCCGTCGCGACGGAAGCGAATCAGATTGTTGCCTCTTCCGTTTCCGGCGCCTTGGCCCATTGGCGGCGGGGTAATGTCGACCTAAAGATGGGCATTGTCCTGCTCCTTGGCGGTATCATTGGTTCCACCCTCGGGGTCTGGGTTTTTGGCTTGCTGCAAGGGTTGGGGCAGATTGATCTGGTGATCAGGTCATCCTATGTCGTTTTCCTCGGCATTATTGGCGCCTTGATGCTGATTGAAAGCCTGAAGGCGATTTCGCGGCAGCGTAAACCCGGCGGCAAGCGGCGCAAATTGCACCAGCACAACTGGCTGCATGGCCTACCCTTCAAAATGCGCTTCCGCCGCTCCAAGCTATATATATCGGCCTTGCTGCCTTTGAGTATCGGGATTTTGGTCGGGATTTTGGCGGCGATCATGGGGGTCGGCGGCGGCTTTATCATGGTGCCGGCGATGATTTATCTTCTCGGCATGCCGACGGCGATGGTGGTGGGGACGTCGTTGTTTCAGATTATCTTTGTCACCGCCAACGTCACATTCCTGCAGGCTTGGCAAAACCAAACGGTTGATATTTTCCTGGCCTTGCTGTTGCTGACCGGGGGCGTCATCGGTGCCCAGCTTGGGACTCGGGTCGGAGCCAAGCTACCGGGCGAACAATTGCGCAGCTTATTGGCGCTGATCGTCCTGGGAGTCTGTGCCCGGCTGGCCTATGAATTGCTGGCCCGTCCCGATGATCTGTATTCCATCGGCGCACTGGTGGGGCACGGCTGATGTGGGGCGGGATACAGTCGCGAATGGGGCGGATCGGTATTATCGGGCTGCGTCTGTCGTTTGCCTTGTTGCTCGCCGGATTGGCTCGTCCGGCATCTGCCCAGGCGGTGGTGGCGGACCTTTCGGATCATTTGATCGCCGTGACAACGGGCTTTGCTGGCACCAAGCTGCTGTTGTTCGGCGCCATCGAGGGCGATGCGGCGGACGTGGTTATCGTTGTCCGCGGACCAGCCGAGGACATCACGGTCCGGCGCAAGGAACGTATCGGCGGTATCTGGATCAACCGGCATAATTTGACGTTTGGCGGCGTGCCCGCTTTTTATCGTTTGGCCAGTACCCGGGCGCCGGAGACATTGGCATCGAACCGCACCTTGGCCCGCCATGGCGTGGGTCTTGAGCACATCCGCATGACCTACCCAGCCGGCGCCAATGGCGATCTGTCGGCCTTTCGTGATGCCCTGATCCGTGGTAAGCAGCGCCTAGGCTTGTATCCTGAGGAGAACGGTCAAATCACTTTGCTGGGGAACCGCTTGTTTCGCAGCGATATTTTCTTTCCCTCCAACGTGCCCACGGGAACCTACAACGTGACGGTCTATCTCTTGCGTGGCGGCAAGGTGATCAGCGCCCAAACCACGCCATTGGTGGTTGCCAAGATTGGTGTGGGGGCAAGGGTGTTTGCCTTTGCTCATCGCCATCCCGCACTGTACGGCATTGCCGCCCTGGTCATGGCGCTCTTTGCGGGCTGGTTCGCGGGCGCGGTATTCAAGCGGGCTTAACCGGGGCCTAGCGGGCAATGAGGGCCTAATAGGTCACTTGAAGGATCTTTAGCCAGGCGGCGGTGTGGCTTCAACGGTGTCATTCGCCGCGGCCGCTGGCGCTGCCCCGCCCAATGCCGCTTGCGGATAGGCCGTCCGTTGGCCGCGATCGAGAATCTGGGCATAGTTCAGATCACCTTGCGGGTAATTGGAGGCGGATATCTCCACTTCCGGCGCGATGGTGCCATGGTCGACTATCACCGCGATATTGGGCGCTTGCGCGGCGATCTTTTCTACCACGGGAAGGCATTTGTCCGAGTTGGTCAGTTGCAGCATGATGCACAAGGTGTCTTTCGATATGCGCCCCACCAAGTCCGAGGAGCGGGCGATATTCCGTAGCAGGGTGGCGACACCGGCCATCATCGATTCGGTGGGGTTAAAGCCATGGGCTTTGGAGGCAGTGCTATAGTTCGTGACGCGGACATATAACAGCGCGCCTTCCTTCTTGCTGCGCATACTGTCGGCCATCACGACACGAAAGAATTCACGGAAGCTGGCATCGTTGGCCACGCCTGTGCTCAGGTCCATGCCTGCGCCCTCGAGTAACATATCCTCTATATTCAATAGACGCTTGACCGCCTTGATGCGCAACTGCAATTCAGCCGTATTCAAAGGCTTGTTCAAATAGTCATTGGCGCCCGCCTCCAGGCAGGACATTGCCGCTGCCTTCTCGTTTAAATCCGCATAAAATAAGATATAGGTAGAGCGTGGCCGCGCAATCTTGCGAATGCGTTCGCACAATTCTATACCATTAATGCCGGGTAGGTCATAATCGAGGATCACCATGCGGTAGGGCTCCTTAGCGACCAGCTCATAGGCCGCCTCGCCATCGTGCTCCACCGTGACGCTGTGGCCCCATTTCTCCAGCTTTAATTTCAACAATCGTGAAAAAAGCGGATCACGGTCAACAACCAGCACTTTCATCGCACTATTTCCTTCAGCTCCAGAGACTGGCTAGCCGGTATCGCGCTGTTATCATCGGTCTCGCTTTTCATGTTTCGGTTATTCCTGTTCCTGCTGGTCGCTCAACAGGCCGCTCAAGGCGCTGGCGATATCTGCCGTCTGATCGTCTGTTGCCGTTTGTTCGGTGCTCTCGCTGCCGCTGGCCGACTCTGCGTCCGTCGCCGTCGCTGTCGCCGTCGCCGTCGTCGCGCCGGTTCCCTGGGGGGTGGCCACCGGCACGCAGCGTGGATTGCAGCTCAAGGTGAAGGTTTCCTGTCCACGGTCAACGGTGACCCGCCGCTTTTTCATCGGTCCAACCACGATGGCGGCCGAGATGATGACCTTGCCGGCTTGATCCAGGATTATCATGTTTGTCTCTCCCGGTTCCTGTCCCAGCAGGAACAGCAGGCCATCGTCCTCGACCACAACATCGGCCACGGCTGGGTTGCCGAGCATTATCACATTTGGCGTCGCCGATAGCCGGATCAACTGGGCCTTGCCGACTTCCAAGGCAATAACGTTGGCCGCGCCGTCTTTGCGAGTTTCAGAGGTCGTTGTCTCTGCCGCATCGGCCTTGCCCACGATAAAACCCAGTGCCGCCAAAACAATAAGAAAATAGCTCAATCCTAAACGAAGTCGGCCCAAGCGAAACAGGCTCAAAAGGCTTAGCGACTGCCCAAGGCAGGGTTTTCTACTATTCATTGCGTGCCCTCAATACAAATTGACTTATCGCTGGCTACTTATTTGTCCGCCTCATAGAGCGTATCCGGGTTCGGCATTTCGCGATTGCCGCAATGCCAAACCGACAAAACCGCATTCCTTCCTAAATAAAAAATACCACATTCCATTCCGCCAAGCATCTATTATAAGAAATTAATAGCGTCTATTTAACAATGAATCCTTAACCATAAAAGCTTGGCGATTGAACTAGGCGCTAATTCCCAAGGATTAATGTAAGTATTTTCTATAGTATCCTATGTTGTTATCCTCATCTAGATTATAACAGTACAATTGCGCGCGCCGGACATTTGGGTATAGGGACGGGTATGAAGACAGACATTTGCTGCCGTCTTGGCATTCGACCGGTTTTCCAACCCGCTCTTCGCCGAGGGGGGTGGGTTGGGGCTCGGATTATAGGCCTAAGTTTTGCCGGCGGCCTGTTTTTGGCCGGCTGCGTGGCGGAACCTGCGCAACAGCGGACCGAAAATCTGATTGCTCTTGACCGCAGTCTTTTCCAAGCTGCTAAAAGTTTCGAGAAACGCCGTGATTATACCACAGCCGTCAGCTACTACCGCAACCTGTATAGGCGGAATCATTCGGATATCGAGGCCGTTGTCGGCTTGTCGCGTGGTTTGCGTCATTTGCAACAGGCCCGCGAGGCGCAAGCCATTATCATGCGCGCCCTGAAGGAGGCGCCGAAGGACTACGATTTGCGCGTTGAATTGGGTAAGGTGCAATTGTCCCTGGGCGAGCCGTTGAAAGCGATCGAGCAGTTATCAAGGGTCGATGCCGAGATCAAGGGCAAGCGCTGGGATATTAAGGTCGCCCTGGCGATCGGACATGATCGCGTGGAGATGTATGAACAGGCGGAACGGCGCTATCGCCAAGCGTTGCAGTTGTCGCCGGAAAACGCCGCCGTCATGAATAATTTCGCCCTCTCCCTGGCCCAGGCCGGGCGTCTGGCGGAGGCCTTGGAACTTCTAGAACGGGCCGCCTCCCTGCCGGAGGCGACGCCGCGCATGCGGCAAAACCTGGCTCTACTCTATGCGATGAAGGGCGACTTGACGTCGGCCGAGAAATATGTCCGCCGTGATATGCCGCCGGAGGTTGCGGAGCAGAACATGACCTATTACAGGCAGTTGCGCGACGGCATGGCAGGTCGTGCGGCGTCGGCGGGAGAACCTGCGCAATTGCCCGCGAAGCCAGCATCTAAAAAGCCCTAGCCCGAAAAACCGACACCGGCTAAAGTCATTGTGTCTGAAGATGCCCCAGCAAAGTAGGTGGCGAAGCAGGCCGCTAAGGAAACACCGGCGCCTGCGGTGCTAGCAAAGGCCGAGTTGGAGACCGAGCAGACAAAGTGTTCGCGCCAAAGCTGGCCCGGGCGATAGCCGATGCCAAGGCCAGCCCGGCAACGACTGCCGTGACCAGGCCTGATACTGGCAGCCGTCGCGCGGGAAAGCTATAGTCTGCAACCGAGTAGTTTCGAATCCTTGGATGGCGCCGAAGCCTTGTGCCTGAAGCTGTCGAAGAAACATGGCGATTTGTTGCGGTCGGTGCGTCTGGTGGTGGAGACCGTAACAGTACCGGAACGGGACGATTTCTTTCGGATCAATTTAAACTCGCTACCAGATCGCGAGATGGGTGATGAAACCTCTATGAAACGGGCCATCCGCGACGTGCCCTGCATGCTGATCCGGGCATCCTGAGGCAGCCACGGCCTAAACCTGCCTAAAACGTGTCCATGACCTTGATGACCGCAGGGCCTATCAGGATGATAAACAGCACGGGCAGGAAGAATACGATCATCGGCACGGTCAATTGGGCCGGCAGGGCGCCGGCTTTTTGTTCCGCCTTTGACATCCGCTCATCGCGCTGTTCCTGGGATAGAACGCGCAGGCTGACGCTGACCGGGGTGCCGTACTTTTCCGCCTGCGCCAATGCGGTGACCAGGGACTTCATCGCCGGCAGGTCGGTACGTTCCGATAGATTCATCAAGGCCTGGCGACGGTCAGGCAAGAATGCCAGTTCCGCCGTTGTCAGGCCCAGTTCTTCGGTAAGTTCCGGCCCTCGGTTCTGCAATTCACCGGCGACCCGATGAAAGGCGGCTTCCATGGACAGGCCAGCCTCAACACAGATGACCATCAGGTCCAGGGCGTCGGGAAAGATTTTCTGGATTTCTTTTTGCCGGTTCTGAATCTTGTTCTTGATGATGATCTGGGGCAGGAAGAAACCGATCACTGCGGCGCCAAAGGAATAGATCAACTTCCCTGATGGTCCCATTTCCACCTTGGCCAGAAGGAATAAATAGACCGCCGTCAACAGAGCGAACAGGATGGGCGCCACGAAGCGGAAGAAGGTGTAGGTATACAAATGCGCTTCCGAGCGCATGCCCGCCTGGGCCAACTTGTTCTTGATTGCGACGCTGTCAGCGGGATTGATCAGCTTTAATTTGTCGACCAGATACGTGACATAGGACTGGCTGGTCTGCTGGCGCAGGGTCGATGGCTGGTTGGCGAATTTTTTCCGTGCCGCCGCGCTTAATTCCTCGCGCCGGGCCGCGACGGTTTTCAAGCGCGAGCGCAAATTGTTGCTGCCCAGCATTGGCATGCCGAAGGCGACAATGGTTAGGAAGGCGCCGATGCTACCCAGCGCGATGATGATGTTTTCGAGTGTGAGAAGGCCGTCCATCAGACTTCAAAGTTGATCATTTGTTTCATGATAAACACACCAATGCTCATCCAGGCTAGGCCGCAGGCGATTAGGATTTGACCCAGATTGTCGACGAACAGGGGGGTGATGTATTCGGGGCTGGTCAGATATAACAGCGCCGTTATGAGAAATGGCAACGAGCCGATGATCCCGGCGGAGGATTTCGCCTCCGACGACAGGGCCTTGACCTTGTCCGCCATTTTCTTGCGTTCGCGCAAAATGTTGGAAAGGTTTTGCAGGGTGTCCGCCAGATTACCGCCCGTCTGCGACTGGATCGCAAGGACGATGGAAAAGAACTGCATCTCTGCTGTCTTCATCTGTTCCTGGGCTCGTTCCAGGGCATCATTGAGGGGCAGGCCCAGTTTCTGCGATTCCACGATTTCCGTGAAGACGCCGGCCACCGGCTCTGGGCTTTCCGTCGCGATCACGTTCAGGCATTCGCCAACCGGCAGGCCTGATTTGATGCCGCGCACGATGACATCCACCGCGTTGGCGAATTCCTTGGTGAATTTGGCAACCCGCCGTTTCGACATCGTGGCGACAACATAGCGCGGCAACCCGAAACCAACGGTGATGGCCACGGGCAGGAGCCCGACGTTGGGATAGCCAAGCAGAACGTAAATGACGGCGGCCGTGATCGACAGACCGGCGCATAACAGAAAATAATTTCGCAAGGTCGTGCGCAGGCCGGCCTGGCGCAAGGTCCCCCGCATTTTCACGGCGAAGGATTTTTCCGTCTTGGCCTCTTCCAGTTCCTTCAGGCGCGATTGGATAGCCCGCTTTCTGCCACCGCTTTCGCCGGGTCCCGTGAGCGGACCCTTGACGAAGTCGACCTTGCCGGCGGCGATGGCTATCCGATATTTGAGGTTTGAGCGTGCCTTGAGCTGCGGCATCACGATCAGAAGAGCGAGCACCGTCATCGATAGAAAAACGGTGCCTGCAACGATAAACACCAGAATGCCTAGATCCATGCTCGCCTCCTCTGTCCATCGTCCCAGGGATAAATCATAAAGCCTAGCCCGTTGAAGCGGCCCGTGAACGCGTACGCCAAGTCAGATGCCACGCTATATGACCAATTACATTTCTGGCTATATTCCCAGGGCTTCAACCAAGTCCTGCTCCTGGCCGAAATATTTTGCCCGGTCCCAGAACGAAGGCCGCAGACCCGTCGGTCTATGCTCGCCGATCAATTTGCCGTTCTCGTCCTCACCCAGGATTTCATAGGTGTATAAATCCTGCAATGTGACCACGTCGCCTTCCATGCCGACGACTTCGGTTACATGGGTGATCTTGCGGCTGCCGTCGCGCAGGCGTGCGGCCTGAACGATGACGTGCACGGCCGAAGATATTTGCTCGCGGACGGTCTTAGCCGGCAGATTGAAACCACCCATAGCGATCATGTTTTCCACGCGGCTGACGGCTTCGCGCGGATTATTGGCATGGATCGTCCCCATGGAGCCGTCATGGCCAGTGTTCATCGCCTGCAATAGATCGAACGCCTCGGGGCCGCGGACTTCGCCAACGATGATCCGTTCCGGGCGCATGCGCAGACAGTTCTTCACTAAATCACGCATGGTGACCTCGCCAGCGCCTTCCAAGTTGGGCGGTCGCGTTTCCAGGCGCACGACGTGGGGCTGTTGCAATTGCAGTTCAGCCGAATCCTCGCAAGTGATGGTCCGCTCACCCTCTTCGATGAAGGCGGTCAGGGCATTCAACAGGGTTGTTTTGCCCGAACCCGTGCCACCCGAGACCAGGATGTTGAGACGGCAGGCGCCGATAACACCCAGTAGTTTAGCACCCATGGGCGTGATCGAGCCAAAATCGACCAGGTTCTGAATCCGCAGCTTGTCTTTCTTGAACTTACGGATTGTCAGGGTGGCGCCGTCTATGGAAAGCGGCGGTCCGATCACGTTGACCCGACTGCCGTCCAGCAAACGGGCATCGCATATGGGACTCGCTTCATCGACCCGTCGGCCTACGGCGGAGACGATTCGCTGGCATATATTCATCAACTGCGCGTTGTCGCGAAAGCGGATGTCGGTCANCTCAATCNGNCCNTCGACTTCAATGTAAACCTTTTCCGCNCCATTNACCATGATGTCGGCGATGTCGTCGCGTTCNAGCAACGGCTCCAACGGACCAAGCCCCANCACATCGTTGCAGATATCNATAATCAGGGATTGCTGTTCCGTGCTCGACAGNACCATCGCCTTCATGGCGATAATTTCACCGACGATATCGGTAATCTCTTCTCGNACCTGCCTTGAATCCAACTTGNCCAATTCAGTCAGGTCCACGGCCTCNACCAGAGAGGCAAAAATANTTTGTTTGGTTNCATTGTAGCGGTCNCGCTCGTCACCGAACAGATCACTGTGATCGGAAGAGNTCGTANGCTCGGNCTCCGCCGCTTTGGATGCGGCGGNCGGCGCAAGGGCCACCTCGGGTGCCGAGCTTGCCTCGGGGGCCTCCGCTTCAGGTGCTTGTGCGGATGCCTTTGGTTTGACCTCGGGCCCACCAGTGCGCTTGCCAAACATGTTTATATAGCCTTAGCTTTTTTTCTACTTTTCAAGCCTAACTGACCCAGCAGACCTTTTTTAGTCTTTTGTTGCGGTTGCCGCCCACTCACTAGTTGGGCCAGTTTTATCAGAGCATCCACTGATTTATGCTTGCCGCTGACCTGGCCCAGCATTTGACCGTTGTTGGACGCGGTGCCGAACAAGGCAGGTGCATGAGGGATGATGGCGTCAGGCTTTACTTCTGTCGCGGTTTCAAAATCCTTCGGTGATAATTCGGTTTTCTTGAAGGCGCCGTGATGGTTGAGGACCATATGCACGGGCGAGGCCGGGCCCCGCTGCTTGCGTAGTCGGTCGATCAGAGTCTTGGTGTCGCGCAGTCCCGATAGGTCCAACACGCCGACGACCACGGTTTCGTCCGCATCAAGCAACACCTGTTGTACCCATGGCGCCCAGCGGTGGGGTACGTCGAGAACCACGAAGGATGAACGCCGGCGCACTAGTTCCAACAAGCTGTCCAAGGAACCCGCCATTATACTTTCCTCGGCGTCCAAATTGGAGGGCGAGGCTAGCAATCTGACATTTTCGTCGAATTCAACCAGAAAGCGGTCCAGTAATTGATCATCCAGGCGGCTGGGATCGGCCAGGGCTTGTTCCAGGGTTTGCTGCGTTTCCAGATTGAAGGAAAGCGCCGCGGTGCCAAAGGTTACGTCGAGGTCGATGACAGATACTTCCTCGCCATATTCCTGGCCCAGGTGCCAGGCCACATTGTGGGCGATGGAAGACGATCCGCTGCCGCCGCGGCTGCCCATGAAGGCGATGGAGCGGCCCATGGGCGGTGCATCGGGATCCTCAAATATCGCAGTTACCGCGTCGAGAACCTGCCGTGGCGCGATCTGACCTACCAGGTATTCCGTGACACCGCGCCGGATCAATTCACGGTAAAGGGCGATATCGTTTGCCTCGCCCATCATCAGGACATTAGTGCCGGCATCGCAAACTTCGGCCAGGCGGTCCAGTTCGTTCAATACCTCGTCGCCTTCGGATGCGGTTTCCAGCAGGATCAATTGTGGTGTCGCATTTTCCTGGTAATGCGCGATCGCCGCTTCAATGCCGCCCATCCGCGCGTCGACGTTGGAGCGCGACATCTTGCGGTCGCCCAGGCCGTCGATCACGGCTGTTTGGCTGTCCTCGTTCATCAGCCAGGCATTGACGTTTATCCTAAGAATGGCGCCACTCCCTTATTTCTTGCACGATCGCAATAGGCATTATTGTCTGGCATCCTGTCCATCATGGCTAGCCACCCAAATCGCGGATGGAGCTGGCGCTCTCGCCGTCGCCCCGTGCCGATTCGGTTGGTTGGCCCGCATGGTGATTTTGAATGACCCGAGCCCGGCGCGTGGCGCTGCCCGGCTGGCGGACGCTAGGCCGTTCCAGATCGGCGGGATTGGAAATTATCGCGGCCATGTTGGAGCGCAGGGCGCACCCCATGTCAGGATGTTGCATTTTGCTCGGATTGGGCGATATTTGTGCATTGCGCTGCCCGCACTTGTAGGTCTTCGCCGTGAATTTCTTGAAACTTAGGATGACGAGATTGCCTTCGGCACTGGTGCCGGTGATACGGCGCAGGCGAATTTCATGCGGTTTCGCACCGCTATGCATGACATGGCGGCGCACTGCCTGCATGCGCTTCTCGGCGTGGGGGTCATAGGCATCTGCCGTCTGCTGGATCTCGAGCACACCGCCGCCACTTTGGCGATAATACGCCAAAAAAATATCGAGGCGATTTTTCTCCATCGTTTCGAGTTCCGTCTTCCCGGCCTTGAAAATAACTGGTTGGGTGTCCAACTGGCTTTCTGCGGCCAATGGATAGCGGGTTTCGGCGTTAGCCGCTGCCTCCGGTTTACTAGGCAAGCAACCAGTCAGCCAGCCAAGACAGAGTGTCACCACGACAAATTTGGCGAGGCCAATGGCCAAGGATCTCGACGTCACATCCGGCTTAGACGGGTGAAATGATACTGGCT
This sequence comes from Rhodospirillaceae bacterium, assembly GCA_002731375.1. Taxonomy (GTDB): domain Bacteria; phylum Pseudomonadota; class Alphaproteobacteria. Next base: position 4,051 of record PCBT01000024.1, on the reverse strand, counting down.
CAATATTCGTCATCATTTGCCGCCCATCATTCCAGAATATATCCGATCGGCCCTTGCAATGAGGCCGTCGTGGTTTTGTCATCGCCGACGTAGACACCATTCAAGCGACCGAGAAAATATTGGTCGTAATCGCTGACCGGTATCATGCCGTCTAGCGGCGTTTTGAGCTGCCTGGGTGCGACCGGTTTCACCAAATAGGCGGTTACCGCGATAATCAATTCGGTTTCCGATTTTTCCACGCTGGTATTGCGGAAAAAAGCGCCCAGAAACGGCACGTCCTTGAGGGCAGGTACGCCGCGAATGCCGGCGGTTTCGTTTTCCTGCAACAGGCCCGCGATCATGATGCTGCCGCCTGAGGGCAGTTCAACCGTCGTTTCCGCTCGCCGTACGGTCAAGGCCGGTACCTGAATATTCGCCAAGGTTATAGCGCCATTGTTCGACAGGGCACTAACTTCGGTAAAGACGCGCAATGAAATATGGCCTGAGTTCATCACCACTGGGGTAAAGCTCAAGGCAACGCCGAAGGGTTCCTGGCTGATCGAGATTTGGCCATCGTCAGAAGATATCGGGATCGGGAATTCGCCGCCCGCTAGAAATGTTGCGGGTTCGCCAGATACAGTGGTCAGGTTCGGTTCGGCCAGGGTCTTGATAAGACCGTTTTTTTCCAAGGCATTGATGGCGACGGTAAGGGCATCACCGACGTTTGGCGAGAAAGAACCGCCTATGTCAAGAAATGCTGTATCGATGGTTGGGGCGGTGGTGCCCAGGCGCAAGGCGAAGTCGCCGGAGGTCAGGGTCGAAAATGCCCCGGTCACCGTATCAAACAGGTTGATGCCTAGTTCCTTTAGAACATTGCGGTTGATTTCAGCCACCCGGACCTGCAGCATCACCTGTTGATCCTCCATCACCACCAGCATGTTGATGACGTTGGCTTCATCGGCGACAAAGCGGGCGGCAATCATCCGTGCATTTTCGGAAATGTCGGCCGAGCGGACATTGCCGGTGAGGAACAGATGTGAATTGACGGCCGTGATATTGATATCGGTATCGGGCAGCAGTGTCTTGATGGACTTGTTGGCCGAGATCACATCCAACTGGACCTGTATTTCCAGGCGCAACACTTCCTTGCCATCGGCATCCAGGAAAAAGGCGTTGGTGGAACCAACTGTCAAGCCGACCAGATATATCAGGCGCGGTGTCTTGACCACAACATTGGCGACAGCCGGGTTCGCAACCAAAACATCACGCACTCTCATCGGCAGGCGGATCAGGCGTGCTTTGCCTTCGGGCAGATTGATCGCCCGTGCTGGCAGGCTGTCATGCAATTGCAAACTGCCGATTTCGATCTGTCCGCCGTTGGTTGCCGGCACCATCACCTGCTTGGTTTGCGCACTAGCTGTGGCGCTCCAAGTAAGGCCGAACAGTGGGCCAAATAGCGCGATAAAGATGATTATGACTGTGCGCTCCAACATGCCGTTACCTCTCTATGACAACGGTTGTCGGGTTCGTCGCGCGATAAATCGTGACAGATTCGATGCTGTCTTCGCTATCATTCTTGGCCGGCGCGGCTGCCGTCTTGGGTTTGACGTACTCACGGTTCAACTGCCGCCGGCGTTGCAGCATACTGGGTTCATGACTGGTGCCCAAGATCAACCAGTCAAGCAGCGCTTGGCTGGTCTCGATGTCCGAGGTCGCATGCGCCTCTTGCAGATTATCATCGCCGCCGCCGTCGTCGGCCGGTACCGATCGCAGGGACAGTGATAATTCGCCCATGGTTGAGGCCAACGCGACGACCTCCGCCTCTTTCGGCGTTACTTCCAGGGTAACGGTGCTGCCCACCTGCGGTTTACCGGTGTTGGCATCGATTACCTGTTCAATGGCCAGCAGGCGCAGATCCCTAAGAATGGTTTCGCCGAATTTGCGCGGTGAGAGAGGCGCACTTTCAGAAGTATCATTGACCTGATGGGTCAACAGCAAATCAACCTTGTCGCCTGGCGAGATGAAACCCGACACACCGCTAATCTGGGTCACCGACATGGAAACGGCGCGCAGGCCCGGCGCCAGCGCGGCGATGATAAAACCCTGTTGGCCCGGGCGGATAATGTTTTCATGCAGTATGGCGCTGTGGCCATCGACGCTGGCTTTTAAATAGGAACCGCGCAAGGCGGCGATCGAGGCCAAGCCTTCGAAGATCATGCCTTCGCCGCTGTCGTCAGCAGCCAATAGCCGCCAGGTCAGGTCGGTATCGCGCAACAGGATACCCGCGGGCAGTTTTTGCTTGGCCACGAGTGCCCTTGACCTCGTGGAGGCACGGTCACGCAGAAAACGGCTGACTTCCTTGCCTGAGGTGAAGGCCGATTTCATCTCCAGTTTGGCATCCCGGACCAAGCTGCGGAGTGACAGCGAAATGCGCCCCATCTGCTTGGCCACCGATAGTCCCTCAGCCTGTTTTGGGGTCAGTTCCAGCGTGACGGTTTTGCCAAGCTTGGTTTGTTCCTCTATATCATTGAGGACTTGATCAATCGCCAGCACGCGAATATCGCTAATAACGGTCTCGGAGATAACCTGCTCGCGGCCGCTGGCCTCGTCCTCCGCCTGGCGGATTTTCTGCGTCAACACCACGTCCACCCGGTTACCCGGCAGAATAAAGCCGGCGGCACCGGTTTCGGCATTGATGCTGATGGACGCGGCGCGCATGCCAGGCCCCAGGACACCGGCCAGGAAGCCGGCCTTGCCCGGCTCCAGCAAGCGTGCCTTGGTAATCGGCTCACCCGCCGTGAAACCCCGGCGTACGGCCCAGCCGGTTAGGGCAGCGGGCTTGACGCTTGCGCCGTCCGCCTCGCTTTTCGCCGTGCCTTGTACAATGTATTCCGGCGCCAGGCCGTCTTCCGGCCAGTTTTGCCAGCGGAACAGGTCTGGATTGACGATAGTGCCCGCGGGCAGGTTGTTGAGCGCGACTAGGACTTGCACGGACTGCGTTTTCTTGGCGACCGGTTTTTGATTGTTCGCGGCGATCTGGGCTTCCTTATCTTGCAAGTAGTTTTTGACAAGAAATGCGGTCACGCCCGCGACTGCGAGCGCGGCGACTATTAAAAGTATGCGCGCCAAATTCAACGTCTTGCCCTCAACTCCAACTCATTAGCCATGCCCAGGTAAACGCTGCTGCAAACAACGCTAGTCACCGATCACGTAAAATAAAAGCTGCACTCCAAATTATGACCGCTTTAGTGTCTTCTCGTCAATGAGTTCAATAAGTTACAAAATAATCTTAAAGAAAATATTTAGAAAAGATAAAAATTAGGCCAAGTCTTTCAATATCTCCACACAACCGATCATGGTTCGTTAACCATATTTGAGCGGCTTAATTTCTTAATCTTTATCAGGCATTCAGTATCGGCAACAGTGGGTAGGCCAATAAACCCGCGATGCCAATGGCGATAGCGGAAGGTACGTCCTGCTTCTTTTCGTGCAACTGCCGCAACGTGGCCATGCCCGAGAGGGCACTGGCCAGTGGCAGGCGCCGATACAAAAGCAAGCTCAAGGCCAAGAAGCCGCTGGCCAACGCGGTTAGCAATAGGAATTCCAAGAGACGTTCCTGTCCTGTCCACAATGTTGCCGCGGCCAGTAATTTGCCATCGCCGCCGCCCATGATTTTCATCGCGAACATGACGACCGCGGAGAGCAGCGCCAGCATGCCCAGGGCAAAAGCCCACAGAATCTGCTCCCAGGTAAACCCGGCGCTGAGCGCCGCCAATGGATAGGCCAGAATCAAGACCAATGGCAGGCTGTTGGGGATATTAAAGGTGCGAAAATCCGCGACCATGGCCAAAACCATGACCACAGGGAATACCAACGACAGTGTCATCGTCATCATGGCGTGAAATCCGCATTCGCAACCCGAATTGGGAACCTGCACCCGACCGTAACAAACCCCGGTTCGGACCGTATCACCGAGTTTTGATTTGGTGCAACGCTGATTATTTGCTGGCCAATTGCGACTGGATGTCTTCGAAGAAGCCCTTCACCTCGTCGCCCAATGCGAACACTGCAG
>PCBT01000023.1 GCA_002731375.1 Rhodospirillaceae bacterium | reverse complement strand
CGTTGGCCTGAACCCCCTGCGGGCCGCGCTGCTGGATACCTTGCGTGATATGGGCGCACAAATCACTGAACAAAACCGCCGCCAGGATCAGGGTGAACCAATTGCCGATCTGTGTGTGCGCCATGGCCAACTTCATGGCATCGAGGTGCCGCCCGAGCGCGCACCAGCAATGATCGATGAATATCCTATCCTGGCTACCCTGGCCGCTTTTGCCAAGGGCCCCACGGTGATGCGAGGTATAGGTGAATTGCGGGTCAAGGAAAGCGATCGCATCGCGGCGATGGCTAAGGGTCTATCCGCCCTTGGCGTGGTGGTGGAGGAATTGGAGGATGGCCTGATCGTGCAGGGCCATGATGGCCCGGCGACCGCCAAGGCCGGTGTTTGCATCGATACGAAAATGGATCACCGCATCGCCATGTCTTTCCTGATTTATGGACTTGGTGCCCGGGGGCCGGTGCGGGTCGCGGGTTGCGAAATGATCGAAACGTCCTTCCCCGGCTTTGCCGAATTGATGACAGGCTTGGGCGCCCGGATAGAAAACGTATAGAGGCGGATTAATGAACAAGAATATCGTGGTCGCGGTGGACGGTCCTGTGGCCGCCGGCAAGGGCACCCTGGGCCGGCGATTGGCGGCGCATTTCGGCTTCGCCTATCTTGATACTGGCGCCTTGTATCGGGCCACAGCCCTGCGTCTGTTGCGCGACGGCCAGGCCCTGGATGACATCCCAGCGTTGTTAGCCCAGGCCCAGGCGGTAAGTCTGAAGGATCTGGATGATCCTGGTTTGCGCGCGGAGGCGGTCGGTGAAGCCGCCAGCGTGATTTCGCCGCAGCCGGCCCTGCGCGCGGCACTGTTGGATTATCAGCGGAATTTCGCCACCTTGCCGCCTGATGACGCCGCCGGCGCTGTATTGGATGGCCGCGATATCGGTACCGTGGTCTGTCCGGACGCGGACGTAAAAATCTTTGTTACGGCTTCCGTCGAGGCGCGCGCCAAGCGCCGTCATGCCGAGCTGGTTGGCAAAGGCGAAGAGGTCAGCCTGGCCATGGTGGCGTCGGATTTGGCAGCCCGCGATGCCCGTGATAGCGAACGCGCCGCATCACCCCTCGCGGCGGCCGACGATGCGCACTTGCTCGACACCACAAAAATGGATATAGAGGCCGCGTTCCAGGCTGTGAGGTCGTACGTCGCGGCCTGTATGGAAGATTAGTACGGTTTTATCGATTTTCAGATATGTCTTCGCGGCTCCTCCCAATAGGGGCCCTATTGATATTGCGAAGGTTTGACGGAGATCCCCTTTTGGCTCAAGACCGCCGGATACAACCGGTTGGCCGACAAAGATAATTGGAAAGAGACTTAGATGACTGATGCAGACGCCGGCGCCGGCTTTGGCGCGGAAGACGATTTCGAGGCGCTTTTAGCCGAGAGCTTTATTTCCCAGGATCAACTGGAAGGCCGCGTGGTGCATGGCACCGTGGTGGCGATTGAAAATGATAATGTGGTGATCGACGTCGGTCTGAAGACCGAAGGCCGGATCTCCACCCGCGAATTCGCCAAGGCGGGTGAGGAAATCGCCGTTGGCGACGCGATCGAGGTGTTTCTGGAGCGCATTGAAAATGCCCTGGGCGATGCGGTCATCAGCCGCGAGAAAGCCCGCCGGGAAGAGGCCTGGAACCATTTGGAAGTGGCCTACGATAAAAGTGAGCAGGTTGACGGCTCCATCGTTGGCCGGGTCAAGGGCGGTTTCACGGTTGATCTCTCGGGCGCCGTGGCTTTCCTGCCAGGCAGCCAGGTGGACATCCGCCCGGTGCGCGACATCACCCCTTTGATGAACATCCCGCAGCCTTTCCAAATCCTGAAGATGGATCGCCGCCGGGGCAATATCGTTGTCTCGCGCCGGGCCGTTCTGGAAGTAACACGGGCGGTACAGCGTACCGAACTGGTTGCCAATCTGGCCGAGGGCCAGGTGCTGGAGGGCGTGGTCAAGAATATCACCGATTACGGCGCGTTCGTTGATCTGGGCGGTATCGATGGTCTGCTCCATGTCACCGACATGGCATGGCGGCGCATTAACCACCCATCCGAAGCGCTGACGATCGGCGAGACGGTCAAGGTCCAGGTGATCAAGGTCAATGCTGAAACCCAGCGTATTAGCCTTGGCATGAAGCAGTTGCTGGAAGATCCCTGGGATGGCATTGAGGTGAAATATCCCCTGCGCGCCAAGTTCACGGGCCGGGTTACCAACATCACCGATTACGGCGCATTCGTGGAGTTGGAGCCGGGCGTCGAAGGCCTGGTGCATGTCTCCGAGATGAGCTGGACCAAGAAGAACGTCCATCCGGGAAAGATCGTTTCCACCTCGCAGCAGGTCGAAGTCATGGTGCTGGACGTGGATCCCGAACGGCGCCGGGTCAGCCTTGGTTTGAAACAATGCATGGATAATCCTTGGGAAGAGTTCATCGCGGCCCATCCGGTGGGCAGCCAAGTCGAAGGCGAAGTCAAGAACATCACCGAATTCGGCCTGTTCATCGGCCTCAGCTTCGAGCTCGACGGCATGGTCCACATGTCCGACATCGACTGGGACAAGGGCGGCGAGGAAGCCATGGGTGTCTACAACAAGGGTGACATGGTCACGGCCAAGGTGTTGGACATCGATATCTCGAAAGAGCGTATCAGCCTAGGCATCAAGCAGTTGAGTGGCGATCCTTTCGCCGAAGCCGAAACCATGAAGCGGGGCAGTGTCGTGACATGCACCGTGGCCGCGATCCTGGATCGTGGTATCGAGGTCACGGTTGGCGATAGTTTGCGCGGCTTCATCCGGCGGGCCGATCTGTCTCGGGACCGTTCGGAGCAAAAGCCCGAACGTTTCTCGGTTGGCGACAAGCTGGACGCGCAGATCACCTCGATCGAGAAAAATACTCGCCGTCTGGCGCTATCCATCAAGGCGCAGGAAATCAAGGAAGAGAAGGAAGCCGTGCAACAATATGGCTCTTCGGACGCCGGTGCCTCCCTCGGCGATATTCTTGGACCAGCCATGGGCCGTGCCCGTGAATTGGCCAATGCCGACGATGAGGGCGAGGATGATGATGCCGAACCTGATTACGGCGACACCTTGCCCGAGGAAATGGAAGCCGCGCCGGAAGCCGAAGCTGAAGAAGCTCCGGTAGCGGAAGCTGACGCCGAGGCCGAGCCTGAGGCTCCAGCCGAGAGCGCGGATGAAACCACCGATGCTTCCGAGGATGCTTCCGACGAAGCTTCCGACGACACTTCCGACGACAAGGCCGATAGCTAGGCAAACGCCTCCCTTTTCGAAGGGGGCGGGCGCTTCAGCGGCAATAGTCTCACGCAAACAAAATGGACGCCGATGCCATACTGGATCGCAGGCGCTTAAAGCGGCGTTTGATGTTCTGGCGGCTTGCCGCTGCTCTGGCTGTGATGGCGCTGATCGCGGTTGGCATTGGCACGTATTACGATCGGGGCGAAAGCCATATCGCCCGTCTGTCAATCAATGGCTTCATTTCGGAAGATCGTGAGCGCGGTGAAGCGATCAAGAAATTGATGGACAAGGACGAGGTGCGGGCGGTTATCGTCCGGATCAACTCTCCCGGCGGCACCACTGCCGGTTCGGAACAGATCTATCATGCCCTGCGCCGCGTCGCGGCAAAGAAACCGGTGGTCGCCGTGATCGGCACCATGGGTACATCGGGCGGCTATATCGTCGCCATTGCCGCGGATCATATCGTCGCCATGGAAACTTCTTTGACAGGCTCCATCGGCGTGCTGTTCCAAACGGCGGAGTTTACCGGCTTGTTGGATAAGCTGGGTATCAAGCCGTTTTCTCTCAAAAGTTCACCCCTGAAGGGGCAGCCTTCACCACTCGAGACGGTCTCGGAAGAGGTGCGCCAGGCTTTGCAGGTTTTGCTGGAGGATAGCTATAATTGGTTCGCTGATCTGGTGCGGGAGCGGCGAAAATTCAGCTCGGCGGAATTACAAAGGGCCGCCGATGGCCGGGTTTTCAACGGCCGCCAGGCGATCAAGTTGCGTCTGATTGATGCCTTGGGCGGCGAGTGGGCGGCACGGCTCTGGTTGCAGGACAAGCATGATATTTCAATGGAGGTTCCCGTTGCTGAGGTGCTCTGGGGGGGAAAAGCTGGCCTGCTCACCCGGACGCTTGACACGGTAGGCGGAAAACTGTTTAAAAATGAACGACTTACCCTTGACGGTCTGTTATCGATTTGGCAACCTTGATGGCTGTATTAGTGCTCCACTTCGATAATGGCATGAATTCTCAAGAAAGTTGACGCTTACTGCCCTGCCTGATGAGTTAAGCGGGGCTAACTGGCCACCTGAAAAACAGGAAAATTGAGCCGAAGATGATAAAATCTGAATTGATCGCCCGTCTTGCGGAACAAAACCCACACCTCTACCAACGAGACGTCGAGCGTATCGTGGCAACGGTGTTTGACGAAATCACGGGCGCCTTGCGCCGGGGCGACCGGGTCGAATTGCGTGGCTTTGGAGCCTTTTCCGTGAAGCGCCGGCCGGCGCGCATTGGCCGCAACCCGCGGACCGGCGCCTCAGTGGCGGTGGCGGAAAAACACGTACCCTTCTTCAAAACCGGCAAGGAATTGCGCGAACGCTTGAACGTACCCGGCGCTGGGACTACTTCGGAATCCGACGACTAGTCAAACAGGTCTTTACGTGAAACTTCTACTTTGGCTGCTGCTGCTGTCCCTGATTTTGATATTCGTGGCCTTCGCCGTCGCCAATCGTCAAGGCGTCACTATCTCCCTTGATCCCATGCCCGTAAGTATTGATGCGCCGCTTTATGGCCTTGTCTTTGCAGGTATTTTTTTAGGCCTGATCGCCGGCGGGCTGATCGCGTGGATACGAGCCGGACGGGTGCGCGGGCGGCTGCTCGAGGCGCAGCGGAACCTGCGCCGGCTGGAAAGTGGCATGCAGAAGGAGCAAAAGGCATCCGAGGCCAGCCCGGTAATGGCAGCGACTGGCGATGCGGCCGGGGTGGTCAAGGCCGCCTGATTGGGATTGGCCGGCGCAGCGGAAGTTCTGTGCGCGGAGGGGGACAAATTCTCTTCCCCTTGCTATAAACCGCGCCATGAAGACTTCTTCGACAGCAGTTAAAATCTGTGGTTTGAACGACTTGGCATCCACCGATGCCGCCGTGGCCAATGGTGCGTCTTATGTGGGCCTGAATTTCTATTCGCCCTCACCCCGCGCCGTGACGCCGGAACAGGCCCGCGAACTGAGCCGCCATATCCCGGCGGAAGTCAAAAAGGTCGGCCTGTTCGTTGATCCCGATGACGCACTACTGCAAAGCGTTCTGGCCCAGGTTCCTCTTGATCTGATCCAGCCGCATGGCAGCGAAAGCCCGGCGCGGGTCGGCGCTATCAAAACTCTGACGGGATTACCTGTCTTAAAGGCCATCAAGGTCGCCGATGCATCTGACCTGGATGGCGCCGACGCCTATGACGGCGTGGCCGATATGTTGCTTTTCGATGCCAAGGCGCCAAAGGATCTCGCCCATGCCCTGCCGGGGGGCAACGGCCTGGTGTTCGATTGGACGCTGCTAACGCATCGCCATTGGCAACAACCCTGGATGCTGTCCGGCGGCCTGGATGCCAGCAATGTGGCCCAGGCGGTGGGTATAGCAGGGGCCCGTGCGGTTGATGTATCCTCCGGTGTGGAACGTGCCCCAGGGGCAAAAGATCCCGCCGCCATCAAAGCATTCCTTGACGCCGTCAAGGCCCTCTGACATAGCATCTTGACCTAACATTGAGTGAACATGTCCAAGCCAAATTCCTATAGAACCGGCCCCGATGCCGCCGGCCGTTTCGGCATCCACGGAGGCCGCTTCGCCGCCGAAACCCTAATGCCCCTGATCCTGGAACTGGAGGACGCCTATCGCGCCGCCCAGGCTGACCCCAGCTTTCGCGAGGAACTGGATTATTACCTGGCGCAGTATGCCGGTCGGCCTAGCCCGCTTTATTTTGCCGAGCGTCTGACCGAGCATATCGGCGGCGCCAAGATCTATTTCAAGCGCGATGAGCTGAACCATACGGGCAGTCACAAGATCAATAATTGCCTGGGTCAGATCCTGCTGGCCAAGCGCATGGGCAAGACCCGTATCATCGCCGAAACTGGCGCGGGGCAGCACGGCGTTGCCTCGGCCACCGTCTCGGCGCTGTTCGGCCTGCCCTGCACGGTCTACATGGGCGAGGTCGATGTGGAGCGGCAACAGCCAAACGTTTTCCGCATGAAGCTGCTGGGCTCTGAAGTCGTCCCGGTCAGCTCCGGTTCCCGTACGTTGAAGGATGCTTTGAACGAGGCCATACGCGACTGGGTCACCAACGTGACCGACACTTTCTATATTATTGGTACCGTCGCTGGGCCGCATCCCTACCCCGAACTGGTACGCGATTTTCAATCGGTCATTGGTGATGAGGCCAAGGAACAAATCCTCAAGGCCGAGGGGCGCCTGCCCGATACCCTGGTTGCCTGTATCGGTGGCGGCTCAAACGCCATGGGCCTGTTTCACCCTTTTCTGGATGACGAAGGCGTTGAGATCATAGGCGTCGAAGCGGCGGGAGATGGCATCGAGACCGGGTGTCATGCCGCCTCAATAACCGGCGGGCGGCCTGGGGTGTTACATGGCAACCGCACCTATTTGCTACAGGATGAAGACGGTCAGATTACCGAGGCGCATTCCATATCCGCCGGCCTGGACTATCCCGGCATTGGCCCGGAACATGCCTGGCTGAACGACATCGGCCGGGTTAAGTATGACTCGGCCACGGACGCCGATGCCCTGGCGGCATTCCAGCTGTGCAGCAGGCTTGAAGGCATCATCCCAGCCCTGGAGCCGTCCCATGCCCTGGCCCATGTGGCCAAGATCGCGCCTGATCTGCCCAAGGAGCATATCATCGTTATGAACATGTGCGGCCGGGGCGACAAGGATATTTTCACCGTGGCTGAAATGCTGAAGGTGAAGATATGACGACGGCTCGCAATTCCAAGAATGGCGGCCGTGCCCGAATCGAGGCGCGCTTTGCCAAGCTGCGGGGCGAGGGCCGTGCCGCCCTGGTGACCTACATCATGTCCGGTGATCCCGACTTGGAAACCTCTGCCAAGATAATCTCTGGTCTGCCCGCCGCGGGTGCCGACATTATTGAACTGGGCATGGCGTTTACGGACCCAATGGCCGATGGTCCATCCATTCAGCTGGCTGGCTTGCGTGCGTTGGACGCCGGCATCACCTTGAGGAAGACCTTGGCCATGGCGGCTAATTTCCGCCAACATGATACGGAAACGCCCATCGTGCTCATGGGCTATTACAATCCGATCCACGCCATGGGCGTACCGGAATTCCTGGCGGCGGCTAGTGCTTCAGGCATCGACGGCCTGATCATCGTTGATCTGCCGCCCGAGGAAGATGCGGAATTATGCCTGCCTGCGATCGAAGCCGGGCTCAGCTTTATCCGTTTGGCCACGCCGACTACGGATGAAAAACGATTGCCGGCGGTGATAGCGAATACGTCCGGCTTTGTCTATTACGTCTCCTACGCCGGCATTACCGGGGCGGGCGCGGCGGATGCCGATACGGTGGCCGCGGCATTGGCCCGAATTCAAGACCATACCGACCTGCCCATCGCGGTGGGTTTTGGCATCCGGACACCGGAACAGGCCAAGGGCATCGCCTCCGTCGCCGACGGTGCGGTGGTGGGCACGGCATTTATCGATGTCCTGCGCGATAGTCTCGATGATGCGGGCAAGGCAACGGCGACAACCGTGGATGCCGTACTTGATCTTACCCGTGGTCTGGCAGCCGGCGTCGCCAGCGCCGATAAGGGAGCCGCGCGATGAACTGGCTCAGCAATTTTGTTCGGCCGAAAATTCAGGCCTTGGTACGCAAGCGCGAGGTGCCGGACAACCTTTGGACCAAGTGCCCCAATTGCGGACAGATGATCCATCACAAGGAAATCAAACAGCGCCAGTTCGTTTGCCAACACTGCGACCATCACCTGCGCATCGGCCCCGATGACCGTTTTCCTAATCTGTTCGATGATGGCGAATATACGGTGATCGAGCTGCCGGACGTGATGGCCGACCCTTTGAAATTCCGTGACGAAAAAAAATATACTGACCGCCTGAAGGATTCGCAGGGCAAGACCGGGCAAAAAGACGCCGTCGTCGTGGCGCATGGCAAATTGGGTGGCCATGCCGCTGTTATTGTGGTGCAGAACTTTTCTTTCATGGGAGGTTCCTTGGGCCAGGGCGCGGCTGAGGCGATCATATCCGCCGCCAAGCTGGCCGTATTGCAGGATGCGCCCCTGATCATCTTTGCCGCCGCCGGCGGGGCCCGCATGCAGGAAGGCATTCTGTCGTTGATGCAGTTGCCCCGCACAACCATCGCCGTGCAGATGCTGCAGGAAGCCGGCCTGCCCTATGTCTCGGTGATGACCGATCCAACCACGGGCGGCGTTACTGCCTCCTACGCCATGTTGGGGGATATTGCGATATCGGAACCCGGCGCCCTGATCGGCTTTGCCGGACCGCGGGTGATCGAAAACACCATCCGTGAACGCCTGCCCGAGGGTTTCCAACGGGCCGAGTATCTGCTGGAGCATGGCATGCTGGATATGGTGGTGCACCGCCACCAGATGCGTAACACCCTGATCCAGGTGGTGGAATTGCTGGGCAACCGCCCGCCTGCGGCAGATGTAATCAGTCTGCCGACGCCTGATCTGGAAATTCCCCTGCCGAAAGAACTGGAACAGTAAGGTAGCGAAGGTGAACCTGGCGGCCCGTCCTGAAGCTGCCGATGCTGGTTCAGCATCCGCGTTATGTGACGCGATCCTGCTGCGGCTGACCTGTCTGCATCCAAAATCAATCGATCTGTCATTAGAGCGTTTGCAACGCCTGCTGCGGCGGTTGGACCACCCCGAGAACCAGCTGCCCCCCGTGGTGCATGTGGCGGGTACCAACGGCAAGGGCTCGACCATTGCCTATTTGTACGCGGCCTTGGAAGCCTCCGGCCAACGCGTCCACGTTCTAACCTCGCCGTATCTGATCCGCATCAACGAAACCATCCGCCTGGCGGGCCAACTGATATCGGATGAACATTTGAGTGCCGTTCTGTGGGTCTGCGAAAAAGCCAACGGCGGCGACCCCATCACCTATTTCGAGGTGATGACGGCGGCCGCGTTCCTGGCCTTCCGTGATTGCCCGGCGGACATTCTGTTGCTGGAGACGGGCCTGGGCGGGCGCCTGGATGCGACCAATGTAATCGAGCGCCCCCTGCTGACCGCGATCACGACTGTTTCACTGGATCATCAAGATTTTCTGGGCAATAACCTGGCGGAAATCGCTAGCGAGAAAGCCGGTATTCTAAAGCCCGGCGTGCGCGGGGTGGTTAGCCTCCAAGTGCCAGAAGCGGCAAGGGTTATCCAAGGCAGGGCGGATGCCCTTGGCATTGAATTGCTATGCCAGGGCCGGGAGTGGCAGGTCGAAGCCAATAGCGGTGCATTATGCTTCCAGTCGAACAGGGGGAGGTTGCATTTGCCCCTGCCCAGTCTGACCGGGGTGCATCAGGTGCAAAATGCCGGCCTTGCCTTGGCCTGTCTGCAAAATTTGTTTGGGTTCTCCCTATCCACCGAGGATTTGGCCGCCGGTCTGATCGAGGTGCAATGGTCTGGCCGCCTGCAACGCCTTCGCAAAGGTCCGCTCTTTGATCAGCTAGGCTCCGATGGCGAGCTATGGCTGGACGGCGGGCATAACCCTGGCGCGGGTGAGGCCGTGGCCCAAACCTTGCAAGACTGGCAGGCGCGGGACGAAACCCCGAGACGATTGCACATGATAGTGGGGATGTTGAAGAACAAGGATGCGGCCGGCTTTCTGGCCCCGTTCCGAACCCTGGCACCGAAAGTTCATACGGTCAGCATACCGAATGAAGATGCGGCTATGGCGCCTGGAGATATCGTCCGGGCGGCGCGGGCACAGGGCCTGGAAGCGACGTCCGTCGGCGGTGTGGCGAAGGCCATGGCGCGTATCATGGCCGAATGCGCGGACGGCGCCGCGCCCAGGGTGCTGATTTGTGGCACATTGCACCTGGCCGGTAGCGTTCTGGCCATCGACCCGCAAGATGAGATGAATCTGGCTTGAGCCGTCCAAGCGGCGCTTTCGTTGAACGTTAAATCGATTCCTCGATCCATTCTTGGATCTTACCCTTGGGCAAGGCGCCAACCTTCATGGAGGCGACTTCACCGTCCTTGAACAGCATCAAGGTGGGAATGCCACGTACACCATATTTTGCCGGGATGGAGGGATTGTCGTCGATATTGACCTTGGCGATCGTGACCTTATCGCCCAGTTCAGCCGCTATGTCTTCCAGGGCTGGGGCGATCTGTTTACAAGGGCCGCACCATTCAGCCCAGAAATCCACCACCACTGGCCCTTCTGCGTTCAGTACGTCGCTATCGAACGAGTCGTCGGAGACGGGTTTCGTGGTCATGGTCTTTTCCAATTCTTCAATGCGGCGCGACTAAAAGGCGGCGGGTTCATCACATCCACCCCTGCGCTGCGTCAACAATTTACCTCAGTCTAAAAGGGTAGGAAGCCGGATCGGGGACGTCAAGGTGCATATGACCCTAAGATGTCCCCGTCAATCACCATCAAATTCGCCTCATTCGTCCATAAAAGCGCGCAATATATTGATTTTCCTGGATAAATTTCTCTTAATATGGAGCGGTAGCCGGCCATCTGCCGCAAATAGGCAATATCGACCCTGGAAACCGATTTTGGCGCCGGACGGTTGGTTTTATAGTCGATCAGCAGGATTTCCGAATCGGTCACCAGCAGGCGATCCACTTGGCCGCTGATCACTCGTCCCGACAACAATGCCGTCAAAGGGACCTCTGCCCTGGCGTCCGGGCCAAAAATCGCGGCAAATTCAGGATGCCGCAGCACCGCCATGGTTTCTGCCAAAATCTCAGCCTGCTGCTCCTGATCCAGCGCATGCGCGGGTAGGGCGAGGTAGCGCGCGGCGGCCTCTTCGCGTTGGTTTTCTGCCAAATCCGGCAGGGTTTGTAACAGGCGGTGAATATGGTTGCCGCGCTGGAAGCGGGCCTGGCCATCGTCGCCCAGGGGACTGGCCACGCTGGGCTCTGGCTCGTCTGGGCGCGATGGTACGAGGGGTCGGGGGGGGACCGGCTCAATGGGCGCGGGCTGGTCGGCCCAAATGGGCAGGCCATGCCGCGCCGGTGGTGCCGGGGCCGGCCGTGGCCACACATCCGAGGTTTGTAGGTCGGCGAGGCGCAGGCCGCCGTTCAGTTCCGCCGGTCGTTCGATTTCGGGTATGCCGTCCAGGGTTCGCCAGGCCATGTCATACCAGCAGTGCTCCTTGCGCCCGCTCTTGCCTTCAAAGCCACAGATATACAGCCGTTCCGCCGCCCGCGTCAGGGCGACATAGAAAAGGCGGCGGTATTCCCGGTCCCGGTCTCGCTCCGCCTCGGCGCGGGCCCGGCGCATGACGTCCTCTTCCATGGCGCGGATCGGCGCCCATAGTGGTGTTTGTTCGCCCCTCTGATCAGTTTGATCATTGTGACCTTGCGGCCACAGTAAAGCTGGCGTCTTATCCGGCGCCCGCACCGTATCGGCCAGAAAGACGATGGGTGCCTCCAGGCCCTTGGCGCCATGCACGGTCATTATCCGGACTTGATTCTGGCCCTGGTCCAGATCCCGCTTGATTTGGGTTTCGCCGCGCTCCAGCCAGTGTAGAAAGCCTTGCAGGCTGGGTGTATGGTCGCGTTCATAGGACAATGCGAGATCGAGGAATTCGTTGATGGGATCGTTGGCATCTGGGCCCAGACGCTCCAGGATGCGCCGCCGCCCGCCACCCGCGCCCAGCAATTCGGCGAACAATTCAAATGGCGGCGCGAAGTCGACCTTTGCCAACAACTCGGATAATGCGGCATAGGCCCCATCTTTTCCGTCCTCCCCATGTGTCCGCAAGGCATCCCACAGGCTGCCCTGGCGGCCATGGGCCAGATCAAACAGTTTCTCGTCGTTCCAGCCAATCAAAGGACCTTTCAGGACCACCGCCAGGTTCAAATCATCCTCCGGCAACAACAGGAAACGGCCCAGGGCAATCAGATCCATCAGCGCTAGTTGCTCGGTCAGGACCATGCGGTCAACACCGGCCACGGGGATGCCCCGGCGTTTCAAGGCGCGGACCATGGCCTCGACAAAATTGGCCCGCCGCTGCACCAGGATCAGAATATCTCCTGGTCCGATAGGCCGGCCCTGAGCGACCAGCATTTCCTTTTGTTTCAACCATTCTTCAACCTGTCTGGCGATGCGCTCGGCCAGCCGGGCCACGGGGCTATTCTGATATAGCTGTTTAGTAGGGGGCTCCCAGGCAGGCCGTTCTTCCACCGTCTCCGGCTGTTCGGTTGGCCAGATCTCCACTAAACCCGCATCCGTGGCGCGGTCGGGAATATGGTGAACGGCCTCGTTATCGGCGAAAATCAGGCCGTCGCTGGCCTCTGGATCGGCGAAAATAGCGTTAACCACCTCCAGAACCGCTGGGGTCGAGCGGAAGGAGAGCGCCAGTTCCACCGGATGCCAGCGCCGTTTGGTGGCACCCGCGCGGGTGGCGAAGTGATTGCGCATGGCCTGAAAGGTGGCTGGATCGGCGCGTTGAAAGCTGTAGATGGATTGCTTCACATCGCCCACCGCGAACAAGGTCCGGGGCGTGCCCATGGGGCTGTTATCGCCGTCTTCATAGGCGCCGTCGCCGGTGAAGAATTCGTCGGCCAAGGTGCGGACCACCTGCCATTGTTCGGGATTGGTATCCTGGGCTTCGTCGATCAGGATGTGATCCAGCCCACCGTCCAGTTTGTAGAGCACCCAATCCGTACTACTGCCCGTCGATAGCAGATACCCGGCCCTCAGCACCAAATCATCGTAATCCAATAGCGCCAGACGGTCTTTTTCGTGCTGATAGGCGGCAATGAGCCGCGCCCCCAGGCGCAGCAGCAATTCCGTTGCGGCGGCCACGCGCACGGCATTGCGCCGCTGGCGGATATCCTCCAGACGCAGACATTCCTCACCAAGGATATCCAGGCCGTCCGGCATGGTCTCCATGCTCTTCTTGGTCAGCGGCTTGGCATAGGGCGTGCCCTGGCCGGCTTTGGTGAAAAAACCCGCCAGATAAGCGTCGAATTGTGCCGCGCGGGTTTCGGGCTCCCGGTGCCAATCGGCGATTACCTGGCCGTGGCGTTTTTCAAGCTTGCCGCCGTGCAGCATCTGTTCCGCCAGGCGCAGTAAACCAGAACCATTGAAATTTTTCGGATCGGCGGCCGCGCTTAAAACCGCCAATTCATTCTCGTCATTACCCAGGCCTAGGCTCTGGCGCATGCTGGCCAGCAGACCGTCCAGGCCGCCGGGTTGATCAAGTAGCCGTTGCAGCCGCCCCCGGTCGGACGAGAGGTTGGCCATCAGGCCCTTGAAGGTCTCCTGATCCACCAGGGCGGTTAAGTCGGCGACCAGCGGTGCGTCCGTCAGGGCATCCTGTTCCAGGGTCTTCTCCAATGCGCCTTGCAGGATTTCATCCGCCTGGCGCTCGTCCATGACCTGAAAATGGGGTGCCAGGCGAGCCTCCAAGGGAAACCGGCGCAACAGGGCCTCGCAAAAGGAATGGATTGTCTGCACCTTCAGGCCGCCGGGCGTATCCAGAACGCGGGCAAACAGGCGGCGGGCCAGGTTCATATCCTGGGCCTCGAATGTCTGTCCGGTCAGGTCCGTCAACTCCTGGGACAGCATGGCATCATCGGCCACGGCCCAGGCGCCCAGCCTTTGATGCAGGCGGTTGGCCATTTCCGCCGCCGCTGCCTTAGTGAAGGTCAGGCATAAAATGCGCTCGGGCGGGCAATCCTGCAATAACAGGCGCAGAACCCGGTCGGTCAGGACATGAGTCTTGCCGGTTCCCGCCGACGCGGTTACCCAGACGGAGGCACCAGGGTCGGCGGCCCGGCGTTGCTGATCGGTGGCGCGCATGATCCGAAATTCCCTAAAAATCGCCCGGCCCACCGGCGGACCATTCCTTGATCCGGGCCAAGTGGTCATAGTCGGAAAAGCGCGGCGCGATGGCCGGGCGGGGGCGGGACCTGTAAGGGGTCTCGGGATCATCAAACTTCGCGATTAACTCCACCAGGCCTTGCCGGGCCTGCTCCGCCAAATCACCGCCATTGGCCTTAATATCCCTGATCTCGCCTGCCTGGCGCCCACCTGTAACCCGCCAATAGCTCACGGTGGATACTGACTGGCGGGGCACCTCGGCAAAACCGCCGGCCTGCGCGATCGCGGCTTCAAGCGGCAACTGTGGCGCCTCGCCGCGCAGCAACTCGCTTTCTCTTGGCGCGACGCCGGTCTTGTAGTCAATGATGCCCAGGCTTCCGTCCGCCAAACGGTCGATGCGGTCGGCGATGGCGGTTAGTTTGAAGTCGCCGGCGGGGCCGGGCAAAATCAGGCTGCCTTCGGCCTCTGTCACCAGGGGCAGAATTTCTGGGCGGCGTTCGACTTCCTGGGCCAGGAACCAGTTGGTGATACGTTGAAAGCGCGGCCACCAAAAGGCGCGGATGCCGGGGCGGTCGAGCATTTCGCCGAAGGCCTGGCGGCCTATGTCCAGCAGAGCCGCATCGGCGGCGGCGGGAATTTCATAGGGATACCGCCGGGCAAACATCTCCAGGGCCTGATGCACGGCGTTGCCGTAGTCTGCGGCCGAAGGATCAGCCGCAATGGGATCCAGGGCGCGCAGGCCCAGAATGCGCCCGGCGTAAACCCCGTAGGGGTCGCGAATCCAGGTTTCCACTTGGGTCACGGACATTTGCCGGGGCCGGGCCGCCAGCGGTGGGCGGCACTCAGGCGCTTGCACGGGCCGGGGCGGGCCAGGGACGGCATCCATTTGTTCCTGCCAAGTGCGCAGTTCCTCGGCTGGGTCTTGTTCCAGTGTCAGGCCGGCGGCTGTGAGCACCTGTTCCAACCGCAGCAGCCAGCGCGAGGGTACGGATGGGGTGCCGTCCATTTTCTTGGCGCGGGTCAGGATGACTTCGGCGCCACAGGCGGCCTGGGCAAAGTCATGTGCCGCCAGACCGATCCGCCGCTCCGGCGCGGCTAGGCCCAGCTTGGCTGCCATGGGACGGCTCAGCCAGGCATTGGCCTCGGCGCCCGCCGGCCAGGTGCCTTCGTTCAGGCCACCCAGAATTACAAGATCCGCCTGTTGCAGGCGGGCCTCCAACGGTCCCCAGATATGCAGGCGCGGATGCAACCCGAAGGCAGGGCGCATCACCTGCCCGGCCATCAAGTTATTCAGCAGGTCGGCATAGCCGCTTCCTGCCATCACCGGCAAGCCAGCGGCGGCGGTTAGCAGATCGGCGATGAAGCGCATGGCGGCTTCGCCCCCATCGCCGGCCCACAGATGGCATTGGCCGCCCTGGTCCGTAGCCAGCCATTCCGCGAAGTGCACATGAGCCGACAACAGATCCGCCAGGTGAACCGTCCTTTGCCCGGACAATGACAATGCCTCCGTCCCATACAGGACCAAATCATCTAGCAATGCCTTGGCCCGGTCCGTCATATGACGGGCCGCTGCCATCGCCGCCGCCAAACCGGTGAAGCCTGGGCCCGGGCGCGGCCCGCGTAGGGCATGGCGGTCAATATCCCGCGCGGCGCCCTTCAGGGTAGCGGCCTCCCGCCCGGCCAGGGCCAAGGGATGCTTCAATGTTGCCAACAAATCGATCGGGTTGAGCGCGGCGCCCAGCATCTCCGCCGTCAGGCGCAGGAAGGAGCCCGCCGGAGTGCTGGCCAGGGGCAGGCCGGCGGAATCATCGACCGCGACGCCCCAACGTTTCATCTCTACCGCCACCCGCCGCGCCAGGCCACGGTCAGGCGTGATCAGGGCGGCACTGCGTCCCGGCGTTTCCAATGCCCGGCGCAGAGACAATGCGATCACGCCGGCTTCTTCGATGGCATCGGCGCAATCAATGCGCACCAGACCGATGGCGGCGGCTGCTTCTAAGGCTGGTAGCCTGCGCCATTGATCGGTTGTTTCTGCAGGGCGCAGCGCCTCGCGCAGCAAATGGTGGCGTGGGCTCTCGTCCGCGGCATCCTGCCAGGGCCGCACGCTGGATCTATCCATACCGATCCGCCGCAGCAACTGGCGCAGGCCGAATTGCGCGTGACCCTGATCAATGGCGGCCCAGGCCGCTTCGTCCGAGAAGATATCCAGGCCGGGCAACACAACTGCGCCCTGGGGCAGATGCGCCACCACGGTGATGAGGGCGGCGGTGGCGGGAATGGAGCCGGTGGAGCCGGCGACGATGATCGGGTCCCGTGGTGGCGAAAGACTCCAGCGCTCCGCCTGGGCCCGCAGCAGAACATTGCGCCTGGCGCTTTGGTCCATACAGCCTTCCGCCGCCAAAAGGGCCTGCCAAGGGGCCGCCAATAGATTGAGGAATTCCAAGGTTTGCTGCCAATGGGCCGCTAGGTCGTCAGGCACCAGATCCTCCAGCGCCGATAGTGGCACATCCTCGGTCTGCAAACGATCCAACAGATCGGCCAGTTCCCGTGCCAAGGGGGCTGCCTGGGCCGGGTCGATGTCGCGATGGCGGGCGATCAGATGCAACAGCAATAGCTGGCGGCGCAGGGCGGTGATCGCTGGTGGCAGCTCCAGCAGTTCGCCGCCACCCAGTGCATCGAAGGACGGATCGAACAATAGCTCTTCCTCGTCCACATCGCCGATTGCCCGCATGCGTGGCAACAGCATGGCCCGGCCGCCGGCCTGGCGCAGAAAGGCATCGCGTACGGCCCGCATGCCGCGCCGGGTCGGCAGCAACAGAGTGACCCGGTTCATGGCCAGTGGATCGCCGCCATATCGCTGTAGCAAGCCTTCAGCCAAGCGGTCGGAAAAGCCTTCGCCGGCTGCAATGTTAAAAACGCTGGGCCCGCCATCCATTGCCTAGTCCTCCAGGGCCCGTTCAGCGGCGGCCAACCCTTCAGGGCGGTTCAACTCCATCCACCGACCTTCGTGCCGTAAACCGTACAAACGGCCCTGATCGGCCGCTAGATCATAGATCCGGTTGAGCGAAAACGGCGCCTTGGGGCAGTCTAGGAATAATGCCGGTGTTAGGATCTGGATGCCGGTATGGATAAAGGGTGCCACCTCGACTTCCGGCCGGCGGTACAATTGACCGTCGGGCAGCATGCCAAAATCCCCAACCCCGCCATAGCCGACGGCGCCGACCGTCGGCTGCATCAGCAGCAAGGCGGATATTTTTTCGGGCTGAAACCGGGCCGCCAGGGCCTGCAGAGTATTGCCCATTCCGTCCAGCCACATGACATCACCATTGATGACAAAAAATGGCCCATTCCCAAGCAACGGCAACGCCTTGGCCACGCCGCCACCGGTATTCAGCAAGCGGTCACTCTCATCCGAAAATTCAATCACCAGGTCGGTTCGGCTGTCCAGATGTTGGCGCAAGAGCCTGGCGCCATGATGCAAATTTATCACTGCACGCCCAACACCCGCAACGGCCAGGTGATCCAGCAACCGGTCGATAATAGCGCGGCCTTTGACTTCAAGCAGCGGTTTTGGCCGCGTCTCGGTCAAGGCACCCATGCGGCTGCCCATACCGGCGGCCAGGATCATTGCGGTATTCAGCATTTCCACGGTCCATGCGGTCAAAACATGCACAAGAGAATCGCAACAACGATAGTGCGCCTCGACTGCTAGCGCCAGTAGCCCATGTGGGCGACGATCGACTATTCCTTATCGCCCCATGGTTGCTCATATGCTTATGTCGGTGCTGCTCTCACTTGCCGTTGGTAGAATTGAAAGGCCGTGATGTTGTTGGAAACTAAAAACACCCAGCCAGCTAGGCCATAGACCGCCGCAAGGCTGATACTAATAGGCTAGGACGGCGGCAGGGCGGTGCCCATGAATAGCAAGGCCGAAGGCACGACCACTGTTACGGATGTGGTCAGCAAATATACGATGCCCAACATGATCCGCGCCTTGCCGCGCCCCACGTAGGCGTAATACCAGACCAGAACCAGCAGCACTGAAAAGAACATGCCGATGACATAGGCGAAGTTAATCTCGTCATGTTGCAGTCCCGTCGGTATGCCCTCCGTCATCAGGCGGCGCATATCGACCACGGGGATGGCCGGAACCAGTGACAGTACGGCAAGCATCACCCGCCGGCCCCAGATCTGGGCGCCAGTCATGGTTTGGGGTACGGTTTGAAGCATGGCCCGTTGTTGTGGTTGGTCTTGGTCTTGCTCCGTCATAATATGTCTTCAAGCAATCATTACTGCAAAGGCAGATGTTATTTCGGCGCACCATCGACAATGCTAAAGTAGCCAAATTCTGCTTAAAAATGAGTGACCGCCGTCACTGGCGGACAAGCAATTTTTGCGGCAAGCTACACCAGGGAGATTGCCAGATTGAATGTACCAACTGAAAGCCGGGACCGCACAATCCTGGTCACCGGCGCGGCCAGCGGTATTGGCGCGGCTTTGTGCCGGCGTCTGGCCGCACCGGGAACCACCTTGTTCATACATACCCGCGCCAACCGGGCCGGTGCCGAAGAGGCCGCTAGGGCGGTCGAGGCCAAGGGTGGAAAAAGCCACGTTCTTTTAGGCGATCTGGCGGATACGGATGTTGCCGCTGACTTGATTGCATCGGTGGCAAACGAAGGCCGTCTGGATGGCCTTGTCGCCAATGCCGGTTTCGCTAATAAAACGCCCTTGGCAAGTTTGGATGCTGCTGCCTTGGAACACAGCCTGGCGGCAATCACTGGCGCCTTTCACCGCCTTTGCCGGGCCGCCATGCCTTTGTTGCAGGCGGCGGAGGCGGGCCGGGTGGTGGCGGTATCATCCTTCGTGGCGCATCGATTTCAGCTTGATGGCGTGTCCATGCCGGCCAGTGCTGCGGCCAAGGCGGGGTTGGAAGCCCTGGCTCGCGCCCTGGCGGTGGATCTGGCGCCCCATGGTGTGACGGTGAATTGTGTCGCGCCCGGCTATGTCCAGAAGCAGGCCGGCGCCCATGCCGCCCTGAATGAGGAAAGTTGGCGCCGGGCCGCTGAACGCATCCCCCTGGGGCGCCTGGGCCAGCCTGATGACATCGCGGCCCTGATCGAATTTCTGCTGTCCCTGGACGCTGCTTACATCACCGGCCAGACTATCCATGCCGACGGTGGCATGAGCCTATAGAGTTTCTTAAGACTGCCATGCGGGCAGTGCATATCTAGCCCCTAAAATTTGCAATTATCCTGACGGCTGGGCGTGCCTATCTCCCCCCTTGACAATGGCATCGCGGCGCCGTGGCAATCGCACAGCCTATTCCACATATAGAATTGCTAGGACAAGACCATGAAACCGGTAAAACAATTTGCCGTGATGATTTCGCGGCTGGGTCAGGAAACCAACCAGGAGACGTGCCCGCTGTATGCCACCGAGCACCCGGTGGCCAAGGGTGTCAGCCTTTCCGCCCAAATGCTGGAAGCCCGCGTCGGCCATTAGATTGCGGTCTGTCCGGCAGACGTTGCCTCCGCTCAAGGTCCCGTGATCGCAAGTGATTGGCCTCGTCTCTTGGGACGGGCCAAATTTCACATGCGTCGTAATGCAAAACTGACCCCAGAGATTTGATTTGGAGGCCACTCAAATGTCCAACCCAACTCCTAAAGTAAAGATCGTTCTCGGCTTCGTCGCCATCGCGGCGATGACCGCTACCGCGACCCTGCCAACCGCCCTGGCATCTTGTGCGCCAGCGAAGTCCTGCAATCCCTGTGCCGCCAAGAAGAACTAGCGTTGCTCTTAAATTCTTTCCCGAACCCCACCGCGCGGGTCATCGCGCGGTGGGGTTTCGATCAAGGCTTTGTTATTGAGGCGCACTAATTCAGAAAACGGTGCCGCGTTATTGCGCGGCGCTGGCGCCTTGCTGCTTCAACTGCATTTCGGTCTCGTCCATGGCCCGGGTAAAGCGATCGAACATCTCGTCGATCTCGTTCGGCGCAATGATCAAGGGCGGGCAGAAACCAACAATATCACCGGGCATGGCGCGGGTGATCAAGCCGTGTTCCTGGGCCGTGTTCTGGATCAGGGCGCCAACCTTGGCGGCGGGGTCGTAGGAACGCTTGGTTTCCTTGTCGGAGACGATTTCCACGGCGCCAATCAAGCCAACGCCACGGGCCTGTCCGACCAGGGCATGATCACCCAGGGCGGCGATCCGGTTTTGGAAGTGCGGCGACACCGCCTTCACATGACCGATAATATCCCTCTCCTGCATCAATTCCTGGGTCCGTACGGCGACGGCGGCACAGGCAGGATGGGCGGAATAGGTATAGCCATGGCCGAACAGCCCCAGCTTTTCGGAATTGCCGCGCAGACCCTGGAAAATCTCCTCGCTAATCATCACGGCGGAGATTGGCAGATAGGCTGACGACAGCGCCTTGGCGCAGGTCAGAATGTCAGGCTTGATGCCAAAGGTCTGGCTGCCCCACATATTACCTGTACGCCCGAAGCCGCAGATTACTTCGTCGGCGATCATCAGGACATCGTATTTTTTCAGGACGGCCTGAATTTTTTCGAAATAAGTCTTGGGCGGCACGATCACGCCGCCGGCGCCCATCACCGGTTCGGCGATGAATGCGGCCACGGTCTCGGGCCCTTCTTCCAGGATCATGTCTTCCAGCGCCTGGGCGCAGCGGGAGGCGAAGTCTTCTTCCGACTCGCCTGCCTCGGCGCCCCGGTAATAATCCGGCGTCATGGTATGGCGGACAAAATCCAGGGGCAGGTCGAAATCGGCCTGCGCATAGGGCAGACCGGTCAGGCTGCCCGAGGCCACGGTAACGCCGTGATAGCCGCGCAGGCGCGAGATGAATTTCTTCTTTTTCGGCGTCCCCCGTGCGTTGTTGAAGTACCAGACCATCTTGACCGCCGAATCGTTGGCTTCCGAGCCGGAGTTGGCAAAGAAGATCTTGGAAAATTCAACCGGGGCGATTTCCTTTAGCCGCTCCGCCAGATCAATTGCGGGATGCACGGACTTACCCGCGAAGCTGTGATAATAGGGCAAGGTGCGCAGTTGTTCCGTGGCCGCATTGACGAGCTCTTCCTCGGCGAACCCGAACGAAGCGCACCACAAACCAGCCAGACCTTCGATGTATTCCTTGCCGCTTTCGTCCGTGACATAGACGCCGCGGCCTTTTGTGACGATTTGCGGACCGGTAACTTCATGGGTCGCCAAGTTGGTGTAGGGGTGTAAAACATGGGCGATATCCCGGCTTTCCGGTGAATTGCCGCGATCCGTTACTCGATCCGTCATGAGATATTTCCTTTCCTGGCGCAGGGTATGTCTTTGGGCCGTGAGAAGCCAACGTTGACGATTGCTCCTTTGCGCTATTTCACGCCTTCTGGGCTCTTAAGTCAAAGCATGGAATCGGAAATTTTTATCCACCTATCGAGCCGCTGGCGGCTACACTGGCTGAAAATGTCATTTTGTAGGGTATCAACATGCATCTTGAAACAGGCAAGGCGGATCAGGCATTTCGCGAGGAAGTCGCCGATTTTCTGGGCCAGCATCTGAGCCAGGAACTGCGCCAGGCGGGCCGGCGCACCATGGGCATCTGCAGCCCGCACGAGGCCAGCCAAGCCTGGCAGAAGATCCTATACGCCAAGGGCTGGGCCGCGCCCAGTTGGCCGGTGGAACATGGCGGTACCGGCTGGACGCCCATGCAGCGCCATATTTTTGCTACCGAATGCCATCTAGCGGATGCGCCCATGCTGGCGCCCATGGGCCTGGAAATGGTCGCGCCCGCAATTATGGGCCATGGCAACGAGGCGCAAAAATCGTTTTATTTGCCGCGAATTCTTTCGGCCGAGGATAGCTGGTGTCAGGGTTATTCGGAGCCGGGCTCAGGCTCGGACCTGGCCTCGCTGCAATGCCGGGCCGACAAGGATGGTGACGATTACATCATCAACGGCACCAAGATCTGGACCACCGATGCGCAATATGCCACGCGGATGTTCTGTCTGGTCCGTACCTCTTGGGAGGGCAAGCCGCAGGCCGGTATCTCCTTCGTCCTGATCGACATGGACACGCCGGGCATCACAGTCGAGCCGATTATCACCTTGGCCGGCAATCACGAAGTCAATCAGATCTTCTTCGATAACGTGCGGGTGCCGCAGGAAAACTGCGTCGGGGCTGAGAACGAAGGCTGGGCGGTCGCCAAGTATCTGCTAGAGTTCGAACGCGGCGGCCGCGCTTGGGGCGCCCGTTTGCGGGGCGCCATGACGCATTTACGGCAATTGGCCGAGGCACGGGGCATGATAGAAGGCATTTTTGCCCAGCGTCTGGCCGGCCTGGCGGCTGCTGCCCAGGCCGTGGAATTTACCGAACAGCGGGTGATCGCGGAAATGAGCGCGACCGGGCGCATCGGGCCGGCGTCGTCCATGTTGAAAGCCCGCGCCGGTACTCTGGTTCAGGAAATCAGCGAAGTTGCGGTGGAGATCATCGGCAACTATGCGGTACCGCATCAGCCGGCGGCGCGGGAATGGGGTAGCAACATCGAGCCCATTGGCCGGCCGGATGAACTAACCGTGGTTGGTCACTATCTGGATTTCCGGGCCCGCTCCATCGCAGGCGGTTCCAACGAGATTCAACGCAACATCATGGCCAAGCTGGTTCTGGGCATGTAGGCCTTGTGTGCTCTAAGCTGGCCGGAATTTCGGCAATGTTACTTCTTCCGTGACATCGTCGAAGGTCACCGTCACCGCCATGCCAATGCGCACTGATCCCGGATCGCAATCAACAATATTGGTCATCATGCGCGGTCCTTCCGCCAACGTCACCAAGGCCAGCACGAAGGGCGTCGCCTCGGCGAAGCCTGGATGCGGCGCCCGGTAATTGACGGAAAATGAATAGACCTCTGCCTTGCCCGAGGCTTCCTCCCAATCCAATGCGCTGGATAAGCAATGGCTGCAGACCCCGCGTGGATAGAACTGGTATTCGCCGCAGTCGGTGCATTTCTGGATGATAAAGCGATGCTCGCGGGCGGCTTCCCAGTAGGCGGCAGTGTCTTGATAAGGCCGCGGAAGAGGGGGTAGCGCCGATGGTAGTGTCACGATCAATCCCTCCCCAAAATTATGGTGCCGGTGGACGACAGTACGCCCCCGGTTCCATTGCACAGCGCCACCCGGGCGTCCGGAACCTGCCTCGTCCCGCATTCGCCGCGCACCTGGCGCACGCCTTCGATGACCGTGAAAATGCCGAACATGCCTGGATGGGTGTACGAAAGGGCGCCGCCCTGGGTGTTCATGGGAAAGTCACCACCCGGCGCGGTGCGCTGGTTGGAGACAAATGCGCCGCCCTCACCCTTGGAGCAAAACCCCAGGCTTTCCAGGGTCAGCAGTACCGTGATGGTGAAGGAATCATAGATCTCTGCAACGTCGATATCTGCATGGCTCAACCCGGAGCGTTCGAAGGCCAGCTTGCCCGAGATCGCGGCTGCCGTCTGCGTCAGATCCGGCATCTGGCTGATCATGCGGTGGGTATGCGCCTCGCCCGCGCCCAACACCCGCACGGGGGCCTTTTTCAGATCGCGGGCGCGCTCCAACGAGGTCAAGACGACCGCGCCGCCAGCGTCCGTCACCAGGCAGCAATCGAGTAGATGCAAAGGTGATGCGATCACACGGGAATTCATCACATCGCTGATGGTGATCGGGTCGCGCATGCGGGCCTTTGGGTTCAGACTGGCCCATTTGCGCATCGCTACGGCGATTTCCGCCAGTTGTTCAGACGTGGTGCCGTATTCGTGCATATGGCGCTGGGCGGCGAGGGCATAGCTGCCGACGGTGGAGACGCCATAAGGCTCCTCGAACTGGGTCGGGCCAAACACCTCGGTGGATTGCGAAACTGGGCCGCCCTTGCCGCCACGGTCCGATATGTTCGTGCTGCCATGGCAGATCAACGCCACATCGCACAGACCGGCGGCGATGGCCATGGCCGCGTGCTCCACGTAGACCACGAAGGAGGAGCCGCCAAGCGAAGTGGAATCCGTAAAGCGCGGCCTGATGCCCATATATTCCGCCATCATCATGGAGGAAAACTGGCCGCCTTCTGTAATGATGGTGGTGAATAGCCCATCCACGTCCTTGACGCTCAGCCCGGCATCATCAAGTGCCGCCCGGCTGGCTTCGGCGGAGAGCTGAAATTTGCTTTTGCCGGGCACCTTGCCCAGATCGGATTCGGCAACGCCTACGATGGCGACATCCCGCATTGCGTTAGCCAAGGCTCATCTCCCTATTGCTTACAGTTCAACTCACGCGCGGAGGCGGCGCAGGGCGCCGTTCTCTATCTCGTCAAGCCAGGGCCTCGGCCTCCGCCGTGATATCGCGAACGACATCGCTGGCGCTCTTGACCTCCTGGACGAAAGTGATGGACTGACCAGCGGCAGCTTCGCCGTTCTCCATGTCACCCCCCATTTGGCCATGCCATTGCGCGTCCATGGTCGGGGCGCCTTCGATGTTGGCATCGGACGGCGTGGTGGCCATTAGCTCCTGCATTTCGCCGGCGGCGCCGCGTTTATCCATGTCCTGGAATTGCAGCGCGCGGGGGGTCTTGATGACCCGGGATAGGCGGCCGATCATGCGCTGGATCATCACCGTGCCGGTATCGTCGGCCTCGACGATCGCCTGCTTGAAATTCTGGTGCACATGGCATTCCGTGGTGGCCAGGAAAGCACTGCCCATTTGAATGCCTTCCGCGCCCAGGGCCAGGGCCGCGACCATGCCACGGCCATTGCCAATGCCTCCCGCGCCGACCACGGGAATGGAAACCGCGTCTACCACACTGGGGATCAGGACCATGGACGTTATCTCATCCGCGCCCTCGATACCGCCGGCCTCGTAGCCTTCGCAAACGACGATATCAACGCCGGAATCTTCCGAACGCCTGGCCTGGCGTACATTGGCGACAACATGCATGACGGTCAGGCCGTAGTCCTTAGCCGTCTGGGTCAACACGCCGGGACTGCCGCCGGACGTGACGACGATCTTCACGCCTTCCTCCACCAGCATGTCCAGATGCCGTTCCGGGTTCTTGCCAATCAGTTGCAGGGACATATTGGCGCAAAGCGACTTGTCGGTCAGGGCCTTGGCCCGGCGCAGATGTTGGCGCACATTTTTGGTCCGCTCGCTCTGCTTGCTCCAGCCCGGGTTCGACGATACCACGCCTAAACCGCCGCCATTGGACACGGCGGCGGCGAGTTCTCCATTTCCGGCAATGGCCATGCCACCTTCAATAATTGGCGTTTCGATACCCAGCAACTCGGTTACACGTGTCTTGATCATGGAATACCCTTTACTAATTCGATGGAGCGGCCCGCCTTATTCGGGCCGATTTCTTGCCACCCCCGATACGATCATAGCATTTGCGCCGCCGAGGGAATGGATTTCTTACCTGGCCTTGCGAAATGCATTCCAACTGCCGCGGTCAGGGCCGCCCGCGTTGCCTTTCACGGAGGAAGACATAAAGGCCGGCTCCCATAATTAAGATGATGCCGACCAGGATCTGCGCGCTGGGTAGATAGTCCCAGATCAACCAGCCCCACAGGACCGCCAAGGGCATGGCGACATATTCAAACGGCGCCACCGTCGCCGGCTGGGCCAGGCGGTAAGCTTGTGATATGGAATATCCGATCACCCCGGACAAGACGCCCAGTGCCAGGAATAACAGGCCATCATCCACATCGGGCCGGCGCCAGGGCCGCAACAGAAACTGCAAACTTGCATTGTCGGTACCCTCCGCATAGCGGCCATCGCCGGCAATGATCCAAAAGCCAAGACTGATCAAAATGAACGTGCCCTGAATATAGACGGCCAAGGCCGAGGCCTTGGCCGTGGCGCCAAGACGCCGCGCCATGATCTGGCACAGGGCATAGGTGAAGGCGGCCAGCACCGGTAGCAACAGGACAAGCCTTTCACCGGTACCTAGCCCTTCGGAGGACCAGGGCTGCTGCATCACCAGGACGCCGGCGAAACCAACCAGCACGGCGCTGATCCGACGGATGCCGACCCTTTCCCCCAGAAGCGGGATTGATAGCAGCGTGATGAACAAGGGCGCGACAAAGAACAACGCCGTGGTATCTGCCAGGGGCAATACCGCCAGGGCCGTGAAGAACGACAGATTGGAAACCACAAGCAGCAGCCCGCGCAGCAGATGCAGCAATGGTTTGTCCGTACGTAGAATGTTGAAGCCGCCTTCCAGCTGCACCAGGGCAAGACTGAAGACGATGCCGATGACGGAACGCAGGAAGATCATTTGGTGCAATGGATAGTCGCCGGACAACAGCTTGATCAACATGTCGTTGACGGTGATGGCGGTCATCCCAAGGACCACAAAGAAAATGCCCCAGGTTGGCTTGTCATGTTGGCTCACGGTCTTCAAATGCTTCTTTATCGGCTTTATCGGTTTGGGTTCGTATTATACCATGGCTCGAATATTGAAGCGTCCGTACAGAAGGAGTTGGTTTAGATGGATATGGAAATGTCGGCGGCGGATGCGGCCTTTCGTGACGAGGTGAGAGCCTTTTTCGATGAAAAACTGACCGCCGACATGCGAGAAGCCTCCGATTTGACCTCCGGCGTTTTTGCGGAATTCGAAATCAGCCACCGCTGGCACAAGACGCTGCATGAAAAGGGTTGGGTCGCGCCGGCTTGGCCGGTGGAGCATGGCGGTACCGGCTGGACGCCCATACAACGCTATATCTATGATTCCGAAGCCGGGGCTGCCGGTGCGCCACGCCTGTTCTCCATGGGTCTGCGCATGGTCGGCCCCGTGGTGATGAAGTTCGGTACGGACGAGCAGAAAAACTACTATCTGCCGCGCATCCGCTCCGGCGACGATGTCTGGTGCCAGGGCTATTCGGAACCCGGCTCGGGCTCCGATCTGGCCTCATTGCAAACCAGGGCGGTTATCGACGGTGATCACTATGTGGTCGACGGCACCAAGATCTGGACCACGGGCGCCCAGCATGCGACGCGGATGTTCTGCCTGGTCCGCACCTCCACGGAAGGCAAGCCACAGGAGGGCATCTCCTTTATCCTGATCGATATGAATACGCCGGGTATTACCATCGAACCCATTATCACCATTGCCGGCGATCATGAGGTCAATCAGGTTTTCCTGGACGATGTGCGTGTACCCATTGCCAACCGGGTCGGCCCGGAGAACGATGGCTGGACCGTGGCCAAATATCTGCTGGAATTCGAACGGGGTGGCGCGGCCTATGCCACATTGTTAGAAGCCGCCCTGAAAAAGCTGCGTGCAATAGCCGAAGCCGAAAGCAAGGACGGTGGCCGTTTGATCGATGACGGCGCCTTTGCTGGCAAACTGGCCGCTCTGGAAGTCCGCCAGATAGCCGTGCAGGCAACCGAACACCGGATCATGTCCGATATCGCACAGCGCGGGCGGCCGGGTCCGGCCAGTTCGATCATGAAAGTGCTGGGTTCGGAAAACAATCAGTTGATCTCGGAACTGGCGGTAGAGGCGACACAATATTACGCCGCGCCCTATCAGCCCGAGACCCGCGTGCCCGGCAACAATGTGGAAGCCATCGGCCCGGAGAAGTCAGTTCCGGTGATGCCGAAATACCTGAACTTCCGCGCCGCCACCATCTATGCCGGCTCCTCGGAAGTACAACGCAACATCATGGCCAAGCTGGTACTGGGGCTTTGATAAAAGGTTTCGTATCCATGCATCTTGAGATGAGCGCCGATGATCTGGCTTTCCGCGACGAAGTGCGGGCCTTTCTGGACGAAAAGCTGAGCGATGATCTGCGTGACGCCACGCGTTTGAATTCCGGCGTCTTCGCGGAGTTCGATATCAGCCAGCGCTGGTACAAAATTCTCCACGAAAAGGGCTGGATCGCGCCGACCTGGCCGGCGGAATACGGCGGCCCCAGCTGGACCCCCATGCAGCGCTATATCTATGACTCCGAGGCTGGCAAGGCGGGTACGCCGACTGTCTATCTCATGGGTCTGACCCTGGTTGCTCCGGTGATCATGCAGTTCGGCACGGACGAGCAGAAAGCATACTACCTGCCAAGAATCCTCTCCGGTGAAGATATCTGGTGCCAAGGCTATTCCGAGCCGGGCTCGGGCTCGGACCTGGCCTCGTTGCAGACGCGGGCGGTTCGGGATGGCGATGAGTATGTCATCAACGGCTCGAAAATCTGGACCACCGGGGCACAACATGCCGATTGGATCTTCTGCCTGGTGCGCACGGCGGAGGGGGAAAAGCGTCAGGAAGGCATTAGTTTTGTGCTGTTCGATATGAAAACCCCCGGCATCATGGTCGAGCCGATTATCACCCTGGCCGGCGACCACGAGGTTAATCAGGTTTTCTTCGACGATGTACGGGTCCCCGTGGCCAATCGCCTGGGCGAGGAGAACGACGGCTGGACGGTGGCGAAATATCTGCTTGAGTTTGAACGTGGCGGCAGCGCCTATGCCGCCATGGTCGATGCCTCCTTGGCGAAACTACGGGATATTGTGGAGGCCGAACCGGTGGGGGGTGGCGTCTTGAGCGATGATCCGGCCTTTGCCCTGAAACTGGCAGCGGCGGAGATTAAGCAACAGGCGGCGGAATATACGGAACATCGGACAATCGCTGAAATCGTCGAGCGCGGCAGGCCGGGTCCGGCCAGCTCGATTATGAAGGTCCTGGGCTCGGAAACCAATCAATGGATGACGGAACTGATGGTCGAGGCGGTGCATTATTATGGCGCGGCCTATCAACCCGAGGCCCGTGTGCCCGGCAATAATATAGAGCCCATTGGCCCGCGCCACGCGGTGCCGGCGGTGCCGAAGTTTCTCAATTTTCGGGCGTCATCGATCTATGGCGGCTCCAACGAAATTCAACGCAATATCGTCGCCAAGCAGGTTCTGGGCCTCTGATCGCTCTAAGTCACGGGCTTCCAGGATATAATTTCGTCTCCGAAATGAAGGAGATAGTTGCGGAACCAGGTGCTGTAACTATCAGGATTGGAGGCCACATCGGCCAGCAAGGCCTCCGCGTCGAGCCAACGGTAATCGGCGGCCTCTTCCGCATTCGCCATGATGGCGCCATTGAAACAGCCAAAGAAGACATGCACGAATTCATTTTCGATCAAACCGCCGCCCACGTTGGCACGATAGCTGTGCCGCCGCGCGGGGTGTAAATCGGTCTCGAAACCCATTTCTTCGCCCAGACGTCGCCGTGCCGCCTGGCCCACGTCATCGCCCTGGCCGGGATGGCCGCAGCAGGCATTAGCCCATAGGCCGGGCGAGTGATACTTGCCGGCTGCCCGTTGTTGCAACAGTATCTGCCCGGCATCGTTCTTGATAATGACCGAAAAGGCGCGGTGCAGCAGACCTTGACGGTGGGCCTCCAACTTTTCGCAGAGGCCAACTTGCCGGTCATGTTCGTCCACCAAGACAAGCGCTCGCGGTGGTGTGCCGCTTCCGTCCGTGTTGTTCGTGCTCACGTTTTTTATCACCCTAGTTGGTATTGCCCATGAAACAGCCGTCCACCCGGGCTATGATCTCATCCCGCAAGGGGCCGGCGGCGGCGGCCGCCACGCATTCAGCCAATTCAGATCGGTTCTTCACACCCAGCACCACAGTGTCTACACCGGCCATGGAAAGGGCGTAACGATGGCCCAGGGTCGCCGCCGAAAGGCCCAGTTCCGCCGCCAGGGTGCGGAAGGCAGCGGCCTGATTGAAATCACGAACCTCCCCGTGATCAGGGGGCAGGTCCCGGTCGATGGCGTCGGTCAGGGCGCCGGCCTGGACTGCGCGGATTCCCATCACCCCGACACCGTTCTCCTGGGCCACGGCGATGATATCGCGGGGCCGGGCCGGTTCGTCATAAAACTTTAAGGCACCGGGAGAATCCATGGCATTGGCGATGCATTGCACCACCGCTGGTGCCGGCCTGTCGCCCAGCAGTTCAATAATGGCGTCGGGATGGCCGATACCGGTCAGGCCCCAGGCGCCGATCAGGCCTTCGGCGACGAAGGCCTCGAAACACGGCCGCACCACCGTGACGAAATCACTTTGCGCGGTCATGCGGGCGCCGGCGTCAGGATGCCGCTGCATGGGGTGGCCGTCGGGCGCCACGTTGGAATGCAGAAAGAATAGATCCAGGCGTTGCAGTCGCAAGCGGGCCAGACTGTCATGGATGGATTGGCGCAGGCGGGTCTCGATCTGATCACCCGGTGTGTTGCCCAACAGGCATTTGGAGGTGACGTGGACGCCGCTTGGTGGGCGACCCTCGAAGGCTTCGCCAAATACTTCCTCCGCCTCGCCCTCGCCATAGCGGTAGGCCAGGTCGATCAGGTCAATGCCTGCATCCACCGCCGCCCGCAGGGTGGCGACACATTCCGCCCGATCGGTCTGGCCCCACAACTGGCCCAAGCCGCCGCCGCCCAGCGTTAGCCGGCTGACCGGCCCTAGGGGACCTAGATTGCCTTTATCCATTCATTCTTCCGTCAATTTTGCTGCGGCAACATTTTGCCGGGGTTCATGATGTTATCCGGGTCGATCGCCGCCTTGACCGCGCGCATGACCTCGATTGCATCACCGTGTTCGGCCCGCATGTATTTCTGCTTGCCCAGGCCCACGCCGTGTTCGCCGGTGCAAGTGCCGTCCATGGCCAGGGCCCGGTTGACCAGGCGCTCGTTCAACTCCTGGGCCTCGCGCATTTCCACCGGCTCGTTGGGATCAAGGACAAAGGCCAGATGGAAATTTCCGTCGCCCACATGGCCGCACAGCGGCGCCGGGATTGAGGCACTTTCTAGATCCTTGCGGGTTTCCGCGATGCATTCCGCCAGCCGTGAAAGTGGCACGCAGACATCCGTGGCCCAGATCTCGCAACCGGGACGCAGGGCCTTGCAGGCATAGGCCACATCGTGGCGGGCCTGCCACAGGCGATTGCGATCCTCCAACTGATCCGACCATTGGAATTCGCCCGCGCCAAAATCCTCGCCAAAGGCCTTGACCATTGAAATTTGTTCCGCCACGCCGGCATCGGTGCCATGGAATTCCAGAAACAACGTTGGCTTTACCGGATGATCCATCTTGGAATATCTGTTCAACGCATCCATCTGCACATCGTCCAGAAGCTCGATGCGGGCAATGGGAATGCCGGACTGAATGGTGCAGATCGTGGTATCAACGGCGCCTTCCAGGGTCTCGAAGGGCACCACGGCGGAGGATATATTATCCGGCATGCCATATAGGCGTAGGGTGATCTCGGTAATGATGCCCAGAGTACCTTCCGAGCCGACGAACAGCCGTGTCAGATCATAACCGGCGGAGGACTTGCGCGAACGCCGTGCCGTGCGGATGACCTCGCCATTGGCCAGGACCACGGTCAGGGATATGACATTCTCGCGCATGGTACCGTAGCGCACCGCGTTGGTGCCCGATGCCCTGGTTCCGGTCATGCCGCCGATGGAGGCGTCGGCGCCGGGATCTATGGGGAAAAACAAACCTGTGTCGCGCAGGTAATCATTCAGCTGCTTGCGCCGCACGCCCGGCTGTACCGTGCAATCTAGGTCTTCGGCGTGGACCTCCAATATCTCGTTCATGCCACCCACATCGACACAAATGCCCCCCCGGGCGGCCTGGACATGCCCCTCGACCGACGTGCCTGCGCCATAGGGAATAATTGGAATGCCGGCGGTATGGCAGATCCTGACAATCGACGATATTTCCTCGGTGGATTGCGCGAAGACGACAGCGTCCGGGGCCTGAGTGGGATGCCAGCCTTCATCATGGCCGTGCGCATCGCGTACCGCTTCGGCGGTGGAAAGGCGGTCACCCAACAGGGCCCGCAGTTCCTTGATCACGCCTAAAGTTGTCTCGCTGCTTGCCATGCTCATGGGTGCCCCTTTCAAAACAGACGTTGCGATTTGACCGCGAGTATACAATAGCTAGAGTATTTGCAACATTCGCTGCAGCTGGGGAGCACTTGAATTTTGGAAATCGGAGAATTGCCGCCGAAAATAACCGGTCCTTCCGCCTGGTATGGCCCCGATCTGGCCGCCGCCGCCGATTGGATGGTAAACCTGAACGACGCACAGGCCGCCGAGATGGACGCCCAGGCCCGCGGGTATCTCGAGACCGGCGGGGATATCGCCGTCATGACCCAGGCGGATTTTCCGTTACTGGAAAGCGGACCGGTTATCGCCGAGGCGGTGCGTGAATGCCTGTACGGGCGTGGTTTTGTGGCCCTGCGCGGCCTGCCTTCCCATGCCGAAGATATTCCCCTGGCGGCGGCGCTGTTTTATGGCATCGGCACACATATGGGATTTGCGCGTTCGCAGAACGGCAAGGGACACATTCTGGGGCATGTCTGCGATCTTGGCCTCTCGACCAGCGATGCTTCGGTGCGCATTTATCAGACAACGGAGCGGCAGAATTATCACACCGATTCCTGCGATATCGTTGGCTTGATGTGTTTGCGCGGCGCCAAGTCGGGCGGGCAGTCCGGCTTGGTCAGCTCCATGACGATCTACAATGAAATGCGGGAACGCCGCCCCGATCTGGCCAAGCTGCTGTTCGAGCCCATGGCTACCGACCGGCGCGGTGAAATCACCGCGGACGGCCGGGAATACTTTGAAATCCCCGTATTCAACGCCCATGCTGGCTATCTTTCCGCCATTTATGCGCCGCATTATGTGCGCTCGGCACAGCGTTTGGAGGGCGTGCCCCAACTGACCTCCGCCCAGAATGAAGCCCTCGACCTGTTCGATTCCCTGGCCGACGACCCGGCCCTAAATCTGGAATTCTCGCTAGAACCTGGTGATTTGCTGTTCGTGCACAACCATACCCTGCTGCACGACCGCACTGCGTATGAGGAATGGGGCGACTTGGCCCGGCGGCGCCATCTGCTGCGGCTCTGGCTGGCGATTCCCGGTGCCCGGCCCCTGCCGGCGGCCTATGCCCAGCGTTACGGCAGCATCGAAATCGGCAACCGCGGCGGCATTATCGTCGCTGATACCGACCTCAACACGCCGTTGGAGCCGGTTTAACCAAGGCAATCCGTCTGCCGAATTGCCAATACTGGGCCCATGCTCACTGGGCCGCCGTTCTGGGGCAGTTGGGCCGGGAGGACGAGGCCACGGCGGCGGTATTTGCATTGCTAGATATCCAGTCTGGATCCTCCCGCTAATATGCCCAGGCAAAGCTATTTCATATCAAGAGCCCGGAGCAAATGGAGCTGCGCCTTGAGGGTCTGCGTAAGGCCTGATTGCCGGCGTGACCGTGCCGGAAACTCCGTCCAGGGCTCCATCGATCAGCTCACAGGCTTGAAAGCGGCCGCCTTCCACCGCTTTTGGCAGCACCAAGGCATTGGTCAAATCCGACGAGAAGCCAAATGGCTTGTAGTATTCTGGATCGCCGATCACCAGCATCGATGCATGGCCCAAAGCCTTGGCCCGGGCCAGGCTGTGACGCAGCAGTATTTTGCTGAACCCCTGGCCGCGCCAGGCCTGGCCCACCGCTAGAGGCCCCAGCAGCACGGTGCCGATATGGTCATCGATCAGCACCGGCCAGAAGCGGATCGTGGCGCATAGAAACGCGGCGCCGCGCATGACGAAACATAGCTCGGCCAGGGCAGGCACATCGGCGCGCAGGCAATAGGCGGTCAACCGCCCGCGTTCAGGGCCGAATGATTGATCCAGTAGTTTTTCGATTTTGGGCCCATCACCGGGCTTTTCCAGGCTGACTTGAAACATTTGTTTGGCTTCCGGATTGGCGCCGCATCTAGCGGTGCGTCAGATACTTTGTAACGGCGCCGGTCCGGATTGCCGCCGCCACCCGGTTCTAGCTGAGTCGAACCCACGCGCGACAGATCCCGCCGGCGCCCATGTTGTCCTGGGGGCGTCGGATGGAACGTTGTCGTCGTCGCTGAACGACTGGATCACGGTGCCAAATCCATATTGTCATGCGCTTGCTTTAACAGGGGACGCGTGACAATGCTAGCGCCAAGTCAAACAACATAGCAAAACACAATTGGATCAAAACGAGGCGGAGGACGCGAGATGGGACTTATGGATGGCAAGGTAACCCTGGTAACCGGTTCGGGGCGTGGTATTGGCCGCGCCGTGGCAATGGATCTGGCGGCAGCGGGCGCCAAGGTGGTGGTCAACGATTTCGGCAGTGGCCTGCATGGCGAGACGACCGACCAGACCCCGGCGGATGAAGTGGTGGCAGAAATCAAGGCAGCGGGCGGCGAAGCCGTCGCCAACCAAGGATCGGTCGCCGAAGCGGCTGATGCGGCGCGGATGGTGCAGGACGCCGTCGAAAGCTTTGGCCGGATCGATGCTGTGGTCAACGTCGCGGGTATTCTGCGTGACGCCTATTTCCACAAGATGACTGATGAAGAATGGAAGGCCGTCGTCGATGTGCATTTGAACGGCACCTATAATGTTTCGCGTGCGGCAATGGATCATTTCCGGCCACAGAAATTAGGTGCCTTCGTGCATTTCACCTCGACCTCCGGTCTGGTGGGTAATGCTGGCCAGGCCAATTATGCTGCCGCCAAGATGGGCATCGTCGGCCTCTCGCGGGTCATTGCCATGGAAGGGGCGCGGGCCAATGTACGCTCTAACTGCATCTCGCCCTTTGCCTGGACCCGCATGATAGAGGCTATTCCCGTGACCTCAGATGAAATGGCGGATGCTTTCGACAAATTCCGCCGCAATGCCTCGGCCGAACATATCGCGCCGGTGGCGACCTATCTGTGTACCGATGCGGCCAAGGATGTCACCGGTAATATCTTTGGCGTGCGTGGCAACGAGATTTATTTGATGAGCCAGCCGCGACCGATCCGTACTCTGCACAAGGGTGACGGCTGGACGCCTGAGGATCTGGCCGCTACCTTGGAACCGGCCCTGCGCCATGATCTGTATGGTCTGGAAGGCAGCGGCGAGTATTACGCCTGGGATCCGATCTAGGTCACAAGGAAGGTAACGAATAATATGTATTTCGATCCCAAGGACGGCTTGAAGCCGCCGCCATTCAAGCACACGGTCTACAATGCCCTGGTGGTGCCCCGGCCCATTGGCTGGATCTCCACCGTTGACACAAAGGATGTCATCAACCTGGCGCCTTACAGCTTTTTCAATGCGCTGTGCGGCGATCCACCTTGCGTGATGTACTGCCCGAACGGCTACAAGACCGGCACGATGGAGCCTAAGGATTCCCTGACCAATGTGCAGGAGGCCGGGGAGTTCGTCTTCAACATGGTGACCATGGATTTGTTGGAGCCCATGAACGCCACCTCGATCCACGCGCCTGCCAGTTATGATGAGATGGCCGAAGCCGGGTTGGAGGCAGCACCTTGTGAACAGGTCAAGCCGCCGCGGGTGGCAAATTCACCGATCGCCCTGGAATGCAAGGTACTGCATATCATCGATCTGCCCGAAACTCGTACTGGTGTGCCCAACACGACGGTGATCGGGCAGGTCGTGGGCATTCATATTGACGATGATGTGATTGTTGACGGCAAGATCGATTCAGCCAAGGTTCAGCCCCTGGCCCGTTTGGGCTATCTGGACTATGCGGCGATCACGCCAGACAGCATTTTCGCCGTACCGCGGCCGGATTAGACAGAGACATGGCAGGTGGCAGCCACGATTATCTGGATGATCAGCGCAATGCCTTGATCCTAATTTCCATCAATGGGGAGCTGTTTCCCCGTGACGATGCCAAGGTCTCGGTTTTTGATTCCGGTTTCATGCTGGGGGATGGGGTCTGGGAAGGCATCCGCCTGCACAAGGGCCGCCTGCTGTTTCTCGACGCCCATATGGAGCGCCTGTACGAGGGCGCTAAGGCCATCGACATGGATATCGGCCTGAGCCCCGGCGAAATGGTGACCAGGATTGAAGAGGTTCTGGCCGGTAATTCCATGGACACAGACGTCCATATCCGCCTGATGGTAACCCGCGGCATCAAGTCGACGCCCTATCAACACCCCAAGGTCACTATCACACCGCCGACCGTGGTGATTATTCCGGAGTACAAGGTGGCGGTGGAAGGCGCCGGTCTGAAGCTGGCAACGGTGCATGTGCGCCGTGGCGCCCCGGACGTGCAGGACCCGGCGCTCAATACCCACAGTAAGCTGAATTGCATCACCGCCTGCATTCAGGCCGACAAGATGGGCGCGGACGAGGCCTTGATGCTTGATCCTCATGGCTTTGTTGCCACTTGCAATTCGACGCATTTCTTTATTGTCCGCAAGGGTGAGGTCTGGACCTCGTCAGGGCGTTATTGCCTGGCCGGTATCACTCGTGCCAAGGTTCTCGAACTGGCGCGGGAGAACGCTATTCCCGGTCTGGAAAAGGACTTTAGCCTGACCGACGTCTATAACGCGGACGAAGCCTTTGTCACCGGTACTTTCGCGGGTTTGATTCCGGTGCTGGAGATCGATGGCCGGGCGATCGGCAGCAATACCGGCCCGGTAACGGCCCGGCTGCAGGGGCTGTACCGGGATCTGTGTGAGAGGGAAGCGCGCCGATGATGCAGGACGTGGCGCGCATCGCCATGTGGTCTGGGCCGCGCAATATTTCCACAGCAATGATGCGGTCTTTTGAGAACCGTGCCGATGCAGTGGTCTGGGATGAACCGTTCTATGCCCATTACCTGGCTGAAACGGGCCTGGATCATGCGATGGCGGATGAGATTATCGCGGCCTACGAGAACGATTGGCGAAAGGTAGCCGACAAAGCCGTTGGGCCGGTGCCGGGGGGCGGGGCGGTGTTTTACCAGAAACACATGACCCACCACCTGCTACCCCATATGGCCATGGACTGGCTGGACGGTTTGATGAACGCCTTTTTGATCCGCGATCCGGCGCGTGTACTTGCCTCCTACATCGAAAAACGGGCCCAGGTGACTTTGGAAGACCTGGGTCTGCCGCAACAGCAACGGTTGTTTGAATGGACCCATGAACGTACCGGCAAGGTTCCATTGGTATTGGAATCCGATGATGTTTTGGCCAATCCGGAAGGCATGTTGCGGGCCCTCTGCCGGCGCACCGGCATAGCCTTTGACTCCGCCATGCTGTCCTGGCCGGCGGGGCGGCGGAACAGCGATGGCCTGTGGGCGGCCCATTGGTATGGCGCCGTGGAAAAATCCACTGGGTTCGTGGCTTCGCGTCGTGCCGCCAATCCCGTGCCGGATCATCTGCAAGAGCTCTTGGCATCGGCCCGACCTTATTATGATGCGTTGCGTCCTTACCGTTTGGCGCCCGACTAGGAAAACCGACATGCGATTTCTGCTTCTCGTCTTTGTTCTATTCTGTACAGCCCCTGCATTGGCCGGTCCGCCGAACGTTGTGGTGACTTTGAAACCAATACATAGCCTTGTCGCCAGCGTCATGGCTGGTATTGCAGAGCCGCATCTGTTGGTATCTTCGGGTGCCGATCCTCATAGCCACACCCTGCGTCCGTCCGAGGCGCGGGCCCTGACGCGGGCGCGGGCGGTATTCTGGATTGGCCCGGCCCTGGAAGGCTATTTGCGGAAACCTCTGGAAAACTTGGCAACTAGCGCCAAGATTGTCACCTTGTCGAAGACGCCGGGTTTGCGCCTACTGCCGGCGCGGGAAGGTGGTATTTGGGCCGAGCATAGAGATCATGCAGAACACGACCATGATTCTCATATCTGGCTGGATCCGCGTAATGCCCAGGCCATGGTGCGCCATGCCGTCGTCATCTTGAGTGAACTCGATCCGGGCCATGGCGCTGACTATGGCCGTAATGGTGATCGGGTTATCGCCGGGTTGAGGAATTTGGAGTTTGAAATTCACCAGCTTCTGACACGGGTGCGGCCGTTGCCCTACATGGTACTGCATGATGCCTACCAGTATTTTGAAACACGCTTTGGCACCAACGTGCAGGGCGCCATTGCCATTGCGCCGGACCGCAAACCGGGTGCCCGGCGCATCTCGACAATTCGTAGGCGTTTCACCGAAGGCAAGGTGCGCTGCCTCTTTCGCGAGGCGCAGTTTCCAGCCAAGCTGGTGGATGCCTTGACGGATGGCCTGGATGTCCGTGTAGGCAGCCTGGACCCGATCGGTTTGAGTATCGCGCCGGGTCCGGACGCTTATGGCCAATTATTGCGCCAACTGGCTGGTGGCATTGAAAATTGTCTGAGTTACAGGACCGACCGCTAAGGAGTGAATACAATGTCCGAGCAGGACTTGATTTTGACGCGGCGGGAGGACGGCATCGGCTACCTGACCTTCAACCGCCCCGAAAAGCTGAACGCGTTCAACAACGAGTTGATGCAGGCCAGCATCGCCGCAATGGATGATTTCGCCCAGGATGATGACGTCCATGTTGTTATCGTCAGTGGCGCGGGGCGAACCTTTTCCGCTGGCTTTGATCTAATGGCCTCGGGCGAGCGTAAACTGGACAGCGTCGACAAGGTGCGGGCCCAGATGGGGCTGCAATTCGATTTCATCATCAAATTCTGGGACTGTCCCAAGCCGACCATAGCTGCCGTACATGGCTATTGCCTGGCCGGCGCCTTTGAGGCGTCTCTGGCCTGCGACATAACCATCGCTACGGAAAGCGCCATTTTTGGTGAACCGGAGGTACGCTTCGGCACGGGTGCGGTGGCCATGCTGTTGCCTTGGGTAACCGGCCCGAAACAAGCCAAGGAACTAATGCTGACCGGCGAGGACCGTCTCTCCGCGCCAGATGCCCTGCGTATGGGCCTGGTCAACCGCCTGGTGGCCGAGGATAAATTGCAGGCCCAGGCCCGCGCCATGGCGATCAAGATCGGGCGTTCGGCCTCGGTCTCGGTGCGGCTGTCCAAGCAGGCGATCAACCGTAGCTATGAAATCATGGGCATGCGCCAGGCCTTGTTAAGCGGTCTGGACATCGATGTGGAAATCAATTCCACGCCGTCATGGGAAAAACAGGAGTTCGCCCGTATTCGCAAAGAGCAAGGCGTTAACGCCGCTATCGCCTGGCGCGATTCCCGCTTCGCCGATGGAGCTTGAACCTCCCTATAGACTATGCCGAACGTTCAATGTGATGGCGGTGGCGGAAACATCCTCGTCCCCGGTGCCGATATAACGGGCGTCCAGGCCCAGGCTCCAGCTACGATCGTATTCATAGGTGACGCCAATTATGGTCTGATAGGCGAATTCCGTTGCATCCTTGGCCGCGGCCGCGACACCGCCAATGGTCGCGGCGGTACTTTCTATTTGTGCGATGCCCAGGCCACCGCCCACGTATGGTGCGAAGGACGAGCCCAAATGCATGTCGTAGTACACATTGGCCATACCCGTGGCCATTTTCATATCGCCGGTTGGTGTGGCCGTCGCGCCGCCGGCCGTGCCCTGATCATAGTCGGCCATGCGATAGGCAATTTCGCCTTCGACACGGAAATCCTGGCCCAGATAGGTGCCCAGGGACCCGTGCAAGGCAAAGCCCGGATCAAATTCAATACTGTAGGAGGCGCCGCCGGTGCTGCCGTCCAGATCGCCTTGCAAATGCAGCCCGCCGTCGGCGGCGACATAGATTCGGTTGAACCAATCATCCGTCATGACTTCGCCAAAGGGCCGGTAGGGTGCCGAGCCGGTGGCACTAGCTTGTGCCACGTTTGGCGGTGGCGGGGTGTAGCGCAAGGTAGGCGAGGGCGGGGCAATGGGACGCATGACCTGTGCCGGCACCACGGTGCCCGCCGCGGCGTTATAGCCAGATGTGGCGAAGGGATGGCTTTCGTTGATCATGCTGCTCATATCATACATGCTGCCCTTGGCGCCGGCATTTGCCGAAGCCGCCACCAACAAAACAGCCAATCCAACACCAATTCCCGTGCAGTTTCCCGCATCAGGCCACCAGGGTCTCGAAGGCATCACAATCTCCCACCGCAGAAACATTTGCAGAGAGAATAGCCCTTCACTGGCTCGGGTGCAGCCTGAATTCTGGCACCGACCCAACAATCATCGAAAATTCGCCTAAGTCCGAAAGAACGGTTTACGGGCTTCCGCCTTAGCCTGACCGCGTGAAATCCCAATATCATCGAGAGCATACTGATCCAGCTCTCCCAGATGTCGGCGCTGTTCGGCCCGAACCTGCCATTGATAGAGCGTCATGGCCATATTAGTCAGCGTTTTTCTAAAATCAAAAGTTATAATTGTAAATGGTAGTGTTCGTATCATGGCAACGCTCCTTTCTTGGCGTTTAGGTCATTTTGTACAGTAGGATATAAGAGAAAATTACGAAGATGACACGCGAATGTTTTTCATATATAACATTAGAAAAATTAATGAATTGTTGTGTATAAATGGCGGATCGAAAACTCCCACCCCTGAACGCTCTGCGCGCTTTTGAGGCGGCGGCGCGGCAGTTGAGCTTCACCCGTGCGGGTGAGGAACTGCACGTGACCCAGGCGGCGATCAGCCATCAGGTCAAGGCGTTGGAGCAATGGCTGGGCCTTGCCTTGTTTCGACGCCGTGGCCGGACCAATGTCTTGACCGAGAATGGCCAGACCTATTTGGCGGCGGTGCGCGAGAGCCTGGATCTGCTGGCGGTGGCCACGGACCGTCTGACCAAACGCCAGGACAGTGGTGTCTTGACCGTCACGACGCTGGCGTCATTCGCCGCTGCATGGCTGCTGCCGCGCTTGGGCCGTTTTCGCGTCCTGCATCCCGATATTGATGTGCGCCTATCGGCGGGTGACGAGATCGTGGATTTTGCCCGCGATGACGTCGATGTGGCGATCCGC
This sequence comes from Rhodospirillaceae bacterium, assembly GCA_002731375.1. Lineage (GTDB taxonomy): Bacteria > Pseudomonadota > Alphaproteobacteria. The sequence continues at coordinate 80,320 of PCBT01000023.1, read as the reverse complement.
TATGGCGACGGCCATTGGTCCGGCGTTGAAGTCGTGCCCTTGATGACGGAGGATTTGTTTCCGGTTTGTAGCCCTGCCCTGCGGCAAGGCCCGCGGCCGTTACGCCGGCCGGAGGATTTGCGGCATCATACTTTGTTGCATGACGATATGCGCGAAACCTGGCGCCGTTGGCTGCTGGCGGCGGGTGTGGACGGCGTCGATCCTGACCAGGGGCCCGGCTATAACCTATCCTCTCTTGTGATCGACGCGGCAGTGAATGGCCAGGGCGTGGCTCTGGCGCGTAGCGCCCTGGTTGGTGATTACCTAGTCAGCGGCCGTCTGATAAGGCTCTTCGATATTCAACTGCCTGCGGAGTTCGCTTACTATCTGGTGCACCCCGCCCGCGCGTTGGACCATCCCAAGGTCCGTGCCTTTCGAGAATGGGTCTTGTCAGAAGTTCAGGCGGAGCAAAGTAACGCTGCCACCGCTCGATTAACCACTTGAAAATTTGTGGGGTTTGGCGCTATTGATGCGCCCCTTTTCGAACACTATTTCGAATCCTGTTGAAACAAGGAATGAGTGCCATGGGTTTCAAGGTCGCGGTCGTCGGCGCCACGGGGAACGTGGGCCGGGAGATGTTGAATATTCTGCATGAACGGACGTTTCCGGCGGATGAGGTCGTNCCTTTNGCATCGACACGCTCGGCTGGCCGGGATGCGATGTATGGCGAGAAAACCTTGAAAGTCAAAGCGCTGGACACATTCGATTTCTCCACCGTCGATATTGCGTTGTTCTCGGCGGGCGGCGATGTCTCCCGCCAATGGGGCCCGGTGGCAGCGCAAGCCGGTTGCGTGGTGATCGATAATTCATCGGCCTTCCGCCTGGACCCCGATGTTCCCCTGGTGGTGCCGGAGGTCAACCCCCACGATTTGGCCGGCTATGACCAGCGTAATATTATCGCCAATCCCAACTGCTCCACCGCGCAGCTGGTGGTAGCGCTGAAGCCTTTGCACGACCGGGCCAAGATCAAGCGCGTGGTGGTCGCGACCTATCAGAGCACATCCGGTGCGGGGCGGGAACCCATGGACGAACTGTTCATCCAGACCAAGGGCATCTACGTCAACGATCAACCTAGCCCNCGGGAATTTCCCAAGCAGATCGCTTTCAATGTGATCCCGCAGATCGATGTCTTCATGGACGATGGCGATACCAAGGAAGAATGGAAGATGACGGCGGAGACCAAGAAGATCATGGATCCGGCCATCAAGCTGACCGCGACCTGTGTACGGGTGCCCACCTTCGTCGGCCATGCCGAGGCAGTGAATATAGAGTTCGAGCGCGAAATCGATGACGATGAGGCGCGAGAGATCCTGCGGGAGGCGCCGGGCTGCATGGTGGTGGATAAGCGCGAGCCGGGCGGCTATATCACGCCGGTGGAATGCGTTGGTGAGTACGCGACGTTTATTTCCCGTATCCGTGTTGATCCGACCATTCCGAATGGTTTGAATATCTGGGTGGTGTCCGACAATCTGCGCAAGGGCGCCGCCCTGAACGCGGTGCAGATCGCCGAGACGCTGGTATCGCGGTATTTGAAAAAAGCCGCCTAGNGCAGCCGTCAAATTTAGGGGATAGAACCTTGCCGAAAATTANTTCCGGTCCCGCCAGCCATATCTACTTNTCGCAACGCCTGCGTCTGCATTACGTGGATTGGGGCAACGAGGGCGCGCCGCCCATGCTGTTGGTGCATGGCGGCCGGGATCATTGCCGTAACTGGGACTGGGTGGCGGAAGCCTTCCGCGATGAATACCACATCATCGCGCCGGACCTGCGTGGCCACGGCGATAGCCAATGGAGCATGGGCGGTAGCTATACCATGCCCGAATATGTCTATGACATCGCCCATCTGGTGGATCAGAAGAACATGGCGCCGGTGACCATCCTCAGCCATTCCCTGGGCGGCATGATCAGCCTGCAATATGCCGGCCTGCATCCCGACAGCGTCAAAAGCATCACGGCTATTGAAGGTTTGGGTTCCTCACCGGCCAACCTGGCCAAGAATGCNGGCAAGACNATTGATACCCGCCTGAATGAATGGGCCGAGGAGTTGCGGAAACTGTCGGGCCGCACGCCGCGCCGCTATGCATCTCTTGAAAACGCCTTCAAGCGGATGCAGGATGAGAACCCGCACCTGACCGAGGAACAGGCCCGGCATCTGACCGTGCATGGCGCCAACCAGAACGAGGACGGCACCTATAGCTGGAAGTTCGATAATTATGTCCGGATCTTCCGTCCCTATGGTTTGACCACCGACGATGTGCACCATTTATGGTCGCGCATTACCTGCCCGACGCTGCTGGTTCGCGGTACGGAAAGCTGGGCCACGGACCCAGCCCAGGATGGCCGTCTGGAAAGCTTCCAGAACGCCACCGTCGTCGCCATCGAAGGGGCCGGCCACTGGGCCCATCATGATAGGTTGGATGTGTTCTTGGACCACGTTCGGAAGCATCTGGCGAATTAGCGGCCGCCAACGACCTCCCTTGGGTCTATTTCGTCTCTCGTTTTGGTTTTACGGTGGAAGGTGGTCTGATGTGCTGCGGGTAATTTCAGATAGTTGGGCGCTCTTTTTGGGCCTTGGCCTAATCATGCTGGGCAATGGTCTGCAGGGTTCGTTGCTCGGGTTGCGGGCCTCGATGGAGGGCTTCGATGTCACCACCACAGGGTTGGTGATGTCCGGCTATTTTATCGGCCTGTTGGCCGGCGCCGCAATCGTGCCGAAATTCGTCGCCAGGGTTGGCCATATCCGCAGCTTCGGCGCCATGGCATCCCTGGCGTCCACCTCGATCCTGCTGCACGCGGTCATCATCGATCCATGGGTGTGGTGGACCATGCGCTTCGTTACCGGCGTTGCTTATGCGGGCCTGTATATCGTGGCGGAAAGCTGGCTTAACGATGCCTCGGAAAACGAAACCCGCGGACAGTTGCTCAGCTTTTATATGTTGATTAGCCTGGGCGGCATGGCGGGCGGGCAGTTCATGTTGAATATCGCCTCTCCATCGTCCTATGAACTATTCGTGCTGATTTCGGTTTTTGTCAGTATTGCCGTCATTCCTATTCTGCTCTCGGTCAGCCGGGCGCCGGAATTCAACACATCTGAAACCGTGAGTGTTATCCAGCTTTTCAAGGTTTCGCCCCTGGGCGTTTTCGGCNTGGGAGTGAATGGCGTCATGATGGGGGCGATCTTTGGCATGGCCGCCGTCTATGCCGCCGAGATTGGCCTTTCGGTGCGGGAAATATCCCTGTTCATGGGCGCCATCGTGCTGGGCGGGGCGTTTCTACAATATCCCATCGGCAAGGCTTCCGATGTCATCGGGCGCCGCCAGGTCATCATCGCCACCTGCGCCGCCGGCGTCGCGGTTGCCGTCATCGCACCGGGATTTGCTGGTCAATTCATGGCTAACAGCTGGTCTTCATATTTGGTGGTAGCCTTGATCGGCGGTCTGTCAACGCCGCTGTATGCATTATGTACCGCACATACCAATGACTACCTTAATCCCAGCCAGATGGTGGCGGCCAGCGGCGCTTTGGTGCTGACGGCGGCGGTCGGATCATCCCTGGGCGCGCCGATTGCGGCCTTGGCCATGGATCTGGTTGGACCGGACGGGTTTTTTCATACTATCGCGGGCGCCATGGCGCTGTTGTGCCTGTACGCCATCTGGCGCAGCCTGCGCCGGGATGCGGTGGCGGTGGAGGAAATGGGCGATTTTGTCGCCCTGGCACCCACGCCCATGAGCGCGGTCATGAACCCGGATATCGAACTGGAAGAAATAGTCACGGCCTCGGATACAGATGCCGAAGCGGTCCAGGAAAGCTTCGCCGAACTGGTCGACGACATCGAAGGTCAGGAATAGTGGGGGAGCAGGCTTACACTTTCTGGCGTTGAGCTTTGCGCTGTTGCTGCCTCACATCTTCAACGATAGAGATGAAGCGCCAAGGCCGTGACCGGGGGTCTCCGCGATAACGATCCGACGCAATTCGGCGATGGAATCGCCACACAATTGCAGGAACTGTGGGATCAGGCCAAGGGTCGTATCACCAAAGTCCGCCTTGCACAATGTCTCGAGGACGTTCGCGGTTTCCTGAACCTTTGTCGCGCCGAACTGGCTGAGAACACCGTTCAGTGCCTGATTTTGCCGCCTCGATACTTCTTATTTCAGCCGATTCAGGACTGNCCGCCATTACTACTCCCTCCGTCGCCGTGCAACGTGCGCGCATAACCAGCGCCGGGATGATCATCAACAATTAGCGCAAGCGACCCAGCGACGGCATCTATAGTATTTGGGTAGGTAAAGGTATTGCTAAAATTAGCCAAAAAAATATGGCCTGAACAGCATTGCGGGATATTCAAGTCTGCTGAGTATCAAGTGGTTCGAAATTGATGACCACGCGATGCCTCGTTGCCTTGGCTATGCGGTTGAGAGTGCGCGTCGACGGCTTTTTCTTGCCGCCCTCCAGCCGTGCGATATAGGCCTGGGAGGGGCCCATTTTTTTTGGTCAATTCCTTCAGAGTCAGTTCGCGTTAATGCACCCGTTTTATGCGAACATTCTAGCAAAATTAAGCTGCCGTGCCCATTCTGACTGGTGCTGCCCGGGTGCCGGAGCCGCGCTGCGGGACCTTAGACAATGCGAAGCCTTGCTGGTGGCTGGCTTTGGTGATTACCGTGACTTTCCACATGATGCCTCCGGCCACGGCACCTAGGCCCGCCAAGGTGGTGACCAGGGGCTGCGTGGGCCACAGGCCGAGAAAAGCGGCGAAGCCAAGCAATGGCAGGGCGTGGCCGATCAGGCGCAGGGGTAGGTTGATGGCGGCCAGGACATTGCGCGGCATGGGGCCGATGCCGTTGCTGGCGGCGTTGGTGAAATAGTTGCGCCACAGGATGGCGTTGATCACGGCAAGGGCGCCGCCCATGCCCGCCGCCAGGGGGGCGACTGAGTGCATCGCCGGATGCAGGGTGGCGGAGATCGCCAGCAGGCCCGCTCCTTCCAGCAAACCCGTGGCGATCAGCATCCAGGGCATCAACGGCGCGCGCCAGGCGGGGATACCCTTGCCCGCCGGCAGAATGCGTGCCTGGCAATACAGGAACGCCGCCGCCTCGATCACTAGCAACAGATGCAGAATGCCCACTGGCCATAGCAGATCCAGCAGTAGGGTGGGATAGAACAGCGCCACCACATAGGTCTCCCGTGTCATCCAGGATGTTTGCGGACGCAGCAGCACGTTGAGGAAGCGCAGCTTGCGGGCGATTTCCAGGAATACGAAGAACAAGCCCATGGCCATGCCCGCGCCGGCCACCACGTTGACGCCGACCAGAGCACCCTCGGATATGCCGCCCAGCAAATAGGCCAGCCAGGCCGTGATGATCAGCCCCGTGCTCATGCCGCCCAGGATAAAATTCATCGCCGCGCGCATGTCCCAGAATTTTTGCACCTTGCCGACTAGGGCATTGGCCGGGTCCTGCAGGGCCAACTCGTCCACGTCGTCCGTCGTGCGTTCCCGCCCCGGCATGCTGTTCGGCAGGCCATAGAGGTATTTGACCTGCGGGTCGTTGCCCAGCTCCGCATGCATCTGCACACTGTTGTCTTCACTGGTTAGCCGAGAAACGTTGCTGTCGGGATCATTGAAATCGCCGAAATGAATCGCCGTGGCAATGCAGGCATTGGCGCAGGCCGGCGTTGCCTCCGGGTCCACGCCGGGCGTCAGGCCATATGCCAGGCCGCTATCCACGTGCTCCACACAAAAGGTACATTTGTTGGCGACGCCGACGCGGTCGGCATGCGCGACCTGGGTTTCCTGGGCCGTGGGCTGGCCGTAGTACCATTTTTGCTCGTGCGCGATGTTGCGGGCCTGATAGGGGCAGGCNACGGCGCAATAGCCGCAACCGATGCACAAATCGTAATCCATTGTGACCAGGCCGTCGGCCCGTTGCTTGGTGGCGCCCGTGGGGCAGACCGGCACGCAGGACGGCTCGGCGCAATGCTGACAGCCCGTGACCATGAACAGACGTTCCACGTTAGGGAAAGTTCCCAGCTCCACATCGATCACACGGCGCCACTGTACGCCGGGCGGGGTGTCATTGGAATGCTTGCAGGCGATGGTACAGGTTTGGCAACCGACACAGCTGTTCAGGTCGATCACCATCCCGAAACGCTTACTGGATAGATCGTTCACGAGCCGGTTCTCCGCAGCCTGAGATCCTTGCTGATCTTGACCCGCACGATGTCCGAGCCGCTGCCTGTGCCGTCTGTCAGTGACAAGGCGATATCCGTTACTGAATTCAGGCTGGGCAGGTTCAGATCCTTGGCGAAGGGCGTCGCCCAATGATCGAATTGGCCGATCATCAAAACCGTATCCGGGCGGATGCCGTGACGCAGCACGGCGTTGCCGTGGGTGATGCCCGTGGCGGATTCAATCACCACCGGGTCGCCTTGGTTGATGCCCATTTTCTGGGCCGACTGCATGTTCATGACAATGCCAGAATGACCGGCGACATTCTCCGCCACTTCATAGATCAGCGGTAAGNCCACATTGGCACCCCAGGCGTATTGCATGCTGCGCGCGGTCAGGGCCCAAAACGGATAATCGTCCGGCTCCTTGCCCATCTCGCGGACATAGTTGGTCCAGATTTCGGGGAAGGATTCGTACTTTGGCAGTGGATCGTAATCCTCCAACTGGCCATCCCACCATTCCACGCCGACCTCGTGCAGGCGGTTGGCCAGTTGCACGCCGTGGCGCTTAATACGTTCCTGGTAGGGCAGCTCAAATCGGATGCCCCGGTCCTTCATATAGGGGTAGAGGTACCATTCGCGCTGGGCGAAATCGCGTAGCATGTAGCCGTTTTCCTTGAACCAGGCGAGATCGTGGACTTCCTCGCCATTGGATAGATCGTGGCTGGCGGCCTTGGCGATACGGTCCCAGATCTCCTCGACGCCATAGGCCACGTCTCCGTCCAGGCTGTAGTCGAACTGGTTGTTGACCAGCTTCATGCCGGCGGCGCCCTTGTTGATGGCCATGTTGTATTCGCCCAGGATACCGACGCGCTGGCAAATCTCGGTGGCGATATCGGTCATGTCCATGGCATCAACCACGGGCTCCACCGCTGGCTGACGGATCATCCAGCCCTGATGCTTCCAGAACTGCTCGCCCGAGCCCGTGCCGCCGATGCGGCTGAGCTGTAGGCTTTCCAGATCCGTCGCTTCCGGCAGCACGATGTCGGCCATATGGTTGGTTTCATCTCTGGTGTAGGCGAAGGACAGCGTGAAGGGAAATTCCGCGATACGCTCGGCGATTTCCGGGGCGTTCCAGGACGATATGGCTGGGTTGGTGCGGTAACAGATCCACATATCGGGCAGGGTCGGACGCGGCCAATTGTCTGGCGCCTTNTTTTGGAACAGCCAGGGCAGATGGGCCGGGCCCAACGCCGGCGCCCAGGGCGAAGAGGAAGATAGCGGCACCAGGGAGTTATAGCCGTTGCGGATGCGCGGCTGGCTGGACCAGCCTTCTTTCGAGGTGTCGTTGAAGGGGAAGTCCATGATGCCGTCGCGGCTGGAGATGGCACTTAGATGCTTGTTGTTGGCCGGCCGGTTTAGGCGCACCTTGGTTCCCAGGTTCGATCCGGGTACTTCGATGGCGCCAACCAGGACGCTTAACAAGGTCCGGGCCCAGACCGCGTGATAGCCGCCTGGTCCGTTGTTGACGCTCTTACCCAGGGCCACGCCGACCGGGCGCAGGGGCAGCATTTCGCCCTCGATCTCGATCATTTCGCCCACCCGCGCATGGGCCACGAACTCATCACCCACACGCCGGATGGTTTCCGCCGGCACGTCGCACTCCGCCTCGGCCCAATCCGGCGTGTATTCCTCCATATGATCCAGAAGTACCTGGAAGGCGGGCTTCACCTCCACGCCATCGTGGCGCCAAGCCTCTTCATCGGCNCCCAGTTCCAAACCCGTGACCTTGAAACAGCCGTCCAGGGCAGGATCTTCAATATTGGCATCGAACGGCTTTGCCTGGCCGTCGGCCCGATCCCAGATCAGCGGTTTTTCTGTGCTGGGTTCGCGCATGTAATAGCCGTTTGGTCCCACCAGATAGGGCGAGGTGGTATCTTCTTTCAGGAAACGGACATCGCAGACCTCGGCCCAGTCCCGCTCCTTGATGATGCGGTGAATGACAGCGAACAGAAACGCCGCGTCGGTCTTGGCCTTGATGGGCACCCATTCCGCCGACATCGCACCCGTCACCGACAGATGCGGCTCTACCATGACGCGTTTCAAACCGCGCCGGCGTGCCTCAGCGCCGCGCCTGACGCCCGTGGCGCCGCCAGAGGCATCCACGTTTTTGCCGCAGTTAATGACGTATTCGCAATAGGGGCTGTCGACCTCCAGGGTAAAGGCGCGCTGCCACAACTCCCCATACAGNTGTTCCGAGTGATAGCACTTCACNCCCTGGCCNGCGCCAAAGCCAAGGTCCGCCGGGCCCCANGCCGCCAGAACAGCNGGGAAGCTGCCCATGAACCGGGTTGGCGTACCGCCGCCGCCGAAACTGACTGCCAGGCGCGGATAGCCCGAATTATCCTTCAGCCCCTTGGCGCGGATTTCCTTCATCTTGGCNGCGACCGTATCCANGGCCTCATCCCAGCTGATGGGCACGAAGCCTGGATCTTCGTTGCGGCCTTTCTTCGGGTTGGTCCGCTTCATGGGCTGACTGACCCGGTTCGGATTGTAGGTTTTCTGCACCAGGCCATAGGCCTTCACGCATGGCGTACCCTGACCCGGATGCTGGCCGCAGATATTCAGGTTGGGTTCGATCCGCACCGCGACGCCGTTCTCGACCTCGACCTTGATCANGTCCGGCCCTGAAACGCATTGGAAACAATAGGTCGGAACTTTTTTGTTTTCCGGCTTCGAACTGGTCATGCGGCGCATCCTTTAATGAGGCTCGTCGGACAATACGCTATCACGGGCTATTCATGGAACGCAAAGCGCGGCTACAATCGGCTAACATTGAATAAGAAGATTTGTTGGAGGAGCGGACCTTGTCAGGTGGAAATATGGTCATTGCCGGCTATTCGGAAACAGCGGTGGAATTTCGCAGCGGGCGCAGCGCTTATGACTTCGCGGGCGAGGCCTTTGCCGCCTTGCTCGGTTCAACCGGCGTGGACATCGCCCAGATTGATGGTCTGTCCGTCACGGTGCCGTTGAGCGAATGCGCCAATCCGTTCTTCGCTGTATACATGACCGAGGCCCTGGGCCTGTCGCCGACCTGGCTGAANTATGGCGGCATGGGGGGGTGTTCNGCTACCGGCGGGGTGGCCCGTGCCANGGCCGCGATTCGCGAAGGCCAGTGCGAAGTCGCCGTGGTGTTGTCGGCGGATGCGCCCAGCACCAATTGGGGCGCCAATTACGGGGCCTGGCGCGGCGAGTTTCAGGATCCGGTGGGTGTGCTGGGCCCGCCCNCCGCATTCGGTCTGTTGATGAGCCGCTATNAACATCAATACGGCCTAAACTACGAGGCCTTGGCCAAGATCGCTATCGCCCAGCGGGAAGGCGGCCTGATGAATGACAACGCCTTCGAAAAGCTGAAAAAGCCGCTGACGGTTGAAGATTACATGAACTCCCGCATGATCGCCGATCCGTTGCGGTTGCTGGATTGCGTCATGTTCTGCGATGGCGGCAACGCCTTTCTGGTGACGTCCGAGGCCAAGGCCAGAGAACTTGGCATCGAGAAAATGGTGCGGCCCACGGCCTATGCCGAGGTGACCAATTTCAAGGGCGCCGACCCGGTGGCGGATATCACCGAAACCGGCTTCTCCGTGCTGGCGCCCGAGGTGTTCGGTAAATCGGGNCTGAAGCCCGGTGATATCGGCAGTTTCCAGCCCTACGATGATTTCACCATCGCGGTAATGATGCAGATGGAGGATTTCGGATTCTGCGAAAAGGGCAAAGGCAGTGACTATGTCATGGCGACGGATCTGTCGTGCAAAGGCGACCTGCCCCTAAACACAGGCGGCGGTCAGCTTTCCGCTGGACAGCCAGGACTAGCCAGNGGCGGTCTGAACCTGGCCGAGGCGGTACGCCAGATGTTCGGCGAGGCCGGCGCGCGCCAGGTCGCCAATACCCAGAACGCACTGGTCACTGGGATTGGTGTTATTCCCTACGCCCGCAACTGGGGCACATCCACCGCGATGATCTTGGAGACCTAGGATGTCAGACGAACAAATCAAACCCCGCCCCACCCCCAAGGCTAATCGCTTCGTCGATACGGAGGCGTTTTGGCAAGGCACCAGGAATAGCGAATTGATGCTGCAATACTGCCCGGACACAAAACAGTACCAACATTATCCCAGGCCCATCAGCCTCTATACGGGCAAGCGTAACCTGGAATGGCGCAAGGTGGCTGGTACTGGCACCGTATACGCTTGTACAACCGTGAGGGTGCTGGGCCCCGGACTGGAAGGGCGGTTGCCATTGTCCGTGGTGACGGTGGAGTTGGACGAAGGTGCGCGCATCCTGGGTAATGTTCTGAATGTGGAACCCGATGCGGTCGCCATCGGACAGCGGGTGGAGCTGGCCTGGGATGCCATCAATGAAGACACCGCCTATCCGGCCTTTAACGTAGTTGGGGTATAGGGCGCCATGACGGGCAACAAAGCAGCCGCACCATCGGCCAATCATTGCAGCCGGGATTTGCGCGAATGGCTGACCCATCTTGCCGCCACCGATCGTCTGGCCGCGGCCAAGCCGGGCCTGGGCCTGGTGCATGAACTGGCTGCCGTCTCCGACCAGATGGAGCTGGACAAGGCGGTGCTGTTCCCGAGGCCCGATGGCCACGACATGCCCGTGGTTGCCAACCTGCTGGCCAGCCGCAAATGGATCGGTGATTGCCTTGGTGTCAGCGAGGATGGTCTGATCACCCGCTATCAGGACGCCGTGCAAAACCCGCTGCCATGGGTCGAGGTTGAAGACGGCCCGGTGCAGGCCGTTGTGCACAGCGATGTTGACATCAATGGCCAACTGCCCGTGCCTACCCATAACGAACTGGATAGCGGGCCCTACATCGCCGCCGGACTGATGATTTCGCGCAATCCCACGAACGGTGTCCAGAACGTCTCCATCCACCGTTGTCAGATCAGCGGCAAGGACCGTATCGGCGTCTTGTTACTGCCGCGCCATACCTGGACCTACAGCCGCATGGCCGAGGAAGCCGGCCATGCCCTGGAGGTCGCCATAGTAATCGGCGTCGATCCTGCCTCGTTACTGGCGAGCCAGGCCATCGTGCCCATGGACTTCGACGAGATGGAGATCGTCGGCGCCTTGCACGGCGCTCCGGTGGAAATGGTCAAGTGCAAAACCAATAATGTCCGGGTGCCGGCGCATGCGGAAATCGTTTTGGAAGGCCGGGTGCTGCCCGGCGTGGCCGAGCCCGAGGGGCCATTTGGCGAGTTCCCGCAATACTATGGTCGCCGCGCCAACCGCCATGTGGTTCAGGTGGACGCCATCACCCACCGGAAGGATGCGATCTTCCACACCATCATCGGCGGCGGGATGGAGCATCTGCTGCTGGGCGGATTGCCGCGCGAGGCGACTATTCTGGAATCCTTGCAACGCCACGATCCGGGCGTGCTGGACGTGCATCTTTCGCGTGGCGGCATCTGCCGCTACCATTTGGTGGTCAAGATCGACAAGAAGCAGGAAGGCCAGGCCAAGAATATCATGATGGGTGCCTTCGCGGCTCATTACGATATCAAGCAGGTGGTTGTGGTCGACAGGGACGTCAATATTCATGACGGTGAATCCGTCGAGTGGGCCATTGCCACGCGCTTCCAAGCGGACCAGGATCTGCTGGTGGTCAATAATACCCAAGGCTCGAAATTGGATCCGACGACCATGGAGGATGGCGTCGGCGCCAAAATGGGTCTGGATGCGACCATTCCCCTGGCGGCGGATGAATTCACCTTTACGGTAATCAAGGTGCCGGGTGCGGGTGATGTGAACCTGGACGCGGTGCTGGATGATCCTAGCGCGGCAACGGCGATAATTGCGGGAGAGTAATCGGATGAGCGATCAAACAAACGTTGGCCATGCGGTATTGGCGCGCTTGCAGGCGGCGGGCATAGAGTATTTTCTGGCCAACGCGGGCACGGATTTCCCGCCAATCATCGAGGCCATCGCGCAAGCCGGAGACCGTAGTGACGGGCCGCAAGCCTTGGTCATTCCCCACGAAAATGTCGCCATTGCTATGGCGCACGGTTACGCCATGATCAAGGGCAAGCCCCTGGCAGTGATGCTGCATGTCAACGTGGGCACCTCCAATGCCATTTGTGGCCTGACCAATGCATACCGTACCAACGTGCCGCTGTTGCTGCTGGCCGGGCGTACGCCCTGGACGGAACATGCGCCCCTGTCGGCGGGCACGCGAAGCCGGCATATACATTGGGCCCAGGAGATGTTCGATCAGGCGGGCATGTTGCGGGAACTGGTTAAGTGGGATTATGAGATGCGCGCCCCCGGTGAAGTAGACGTGGTCCTTGACCGCGCCATTACCATTTGCGAATCCGATATTCCGGGGCCAGTCTATCTTTCCATTCCCCGCGAAGTCATGGCCGCGCGGGCGACGCCGTCCCTGGCGCCGCGCCGGGCAGCGCCCACCGGGGTGGCCCATCCCGATCCGGATCAAATCGCGGAGGCGGCGGAAATCCTGATGGAGGCGGAAAACCCGCTGATCATAACGGCGGACGTGGGCAGATCCACCAAGGCTGCCCGGCATCTAGCGGAATTGGCGGAGCGTTACGCCATTCCCGTCATTACCCACGTTCCCCGCTATTTGTGCCTGGGTAATGACCATCCCATGCATCTGGATTATGAAGCCTCGCCGCATTTGGCGGATGCGGATGTGGTGTTGGTGCTGGACTGCGATGTGCCCTGGATTCCCGCGACCGATCCCGTACACCCCAATGCCAAGGTGATCCACCTGGCGCTCGATCCCCTCTTCAGCCGCTATCCCATCCGTGGCTATCCCTCCGCTCTATCCATCGCGGCGGATGCAAAGGCAGCGCTGCCCCTGTTGGTGGAGGCCATGGCGGGAACCGATGCGGGCAGGATCGACAAACGGCGGCTGTCCGTTGCCGCTGCCCGGCAAACCGTGCGCGATAAATGGCAGGGCATCCGCGACAACGCCCGCACCGCCGATCCCATCCATCCCGCCTGGCTGGCCCAATGCGTGGGCGAGCACCTGGATGATGATACAATTCTAGTCAATGAAATGGGTGTGGTGGCGCAACATACGGGCATCAACCGGCCGGGCAGATATTTTGGGCCAAGTCCGGCAGGTGGCCTGGGCTGGGGCCTGGGCGCCGCACTTGGCGCCAAAATGGCGGCGCCGGATGATATGATTATTGCCACGATCGGCGATGGTTCGTATTTCTTCGGCAATCCAATGGCGGCGCATTATTGCGGCCGGGCCTATGACCTGCCGGTTCTGTACATTGTTGTCAACAATCATGGCTGGGGCGCGGTGCGCCGGGCTACCAAGGCCATGTACCCCGACGGCAAGGCCCTGGGCGGCAACGATATTCCACTGTCGCGTCTGGAGCCCGCGCCGGACTATGAGCAGATCATGGCCGCTTGCGGCGGTTACGGTGAACGGGTCACCGATCCTGACAAATTGCAGGATGCCCTGACCCGGGCCGTGAAAATTGTGCGTGAGGAACGGCGCCAGGTCCTGTTGAACGTGGTCGTCTCGGAAATCGTCTAAGCGTGACCGTATAAGGGAGGGGAAAATGAGCGGAGCAAACACAGTCCTGCCGTCCATGCGGGTTGATGGCCAGGTGGCCCTGGTCACCGGCGCGGGCAGGGGCATTGGCCGCGGCTGTGCCCTGGCCTTGGCCGAAAGCGGCGCCGAGGTTATCGCCATGGCCCGGACCGGGGCGGAGGTCGAGGCGGTAGTGGCTGAAATCGAGGCCAAGGGCGGCAAGGGCCGGGCCGTGGCCTGTGATGTCGGGGATCCGGTGGCTTTGGCCGAGGCCATGGCTGGGCTGGAACGTTTGGATATCCTGGTCAACAACGCCGGCACCAACGTACCCATTGGTTTTCTCGAGGCCGATACAGATACCCTGGATCTGATGCTGAACCTGAATATCCGCGCCGCATTCCTGGTGGCCCAAGCCGCTGCGCGGATCATGGATCGCCAGGGTGCCGGCGTGATCATTCACCTGTCATCCACCTTTGGCAAGGTAGGCCGGCAAGGCGCCTCAATCTATTCTGGCACCAAACATTTCATCGAGGGCCTGACGAAGTCCACCGCTGTCGAGCTGGCGCCCAAAAATATCCGCGTCGTCGCGGTCGGCCCCACGGCCATAGCAACGCCCATGCTGAAAGAACGCCTGAAGGATCCGGCGATCGCGGCTGATCTGCAGTCGCATATCCCACTGGGCCGGATTGGCAAGATTGAGGATGTGCTTGGCGCGGTAGTCTTTCTGGCTTCCCCCGCGGCAGCGCTGATCACGGGCACTACCATCATGGTCGATGGCGGCTGGACGGCGCCGTGATCAGCATGCGTGATCGGGTGCTGATCACGGCGCCGGGCCGGTGGGGTTGAGCGCGGCGGCCTATCTGACCCAGGCCGGTATTCCTGTGACCGTGTTCGAGGCCGAGGATGCCTTGCCGGAAAACCTGCGTGCATCGACCTTTCATCGGCCGACTCTGGATATGCTGGCGCCTTTCCGGGCCACGCAGAACTTGACTGAACAGGGTCTGGTCGTGCCGAAGTTTCAATTCCGCGACCGCGCCAACGGGGGCAGATGGCGATAGCGCATGATCGCCCGCGATTTCATGGAGTAGGGTGAGCCTAAAGAGCCGATGAAGCGGTAGCGATCATCGGTGGCGTTTGGCATGGAGGGACTCCTCAAGGCGGTCTGTTACAAGCCGCCAAACCAGGGCGCGTTCGAGGCCCACGCAAGCTGCCTTGATTGAAATCAAATGGCTGGGTATTTCGTCGCCCTATAATAGAACTGAACCCGTCAGCCCATCCCCGGCTGCCGAGCTGATGAGGGAGGTGGGTATGGTCGATTTTGCGCTAGCGATCGAATTGGACGAGACCGAGCGGGCGGTACAGGAAACCGCACGCCGCTTCGCTACAGATGTTCTGCGGCCTTTGGGCGCGGATCTGGATAAGCTACCGGCGGAGGATGTAATCGCGGACGGCTCCCCCCTCTACGATGCCCATAAACAGTTCCGCGATCTGGGGTTCGCCGGCATGCGCCTGGGCGAGGACATGTCGCGGGCACAAAAGGCCAGGCTGGTCTGCCTGGTCGGCTACGAATTGGGCCGGGGTGATACAGGCCTGGCGCTTGGTCTGGGTGGCTCCACCTTTCCGGCCATGGTAGCCAACGCGTCTTGTAATCCCGAGCTTATGGCACAGTTCAACTACGATCAAATCGGTTGTTGGGCCATAACCGAGCCGGACCATGGCAGTGACGAATTGGATGTAACCGGCGCCGCCTCTGCCACGGGCCTGAACCGTGGCCGTGGTAATTGCATCGCGCGGCCGGACGGAAATTCCATTGTCATCAATGGGCAGAAGTCGGCCTGGGTCTCGAACGGCACCATCGCTGAGACCGCCGCCTTGTTCTGCACCTATGACGACGGTAGCGATGAAGTGAAGCATGGTTGCTTTCTGGTAGATCTTAAGGACGAGGGCGTCAGCCGGGGTAAGCCGACCGACAAGATTGGTCAGCGTAGCTTGAATCAGGGTGAGATCTTCTTCGATGAGGTGCGCATACCGGCGGAGAACATGGTGGCGCCCCCCGATCGCTATTCTGATTTTACTACCATGATCCTGACACGGGCCAATTCCTCCATGGGGATCAGCTTCTCCGGCTTGGCGCAGGCGGCCTTCGACGAAGCGTTGGCATACGCCAAGGAGCGTAAGCAGGGCGGCGTGCCGATCATCCAGCATCAGAACGTCAAGGGCCGATTGTTCGAAATGTTCCGCAAGGTGCTGGCCGCTCGTGCCCTGAACTGGCAGGTTTGCATGCAGAATTTTACCACAGCCGATGCCCGGCTGGAATATGCCATCGCCACCAAGGTGACCTCGACCCAGACCGCGTTCGAGGTGGCGAGCGAGGCGATGACAATTTTTGGTGGCGCCAGCATTATCCGTGATCATCCGGTGGAACGGATGTTGCGCGACGCCCGAATCAGCATGATCGAAGACGGAAATAACGACTTGCTTGGCCTAATGGCGGCGGATCGATTTTAGATACTGGGAGATATCGACATGGAATTACGCGAAGCAATTGGCCGGCGGCGCTCGATCCGATTCTTGAAGCCCTATAAGGCGGTGGAGCCGGAAAAAATCCAACGTATGTTGGAGGCTGCTCGCATCGCCTCCCATTGGGGCAATGTGCAAAGTCTGCGCGCGGTGGCCATCTTCCGCGAGAGCGCGCCACAATCGGTTATCGACAGCCTGTTCGCCGCCGTGGTCGGCTGGCAGCTTAAAGTCGCGCCGGTGATCATCGTGTGGTATCTGCAGCCGGATGCGGTGGACCAACAATCGGACCGTCTACGCAATCTGGTGGATGTNGGCGCGCTTGGATTTGGNNACAGGGAAGAGCGCCAAGATGCCCTGGAAAACNAGCTGATTCCGTTTTTTGACAAGTTTAAGGACAATCTGAAAGATCCGGGTATTAGCGAAGTTGATTGCGGCCAGGGCATTGCGCAGGCGACCCTGATGGCCTTTGAACAGGGTCTGGGCACCTGCTGTCTTGGTGCGCCCAACGGGCGCAAGATATTGGATGCCTGCAACGTGCCCGAGCGCGCGCGGTTTCTGCTGCTGCAGACGGTGGGTTATCCCTTGGAGCATTGGGAGGCTGGCGGCCAACGTCCGCGTCAGCCGTTCGAGGAATTGTTCCATATGAATAGTTACCAAACGCCATTCGCACGGGACGAAAATGTGGTGGCGGGTTTGACTGAGGACGGTATGTTTACTCGGCCAGCCCCCTTGCCTGAGCGTGAGGATGAGTTGGAGTTTCTCAGGAATGCTCTGGGCCTGAAAGGTGCGGGCCTGCTTTAGGCCGCAGAAAAGCAAGCAGAATAGGAAAAGGAAACAGCCATGCGTATGAACGCCATTGTCGCCGGTGTCGGCATGACCAAATTTGGCAAACACATGGATAGAAGCATGAAATCCATTGGGGCAGAGGCCGTAGCCACCGCGATAAAGGATGCCGGCTTGAATAAATCCGACCTTGAGGCCGCGTATGTGGGCAATGCCGCTGCCGGTTTAGTGACCGGTCAGGAATGTATCCGCGGCCAGGTGGTGTTGCGTAATGCGGGTATTGGACGCATTCCGGTGATCAACGTGGAAAATGCCTGTGCCTCGGCCTCCACCGCCTTCAACCAGGCTTCGGCCATGGTTTCGTCGGGCTGTTATGATGTGGTGTTGGCCCTGGGGGTGGAGAAGCTGTACCACGAGGACAAGCGGAAAAGCTTCGCCGCCTTCTCGGGTGCCGTCGATGTGGAAGCCTTGGTGGAAATCAAGGCCAAGCTGGCTGCCCAGGCGGCGGCCAAGGGCGCCGANAAGGCGGCNTCCGGTGCGGGTGAGAAACGTTCCATGTTCATGGATATCTATGCCGCCTCCGCCCGCGCCTATATGGAAAAATATGGCGCCACGGCCGAGGATCTGGCCGGCGTTTCGGCCAAGAATTCCTTCCATGGCAGCATGAATCCACGGGCGCAGTTCATGGATGTGATGACGGTCGAGGAAGTTCTCGCGGCACCTGTCATTGCCGAGCCCTTGACCCGGCCCATGTGCTCCCCCATTGGTGACGGCGCGGCGGCGGTAGTCATGGTTAGCGAACGCAAGGCGCGGGAGTTGGGTATTCAAGATCCGGTGCGTGTGCGNTCCTCGGTGCTNCGTTCCGGTTGGGACCGCGAAAAGGGCGAGGAAACCGTGGCCCAGGTCTGTGCCCGCGAGGTCTATGAAGAGGCCGGTTTGGGCGCCGAAGATCTGAGTGTCGTCGAACTGCATGACGCCTCGGCGCCGGCGGAGATTACCACCTACGAAAGCATTGGCCTCTGCGGCAAGGGCCAGGGGCCTGATCTGATCCGCGACGGTTCTACTAGGCTGGGTGGGCGTTTGCCGGTCAATACCTCTGGTGGCTTGCTACGCAAGGGCCATCCGGTGGGCGCCACGGGTATCGCGCAGATCGTCGAACTAACAGAGCAACTCCAGGGCCGCTCGGGGCCCCGCCAGGTCGAAGGCGCCAAAGCCGCCCTGGCCCATAACGGTGGCGGCAGCATCGGTACTGATGCGGCGGCCATGTGTCTGACCATTTTGAGCAGGTAGGAGCGTAAATTTGGCCGAGCGTGATACCCGGATCCTTGCGGATCTGATCGCTACCAAGGCGGAGGCGCAACCGGACCTGGATGTGGTTACATTCGAGGGCGGCGGCAAGTTCGAGGATGAAATCCGCACCTACGCTGAATTGTGGCGGAACGGCAATTGGGTCGCCGCCGAACTGATTGAGCGGGGCATGGCGCCTGGCGACCGCTTTGCCACGATGATGCGCAACCACGCGGAATTCGTTGATATCATGGTGGGCGCATCCATTTCGGCTTGCGTCTATGTACCCATTGATCCGCGCACCCGTGGCGCCAAGCTTGCCTATACTTTGAATAATTCCGAGTGCAAGGGCATCATCTGTGCCGACTATTGCCTCGACCAGGTGGTCGAGATCCAGGCGCAACTGCCGAACCTGGAATGGGTTCTGGTGATGGCCAGCGAGGATGGCCCGGGACAAACGCTCATGGCGGAGGCCGTAGGCGCGGCGGATCTGGCCTGCGTCTACGCGCGCCCGGAGGTCAGCGTGAATAGCCGCCTGAGCGGCCCTTCGGATCCCTTGCAAATCCTTTATACATCAGGCACCACGGGCGACCCCAAGGGCGTAGTCTTCCGCAATGGCCGCTTTGGCGGTCTGGGCTCAATCTTCCCATTCGAGGCCGGCGACCGGCCTTATACAGGCCTTTCCTTGACTCATGGTAATGCGCAGATGCTGACCCTGGGCAGCAGTCTGGCCATGAGCATGCGCTGCATCATCTCCCGCCGTTTCACCAAGTCGCGGCTTTGGGATATCACCCGGCAGTATGGCGCCACGGTGTTCAATCTTTTGGGCGGCATGACGGCGGCGGTCTATGCCGAACCGGAACAGGACAATGACGGCGACAATCCGGTGCGTTTTGTCATTTCCGCCGGCATGCCCGCGACCATCTGGGAAAAGTTCGAACAGCGCTTCAGCGTCGATATTTTTGAATTCTACGGCGCTATCGAGGGTGGCCTGGCATTCAAACCCATTGGCGTTGGTCCCATCGGCAGCTTTGGCAAGGCGCCCAAGGGTTTAGAAATGTGGATTGTCGACGAGGAAGGCCGGGAATGTGCCCCCGGTGTCATGGGTGAGATCATCTCCCGGCCCATCAAGGGCCCGGCACCGGCGGTGGAATATTTTAAGAATACCGAGGCCTCCACCAAGAAGACCGAGGGCGGCTGGCTGCGTAGTGGTGATATCGGCCATGCAGACGAAGACGGCTGGTTGTTCTTCGACTACCGCAAGGGCGGGGGCCTTCGCCACAACGGCGACTTCGTCAATCCTGGCTTTGTCGAACAAGCCATTGCCGAGCATCCGGATGTGGACGACGTTTTTGTTTATGGCGTGCCGCCGGCCTCCGGCGCGCCGGGTGAAAAGGATGTCGTCGCTGCCGTGGTGGCGGTGGATGGCGCCAGTTTGGAGCCGCAATCGGTCTTCGCCATTTGCCGCCGTGAGTTGGAAGCCAACTTCGTGCCGAGCTATCTGCAAGTGCTGGCGGAAATTCCCAAGACGGCTTCGGAAAAGCCTCAGGAACGGTTCCTGCTGGACGCTTTCGGCCCCGATGCCCCGAATGTGCATTCCGAACAGCTGGGATAATTTCTGCTCGCTGTGCGGCGGCATCAGAATCGCGGCCTATCATTCGGACAAGGTGCGTGATTATCTGCACTGCCTGACCTGCGATCTGGTCTTCGTGCCGCGCGCCCAGCACCTGTCGGCGGGGGCGGAAAAGGTCTATTACGACCTGCATGAAAACCAGCCGGACGACCCCGGCTACCGGCGTTTTCTCGACCGTCTATTTAGGCCACTCAACCAACGCCTACCCGCCAACGCCACGGGCCTGGATTTTGGCTGTGGGCCGGGGCCAACCCTGTCGCGAATGTTTACTGAAGCTGGCCATGAAATGGCCGTTTACGATCTGCACTATGCACCGGACGAAACCGTTTTGCCTGGGTCTTATGATTTCATCACCTTGAGCGAGGTGGCTGAGCATCTGGCGGAACCGGGCCGGGAACTGGACCGGCTATGGGACAGTCTCCATCCCGGCGGCTGGCTTGGCGTCATGACCAAGCGGGTCCGTGATCGGGATGCGTTCAAGACCTGGCACTACATTACCGATCCGACCCACGTCAGCTATTTTTCCGAAGCCACCTTCCGATGGCTCGCTGCGCACTGGTCAGGCATGGGGCCTACGGCGGCCCTGACCATAGTGGGTAACGACGTGGTTTTGATCAACAAGGCTTGAGTCAGATTCCCTAGCCGGCCAGGCCCAGGCGGTTGGCGATATTGTTCTTCTGCATATTGGAGGAGCCGCCGACGATGGGCATACCGATCAGATCCGTGACCGTCTGCATCATGTCGAACTCCTCGGACATGCCGTAGGCGCCCAGCACCCGTTGGCAGGCTAAACCGATTTCGACCCCCACATCGGCGATGAACAGCTTCGCCATGCTGGTTTCCACCGAGGCCGGGCGGCCCTGACTAACCAGCCAGGCGGCGTGATAGAGCATGTGACGGCAGGCTTCCAGTTTGGTCTTTGCCCCCACAAGTTCGTGGCGCACTGCCTGATGGCCACTGATCACGGTGCCGAATTGTTTGCGCTGCTGGGCATATTCCCAGGCTTCTTCGACCGCCGACTGGGCTAGGCCGAAGGTCATGGCCGCGACCTCGACTTTTTCCACGTCCAGCGAGCGCCCGGCAAGCGCCCGCCAACCCTTGTTCCAGGCCTCCGGGCCGCCCAGGATGCTTTGTCTGGGCAGGCGAACGTTATCGAAATAGACATCGAAGCTGTGGGTATAGACCAGATTTCGATGGGTCAATTGCTGGCGTGTGATGCCGGGGGCATCGGTGGGTACCAGGACCATCGATAGGTTTTGATACTTCTCGCCATCGGGATCGGAATTGACGAAGCAAAAGATATAGTCGGCCCAATCGGCGCCTGTACACCAGCGTTTAACGCCATTGATGACAACGGTATCGCCGCCATCTTCAAGATGCGCCTTGGTCTGGACGTTGGCCAGATCACCCCCGGTATCGGGCTCCGACAGGCCATAGGCGAATTGCAACTCGCCCCTGGCGATTTTGGGCAGAAATTCGGCTTTTTGCGCTGGCGAGCCGCTTTCCGAGATATTGCCGCCGCCATAAAACGCGCATTGAATATAAGGCCCCGCCAGACAGACCCCGCCCCGGCCCAACTCCTCGACCACGGCGGTGGCGGCGTACCAGTCCTGGCCTTGGCCCCCGTATTCTTCTCCCACAGTCAAACCGCAAACACCCAGGGCCGCCAGCCTGGCGAAGACGTCCCGTGGCCAGGCATGGGCCGCCAGCCATTCCTGGCGTTTCTCGCGCGGGGTTTCATGATCGGTAAAGCGGCGCAAGGTATCGCGCAGCATGGTGATATGTTCCGGCTCGTCCGCGAAGTACATGTTTCCTGCTCCTGCTTACCCGCCAGTATAATTCGGCGCCCGTTTCTCGACAAAGGCGTTGATTGCTTCCTGTCTGTCCTGCATGGCGTTGGAGCTGACTTCGTAGGCGATGGCGGGCTCCATCACCTTGTTGGCGATATCACGCAGCACCAGGTTCACCGCCGTCTTGGTCCAGCGCACGGCCCAGCGCGGGTTGGCCAGGATCTTGCCAACCATGTCATCCACCTTGGCGTCCAGTTCATCAGCGGGTACCGCATAGTTGATCAGACCCATGGCAGCAGCTTCCGAACCGCGGAGCATCTCACCGGTCAGCAGCATTTCCTTGGCCCGGGCAAAGCCGATCAGCTGCGGCCAGATAACCGCGCCGCCGTCGCCGGCGACCAGGCCGACCTTGACGTGAGGATCGCCGATCAAGGCTCGTTCGTCGGCGATGATGACGTCGCACAGCAGAGCGATGGAGGCGCCAAGTCCCGCCGCTGCGCCATTCAGACGGCAAACGATCGGCTTTTCCATTTCTAGCAGGCCGTTAACGATGCGCTTGGCATCGGTGGTGATGCCGCGGAATTTCGACTGATCGTC
This sequence comes from Rhodospirillaceae bacterium, assembly GCA_002731375.1. Taxonomy (GTDB): domain Bacteria; phylum Pseudomonadota; class Alphaproteobacteria. The sequence continues at coordinate 57,927 of PCBT01000023.1, read as the reverse complement.
GATCATCTCCTGGAACCAGTCCATGTCGCCGCCGGCGCAGAAGGCGCGGCCTGCGCCGGTCAAAACGATCAGGTCGCTGTCGTCATCGGATTGCGCTTCATAGAAGACATGCGCCAGTTCTTCATGAAGCGGAAAGTCGACAGCGTTCATGGGGCCAGCATCGATCGAGATCCATAATACCTGCCCGCGCCGCTCAAATGTGAGGCGTTCGTATTTGTCGAAGTTCATGATTGGTCTCTCCTGTCAAATGGGCATACATACTTTGACGGTAGCGACTAATCGGCCATATTGAAATATGACAATGTGACCGCTGAAGCCCAGTTGTCGTATTGGCAGCGGAGTTCAGTGGTCACCTGTTGCCATGGGGTTCTGCTAGCCATGCTCTGCGATTACGGCCAGAAACGGTGCGGCGAACTTCTTTAATTTTGCCTGTCCCACGCCATGAATATTAGCGAATTCAGCCTCGGATGCGGGGCGGGTCTTGGCCATATCCAGCAGCGAGCGGTCCGAAAACACCACATAGGCTGGAACGTTCCGGGCCTGGGACAGGCTGGAACGCAGCGTCTTCAATTCAGCCAGCAATTCCAGGTCCCGCTCCGACAATTCCTGTTCTTGCTCTTGACGTTGGGCTGCGGTGGGTTTCGCGGGTGTGTCGCCCTTCGGCCGTGTGCCACGGGGCTGTGGTGCGGCATCGGGCCGATAGGGGAAGGATTCCTCGCCGCGCAAGAGAGCCTGGCCGCGTGGACTTAAGGCCAGGCCGCCATAGCCTTCCAAATCCAGCTCCAGATAGCCGCCAGCTACCAGTTGACGCAGAATGGACTGCCATTCCGGCTTGCCCCGGCCCTTGCCCATGCCGTGGCTGTCCAGGCGCTGGTGGCTGAATTTACGGACCTTTTCGTTTCTGGCACCGCACAAAACGTCGACAATATGGGCCGCGCCGAAACGCTGACCGGTATCGCGCACGGTGCTTAGCGCCAGTTGCGCTAGCTCCGTGCCATCTACCGCCGGTGTGGCGTCAAGACACAGATCGCAATGGCCGCAGGCTTCCTTGTCCTCGCCAAAATAGGCCAGCAGGGTCTGCCGCCGGCATTGTGGCGCCTCGCAATAGGCCAGTAGAGAATCTAGGCGTTTGTGTTCCTGGCGCCGGCGATCCTCGCCGCCGCCTTCCTGTTCGATGAACTGGCGGCGCATGCGGATATCGCCCAGACCGTACAGCATCAAGGCCTGGGCCGGTGCGCCATCCCGGCCCGCGCGGCCGAATTCCTGATAATAGGCCTCCATGCTTCCGGNCAGATCGGTGTGCAGGACGAACCGCACATCCGGCTTGTCGATGCCCATGCCAAAGGCGATGGTGGCGACCATGACGATACCGTCCTCGCGCATGAAACGGTCCTGATTGCCGTCACGCTGCCACTTCTCCATGCCAGCGTGATAGGGCAGGGCGGTGATGCCGTTGTCCCCCAGCAGCAGCGCTGTCTCCTCCGTCTTCTTGCGCGAAAGACAATAAACGATGCCGCTTTCGCCCTGGTGACGGTGTGCGAAAGACAGCAGCTGCTGCTTCCAGTCCTGCTTGAACATCACGGCGAGGTGGATGTTCGGACGGTCAAAGCCCTGTACAAAAATACGGCCTCCATCGCCAAACAGCTTGTCCGCGATGTCGCGGCGGGTCACCGCGTCCGCCGTCGCGGTCAGGGCCACAAGGGGTGCGCCAGGGAATAACTCGCGCAGCTGCGACAGGTCGCTGTATTCCGGGCGAAAGGCTGGGCCCCATTGAGAAATACAATGGGCCTCGTCCACAGCGATCAAACTGATAGGCAGGCGCGCCAGGGCGGCCAGCATACGGTCCGTCATCAGCCGTTCAGGGGAAAGATACAAAATGGATNCCTCGCCCGCCGCGACCCGGCGCCAGGTATCGACATTCTCACCGCGGTCCTTGGCGGAATTGATGGTCTCTGCCCGCACGCCTGCCAGTTGCAGGGCGACGACCTGATCCTGCATCAATGCCAACAGGGGCGAGACAACTATAGTCAAACCGCCAAGCGCCAAAGCGGGGACTTGAAAACACAATGATTTTCCCGCCCCCGTGGGCATCACAGCCAGGGCGCTTTGCCCGGCCATGACGGCATCAATGATCTCCGCCTGGCTGGGCCGAAAGCCAGGAAAACCAAAGACTTCCGCCAGAATGCGGTGTTTCTCGTCCGTCGTGTCAGTTTCGGGTAGAACAGCTTCCATCTCAGCGCATGCCATCGCTGCCGGTGCCGCAAATCAGCGCGGTACAGACCGCGCCCGCGGGTGGTGTGTAAATGCCCACCTGTAGCGCCGCGACGGCGGCGGCGGCCGACAGCTCCACGCCCAGGCCGAAGTCCCGCCACAGCCAGCGTGCCGCTTTGTACATCTGCTCGTCCGTAACCAGCACAATTTCATCCACGTTTTGCTGGATCAAAGCCAGATTGATTTCCTCGCTACGGCGCGGTGCCAGGGTGTTGGCGTTGGTGTCAATATGCGCGAGTTCCACCAATTCTCCCGCTGCAACACTGTCATGCAGGGTCGGCGCGCCCACTGGTTCGATGCCGATGACCGTGATCTTCGGCTTCAGGGCCTTGGCCGCCATGGCTGCCCCCGAGATCAGGCCGCCGCCGCCGATGGAAACCAGCAGCACATCCGTATCAGGGGCATCCGCTAAAACTTCCAGGCTGACCGTGCCTTGCCCGGCGATCACCGATGGATCGGCGAAGGGATGGATATAGGTCTTGCCATCACGCTCCGCGACGGCCAGGGCCTCGCGGTTGGCATCGTCCCAGACCTCGCCGTGCATATGCACCTCTGCTCCCCAGCGGCGCAGATTGTCGGCCTTGGCGGACGGGGTGTTGCCGGGCAGGTAGATCGTAACCGGCACGCCCGCCGCATGGCCGGCACAGGCCACGCCCAGGCCATGATTGCCCCCTGATGCGGTGATCAAGCCCCGCGCCTTGGCGGCATCTTCCAGGGTTGTCAGCGCGCTCATGGCGCCCCGTGCCTTGAACGAGCCCGAAACCTGCAGGCATTCAAGCTTTAGGTTCAGCGCTGGATTGTCTGGCAGTAGACTGTGTGACAGGGTCGCGGGAAGCAAAGGCGTGCGCCGGACCCGGCCCTCGATGCGCTTGGCGGCGGCACGGACGTCGTCGATGGTAACTGTCATCATGAACTCAGGCGTCTCCTCTCAAATCCGCATAGGCCTCAATCTCGGGCGAAACCAGGGCAACGACTTTGGCCAGGTCTGTGCGGGGTTCGTTTTCCTTGCTCATGATCTAGATATCTAAGGTGGCGAAGCCGTTGGAGAGGACGATCAGGTCCTTTTCGGGCACCGAAGTGGTGAAGTAGATCTCTTCCTCTTCTTCCCAGATATGGGTTTGCAGCATATCGCCGGGTATCACTGGAGCTGAGAACCGCGTCGAGAAGCTCAACAGTTTTTCCGGGTGATAGTCGCACGTGGTGCGAACGACCGCGTGGCAGGCGTGACCATAGGTGCACAGGCCATGCAAGATGGGCTTTTCGAAACCGGCGGCAGCGGCGAAATCCGGATCGCAATGCAGGGGGTTGCGGTCGCCCGAGAGGCGGTACATCAATGCCTGGCGGTCCAGGGTCTGGAATTCGACCACGTGATCGGCGGGCCGTATGGGCGCTTGCGGCAGAGCGTCGGGGGAGCCCTGGGGGCCGCCGTAACCGCCATCGCCACGGGCAAAAAGAACCGAGTCCATGGTACATAGCTTGTCGCCGGTCGCTTTGTCGGTCAGCACGGTTTCCAGCAATATAATGGCGCCGCGCCCTTTGCCNTTGTCAAAGGCGTCGGTGCACCTGACATCCGAGATCACCGTCGCCGCCGCCGGCAGAGGTTGATGTAGGGTCAGGCGCTGTTCGCCATGCACGGCCTTGACCACATCAATGCCGCAGTCCCAAAAAATGCTGTCGTCGAAGGCGATGGCGGTGGCTTGCGAAGGCACCACCTTTTGCGCCTTCTCGTAGCAAAATTCCAATTCCTGCCGGTCCATCTGATCCGCGCCCATGCCGATGCCCAAGGCGTAGTACATGGAGTCCCGTTCCGTATAGGTGAATTCCTTGCCCATGGCCTGTAGGGCCATCAGACTGTCTTGCGTGACCGCCATTGTGTCCTCCCAACTTATCTTACGGGGCTGCTTTTGCCGCGACCCAGGGCATGTTATCACAAGCTAAATCTTAAGGTATGGAGGATCTGATGGCATACGAAACATTAAGCCTGTCCGTCGAGGCTGGTATCGCCCATGTGCAACTGAGCCGTGGTGAGAAATTCAACACCATGAACAAGGCTTTTTGGCCTGAAATGGTAGCGGTCTTCGATGAAATCGAAGAGGATCCAAGCGCCCGCGTGGTGGTTTTTTCGGCCCAAGGCAAGCATTTCACCTCCGGTTTGGACCTGAATGATTTCGGACCCGGGCTCATGGGAACGGATAGCGAGCCAGCGCGCAAGGCCGAGGCGCTGCGCCGGTCCGTACTGCGTATGCAGGAGACGATGTCCGTCGTCGACCGCTGCCGCCTGCCCGTGTTGATNGCTATCCAGGGTGCNTGCATTGGCGGTGGGATCGATCTGATTTCGTCCGCNGATATGCGCTATTGCACCGAGGATGCGTTCTTTTGCATCCAGGAAACCAACATCGGCATGACGGCGGATGTAGGCACCTTGCAACGTCTGCCCCATATCATCCCCCACGGCATCGTGCGGGAGCTGACCTATACAGGCAGGCGCATGATGGCGGCGGAGGCACGGGAGTGCGGCCTGATTAATCAGGTTTTTACTGATCAACAGGCTCTATTGGCGGGCGTTATGGATATTGCCGCTGAAATCGCGGCGAAAAGCCCCATCGCTACTGTGGGTAACAAGGAAATGCTGAATTATGCCCGCGATCATTCCATTCAGGACGGCCTGANCTACATCGCTACNTGGAATGCCGCCATGTTATCCCGCGCCGATCTGGGCGAGGCCTTCATGGCGANAACCGAGAAGCGGGAAACCAAATACGCCGATCTGGACCCAACAAATAAGCTGGCCTAATCCTCGCCCAGTTTCTTCCAGACGCCGGATGCGGTCATCACCGGTTCGCCGTCGATGGACAGTTGGCCCTTGATGAAGATCAGTGAGCGGGTTTCCCTGGTAATGGCGCCGGTGCATTCAATCCAGTCGCCACTTCTGGCGCCAGACAGATAATCTACGTTCAAGGTGATGGTGGCGCACGGCTTGCCCGCTGTCCGCTCCCCAACCATGTAGCCCAAGGTATGGTCGGCTAGGGTGAACAACATGCCGCCATGAACCACCGAACGGTGGTTTTCGTGATGGCGCGCAGCCTGGAAACCGCAGGCATAGCCGTTGTCATCCCATTTTTCATAGAATGGACCGACGAAGCTTTCAAAGGTTTCGCTGCTGGCGGCCGGTTTAAACCCGGCCGGTACTTCCGTGCTCATGCACAACTCCCTAACGGCGACAAAATCTGATTGGCCTCGGTTTAGCCTGTTTGCGGTGTTTTTTGAAGATGCTATTAGTTTCCTAGTGGATTCGTATGGGGCGAATTCAAATGGGGAGCTATTCATGACCGTTACCATCTACCACAACCCGCGTTGCAGCAAATCCNGGCTGACCTTACAGCTTCTAAAGGACCGCGGCATCGAGCCAACGGTTATCGAATACCTGAAAACACCCCCCGATGCCGAAACCTTGAAGAATATTCTGGATTTATTGGGCCTGGGCCCACGGGATTTCATGCGCACCAAGGAAGAGGCTTATGCCGCGAACGGCTTGGCGGATGAAGGCTTGGATGAAGGGCAGTTGATTGCGGCGATGGTGGACAACCCGATCCTGATCGAACGGCCTGTGGTTCTAGCTAACGGCAGGGCCGCCGTGGGCCGGCCGCCGGAAAATGTCGAGGAAATCTTGTAGAGGCGGTCTTTATTGTCGCAGCTTGGTATTATTCGGTAATGCGGCGGCCTGTTATCAAGGCCTCCAGAACATCCAGGTCTCGGCTCTGAGCGCATCAAAGCGCAGGGCGGTTTCATTGTCTTCCTCGTTAATGCGGACGATGGTAGCCCAGGCAGCGATCGACAGGTGCTGGCCCTTGCACTCGCCCGAAACACGGATGCATAGGCTCTCGTACAGTTTTCGGTCGGGAAAGTTGCCCCCAACGCGAATGCCGCCAGGCCCCAGTCACAACTGTTATATTCGACACCGTCGGCCTCCAATATCAGTTGCAATATATTCAACCGCCGGTCTCGGCGGCGATTTTATACTCCGGCGGAGCTGAAGCGGATACTTCGCTTGGCGACCAATCTCCTTTGCTTAGGATAGGTCCCGTTGGTTCACGAAAGGTTAAGCTGTCGTATTTTCCGTCAATTTTTAGCCATTATTTTCCGCAAAAACATCACGCAAGGCTGCGGTGATCTGGTCGATGGCCACCTTGCCCTGATCAACCGCATCTGCCAGGGAGACAAAGCCGTGCACCATGCCATCATACTCGGCCAATTCCACTTTTACGCCCGCATCATGCAGGCGCTCGGCATATGCGATGCCCTCGTCACGCAAGGGGTCAAATCCGGCAACAATAACAAGGGCCGGGGCCAGGCCCGATAGATCCTTGGCCAGCAGAGGCGCGAACCGCGGATCGGCGGCGTCTTCGGGCTGCTCCAGATACTGGTCGTAGAACCATAGGATAGTGGCCCGGGTCAGCAGCATGCCTTCGGCGAATTCATGATGCGACGGAGTTTCGGGCGCGCCGCCCGCCACGGGATAGATCAAGATCTGTAGCAGCGGCGGGATATCGCCCTCGTCCCGGATGCCGATGGCGGTGACGGCGGTGATATTGCCGCCCGCGCTGTCGCCCGCGATTGCGATGCGCCGGTTGTCACCGTCCAACTCGTGGGCATGATCGCTGACCCATTGGTAGGCCTCCAGACCATCATCGACGGCGGTGGGAAATTTATGCTCGGGCGCAAGCCGGTAATCCACCGAGACGACAATGCACTTGGCCATGTTGGCCAATACCCGGCACAGACTGTCATAGCTGTCCAGGCTGCCGATGACGAAGCCGCCGCCGTGATAGAACACCAATATGGGCAGTTTTTCGCCTGTCTTCGGCTGATACGGGGTATAGATGCGGATCAGAATGTCACCTTCGACGGCGTCGATCCAACGGTCTTCCGTGCGGTAAACATCCTCGGGCCGCACATTGAGGGCTGGTGCCGTTTCCTCGAAAATATCCCGTGCTTCCTGGGCCGAAACCGTATGCAGTTCGGGATAGGGGGATTGTTCAACCAGCTCCAGTACATATTTAACCTGCGCGTGCAGCGTCATGTGCCGCCCTTCCAAATTTACGCCCACACGAATAATCCACAATGACGGGGTTTCGTGATTGCTCTATGTTGCCGCCAATATGGCGTCAACCCGGAGCGATTTTCAATGACCGATACACAGCCCACAACGATCCGCCTGCACGGCAACGACAATGTGGTGGTGGCCCGTGACGAGATTGCCCAGGGCGCCGATGTTGCCGGCGAAGCGGTCGCCGCCAATGCCACGATCCCGGCTGGACACAAGATTGCCACCTTGGCCATCGCCAAGGACGAGGCAGTGCGTAAGTATGACCAGATCATTGGTTTCGCCACCGCGGATATCAAGCCGGGCGATCATGTCCATACCCATAACGTCGTGGTCAAGGATTTTGATCGCGACTATATGTTCGGCGTCGATTTCACACCGGTTGACTATGTGCCCGAACATCGGCGCACCACGTTTCAGGGCATTCGCCGCGCCGATGGCTGCGTGGCGACGCGCAACTATATAGGCGTTCTGACCTCGGTGAACTGTTCGGCGACGGCGGCGCGGATGATTGCCGATGCCTTTCGCGGCGATGCCCTGGCTGATTTTCCTAACGTCGATGGTGTGGTGGCGTTGACCCACGACTATGGTTGCGGCGGCTGTTCCGGGATCGGACTGAATTATATTCAGCGAACTATTTCGGGCTATGCCAAGCATCCGAACTTCTCCGCCAATCTTTTGGTGGGCTTGGGCTGTGAGGCAAATCAGATCGGCGCCATGATGGAGGCCGAAGAACTCAGGGCCTCCGACAAACTGCATGCCTTCACGATCCAGGATAANGGCGGTACGGAAAAAACCGTGGCNCACGGCATCGGTCTGATCAAGGAAATGCTGAGCGATGCCAACCGGGTAACGCGGGAACCCTTTCCGGCCAGTGAGCTGATCCTGGGCATGGAATGCGGCGGTTCGGACGCTTATTCTGGCATTTCCGCCAATCCCGGCCTGGGTGCGGCAGCGGACCTGCTGGTTAGGCACGGCGGCACGGCCTGTCTGGCTGAAACGCCGGAGATTTACGGTGCCGAGCATCTCTTGACCCGCCGTGCGGTGAACCGGAACGTGGGCGAGAAGCTGGTCGCGCATATCAAGTGGTGGGAGCAATATACCGCCGCCATGGGGGCTGAGATGAACAACAATCCATCGCCCGGCAACAAGGCCGGCGGCCTGACCACGATTTTGGAAAAATCCCTGGGCGCTGCCGCCAAGGGCGGCACCACCAATCTGGTGGACGTCTATCCCTATGCCGAGCAGATCACCGAAAAGGGTTTCGTTTTCATGGACACGCCCGGCTATGACCCGGCCTCCATCACCGGCATGATTGCGGGCGGCGCCAATGTGGCCTGTTTTACCACGGGCCGCGGTTCGGTCTTNGGCTCCAAGCCGGCGCCCTGNCTGAAGCTCGCAACCAACACCACCATGTTTGACCGCATGGAGGGCGACATGGACATCAACTGCGGCCAGATCGTCGATGGCACGGCTACGATCGACGAACTGGGCCAGCAGATTTTCGACCTGATCCTGGCCACGGCTTCGGGCGAGCCGTCGAAGTCCGAGGCCCTGGGCATCGGCGATGACGAATTTGTGCCCTGGACCGTGGGCGCTATTCTGTAGGGATTGAAGAGGGTGGATTTTCGTCTTGATGGGCGGCGGGCGCTGGTAACCGGCTCCACCCGGGGGCTCGGTCTGCCTATCGCCCGGGTCATGGCCGAACAGGGCGCTAGTATCCTGATCAATTCCCGCAATGGCGATGATTGCAGGGCCGCGGCCGCGGTGCTGATGGGTGAGGGCCATGAAGCGTTTGCCCTGCAGTTTGATGCCAATGATGGACCTAGCCGAGAGGCCGCCATCGCCGGCTTGGAGGGCGGCATTGATATTCTGGTCAACAATGCGGGCATCAATCACCGCGCTGCCATAGCGGATTTCGATGAAGAGGCTTGGCGTAATGTATTGGATATTAATCTGACGGCACCGTTCCTGCTGGCCCAGTTGGTGGCGCCGGAAATGATGCGGCGGGGTTGGGGCCGGATCATTAATATTGCCTCGATCATGGCGCAGATCGGCCGGCCACAATTCCGGCCTATGTCTCCTCCAAACATAGCCTGGCTGGTTTGACCAAGACCCTGGCCATCGAACTGGGACCCCACGGCGTCACTGTGAACGCCATCAATCCGGGCTTTTTCACCACCGAAATGAATGCGCCGCTGATGGCTGACGCCGACTTCGACGCCATGGTCAGGGACCGCACGCCCCTGGGCCGCTGGGGCGCGCCGGTGGAACTGGCGGGTGCGGCGGTTTTCCTGGCCTCGGACGCGGGCAGCTACATCAACGGTGCCTCCCTGACTGTTGACGGCGGCATGACGGCGTCGCTGTAACCGCCATGGCGTCCGTCGATTTGATTATTTTCGATATGGATGGCGTTCTTTGCCATTATGATTTCCCCCGGCGTCTGACATGCTTGGCGGAGAAAACCGGGTTGGACACTGAGTTTATCGACGAAAGAGTATTCCGCTCCGGCTTCGACGACTTAGGCGATCAGGGGCATTTTTCAGCGACGGAATATCTCGACCAATTCGGCCAGCGTCTTGGCGTGCCGGTATCGCGTGAAGATTGGCTTTGGGCCCGGCGCCTGCCCATGACGCCGAACCCGGATATGCTAGCGCTGGTGGCGCGGTTGCAACAACAGGGCATGGCCGTGGCGATGTTGACCAACAACGGTCCATTGTTGAAGGAAGGTCTGGGCGAGGTTTTTCCGCAAGCTGTGGCATTGTTCGGGGAGCGCGCGTTTTTTTCTTGCCAGTTTTCCTCTACCAAGGAAGTGCCGGCCATATTCGACGCCCTGCTGGAAACACTGGATGGCCAGCCTGAGACAACTTTGTTCATAGATGATTCAGAGACTTATATTGCCGCCGCCCGGCAGGCCGGCCTCCTGGTGCACCAGTTCGCCGGCATTGATGGCCTGCTAGCGGTGTTGGACCCCTTAGGGATTTTGATCTAAATCAACGCGCATTATGTCATGCGACCTACAATCGTGGCGATTTACCGAGGGAATTTTGCCATGGCTGCCAGTGATGTTTGGTATTTGATTATTGTGCTTTGCGTCTTTGGAGGTTTCATGGGGACCCTTGCCGTGGTCTCCGGCGGAGACGGAAAATAACGGGCGGTCAAGCCCGTCGCTGACGGTTTTCCATTCGCACGGGGTGGCCTTATGAATGGTCATCATGGCTGTGCCCATCGTGCATCATCCCTGCTACACCAAGCCGCTGCCGCACCGGCAGGGTTTCCCAATGGGCAAATACGCCCGGCTGATCCAGTTGCTGCGCCAGCAGGGCCTGGCCACGGCGCGGACCTGCCATGCGCCGGATCTGGCGCTGCGCTGGTGTTTGGAACTGGCTCACGATTCCGATTATGTGGACGCCATACTGGAGCAGACGGCCGATAGCACGGTGATGCCCCNCTGTCGCCACAACTGGCGGCGCGCGCCCAGGCCGGCGTTGGCGGCGCGGTGTTAATGGCACGCCTGGCGTTGCAACGGGGTATCGCCTGCAACAGCGCCGGCGGCAGCCATCATGCGGGCATCGGCTACGGGGCCGGCTATTGCGTCTTCAACGATGTCGCAGTGGCGGCGCGGGTGTTGCGGGCTATGGGCTTGGCCATGAAAACGCTGGTGATTGATCTGGACGTGCAACAAGGCGATGGCACGGCGGAAATCTTTCGCGGCGACGACGCCGTCTATACTTTTTCTATGCATTGCCAGGATAAATTTCCGGTCCGCAAGCAAGCGGGCGACCGCGACGTTGGCCTGGCGGCAGGCATCGGGGACGAGACCTATCTTGAGATCCTGTCGGGGTAGGCGCCTGATTTAGTTTTCTACAACGCTGGTGTCGACCCGCACGGCGCGGACCGCCTGGGCAATTCGGAGCTTAGCGACGAGGGCCTGGCTCGGCGCGATGCAATGGTGATCAGCGCCTGTGCCGCGTGGGGATTACCCTCTGCCTGCGTGCTTGGCGGCGGCTACGCTAATGATGCCGGGGCCCTGGCCCAGCGTCATGGCTTGCTGTACGCCGCCGCCGATCATTGTTATCGTAATCGCGCTACTGGATGAAGAATTCGCAAAACGAATTTCATGGGGACCTTGATGAGCAAGTATGTCGACTATTACGTCTCCCTGACCTCGCCCTATACCTATATGGGCGGACGCAGGCTGCCGGAGATTATTGAAAAGACTGGTGCTGATTTTCATATCAAACCGATCATGGGGGCTCAGGTCCTGGCCGCGACCGGCGGTCTGCCCGTGGCCAAGCGCCACCCGGCCCGCCTGGCTTATCGCTTGGTCGAGCTGGCGCGGTGGAAGCGCCACTGGTCGATCCCGATGAATATTCAGCCGAAATTCTTTCCCGCGAATGATGGCGACGCGGGCCAAATGGTCATTGCCGCCCGCCACGCCGGGCAGGATGCGATCGCACTTTCCAACGTCTTCCTAGCCTGCGTCTGGGAGGGAGAACAGGATATCTCCGATACCGCGACCTTGATAACGGCGGCCAACGGCGCCGGATTTGATGGCGATGGCCTGGCGGCGAAGGTCGGTGATGATGCCGTGATGGCGGAATATCAGGCTAATACGGACGAGGCGATTGAACGCCAGGTCTTCGGCATGCCCTGGTTCATTCATGACGGCGTGCCCTATTGGGGCCAGGATCGGATCCGCTTTCTAGCCCGCGCCCTAACCGGCTGAGCCACCGGCAATGACCCCCAAGGTCATCATCAATCCGGCGGCGGGGCAAGGTACCGGCCGCAAGGTCTGGCCAGATATGGAGGAACGGTTGCGAGCCGTCTTGGGCGAGATTGATGTGTCGGTGACCACGCGGGCCGGCGAGGAAACCGCACTGGCGCGGCAAGCGCTGGCCGGCGGCGCCAACCATTTTATCGCGGTGGGAGGTGACGGCACCATGAACGGGGTGCTGAATGGCATCATGGGCGTCGATGGTACCATGGTGCACGATTCGGTACGTCTGTCCGTGATCCCCGCCGGTACCTCAAACGAAATGGCCCGTGCCCTGGGTATGCATGGCAATGTGGACGGTGCCATCGATGGTATCGCATCGGGCNGAGAGCGGCGAATTGATTTACTGCAGGCGGATTGCATCGGTCTGGATGGCAACCCGCACCGTCACTACGGGGTCTTGAGTATCGCATGGGGAGGGGTGGCGGAGGTTACCTATCGAACCAATAATGCGCATTTCCTGAAAAAGCTCGGTGGGCGTTTCAGTTATTATATCAATGCCATGATGGTCGCCCTGACCTATCCCAAGCGCCGTGGAGATGTGGCCATCGATGATATACGGATGGCGGACCTGCTGCATTATTCCGGTCTGATCTGTAATCTGGAGACCTTGGGCGGCGGCATGCGCCTAGCCCCTGGCGCCGATCATACGGACGGTATCGCCAACCTGGTTTTATTCAAGAATATTCTGCGCCGGGACATTATCTTGCAAAAACCGAGCTGGTTGTTCGAGGGGCATCACATTGAACATCCGGAAATCGACTATACCCCCGGTCGCGAATTCTCCGTCACGGGTTCGCCGGAGGCCCGCGTCGATGCCGATGGCGAAACCATCGGCTATCTTCCGTTACGGGTTGAAACGCTGAAACAGGCGTTGTGGGTGATTGGTTAGAAAATAATATTTTGGGGGGCAAAATGCTTGAGGACCGCTACGGAAATGCTTTATCGACCGCCCTGCCGGCGGCGCGGGACGCCTATGTCGACGGTGTCGACCGCTTTCTATCCGCCGCGCCGGGGGCCGTGGACGCCTTCGAGGCAGCCGTCGCGGCAGATCCAGCCTTTGCCCTGGCTCATGTTGGGCTGGCCCGTGCGTATCAATTGCTGGGCCGGGCTGGAGCGGTGGCGGAGGCCATTGCGGCGGCGTGCGGCGTCTCTACCGGCTTGACGGCACGCGAGGCCGGTCATGTGGCGGCCCTTGACCTGTTGCTGAAAGGCCATGCGCCCGCCGCCTATCAAGCCATCAGAAGCCATATGCTGGAGCATCCCCGCGATGCCATGGTGGCGCAGACCTGCACCGGCGTTTTCGGCCTGATCGGTTTTAGCGGACAGCCGGGGCGGGAGGCGGAGCAGCTTGCCTTTACCGCTGCGCTGGCACCTCACTATGGCGACGATTGGTGGTTTTTGGCGCAACATGCGTTTTCCCAGGTCGAAGCCGGCCAGATAGGGTCGGCGACCGATACCATCGAACGCGCCCTGGCGGCGCATCCGCGTAACGCCCATGGCGCCCATATTCGGGCCCATATCTATTATGAAGCCGGCGAAACGGATGCCGGCTACCGGTACGTGGGGGACTGGCGGAAAGGTTACGACAGGGCTGGCGCCATGCACTGCCACATCGCCTGGCATGTTGCGATCTGGGCCCTGGAGCGGGGTGACCTGGAGACCATGTGGGCAGTAATCGATGCCGATGTAGCGCCAGACGTGGCCTGGGGACCGCCGCTGAACGTCCTGACGGACAATGCGGCGTTCTTATATAGGGCCGAACTGGCGGGGGTCAAGGTGACTGCTCGGCGATGGCAAGCCGTTAGTGACTTCGCGGCACGAATTTTTCCCAATCCCGGCATTGCTTTCGCGGATGTTCATTCGGCCCTGGCCCACGCCATGGCCGGTAATAACGAGGCTTTGGGCAAAATCATCACGGGTGCGAAAGGATCAGCCGGCGGTCTCGTGGCCAAAATTGCCGAGGCATTTCAGGCCGTTGCTATGCAAGATTGGGCCAAGGCGGAAGAATGCTTGACTGGTGCCATGGCTGGCCACGAGAGGATCGGCGGCAGCCGCGCGCAGCGTGACCTGCTGGAATACACCCTAGCCGGGGCGCTTGTACGGCAGGGCAAGGGCGCGGAGGCAAACCTGCTTCTTGCCACCCGGCGTCCGCTCAAGGTTCCAGCGAATGCGGTGAAGGGGCTCTAACCGCCATCGAGCGTGAAATGCCCAGCGGATCGAAAGCGCCAACTCCGAGTCGCTGTAAGGTTTTCTCAACAAAGTGCGCATGAGGCCGGACAGACAATCACCCATGGCGCCGGCGTGTTCCTCTTGCCTTTTGGCGAAACCGCTGGCCAGTTGGATTTTGAGCGCCGGATAGGCCTTGTGTGCCTCCAAAGCCAGTTAGTAGCCATCAATGCCGCCGGGCATGATGATATAGTAGAACATCAGGTCGATATCTTGCCGGGCCTGGGGAATTTTTAGGGCATCCTTGCCTTTGATGGCGGTGATAGTCTTTATCCCCTCCAGCCTGAACGCCGAGATAACGAATGCTGCGTTAACGCCAAAATCCTTAAATGTATTTGAGGTGTAGGGTGGATAGTCCTCGGTCGTGATCACTATGGTCGTGGGCTTTTCTTCAGCACTGCGTTCGCACCGACCAATGTCACCGACAGACAAATAATTGCCATTGCAATGGCCGTCGTCCGACACTGTTTGCAGCAAGGCCTCATTAAGACGATCTAATCTGCTACTTTTCTTCCTTTATGGTCACAGGGAATTAGGCCTCAAAACAACAACACTATTTGCATGTATTGTGATTAATTATTTCTACCATTAAGCGCTAGTATGATCGCGGCATACCCAGTACGTGCTGACCGACGAAACCCAGAATTAGGTTGGTCGATATAGGCGCGGTCTTGAAGATGCGGGCCTCGCGCCATTTTCGTTCGATATGATATTCCTTGGCAAAGGCGAAACCGCCATAAGTTTGCATGCAAGCCTCCGCCGCCGCCCAGGTTGCTTCCGAGGCCAACATCTTGGCCATGTTGGCCTCCGCGCCGCAAGGTTTGCCATCGTCAAAGAGAGCGGCGGCCTGGCGGACCATCAACTCGGCGGCCTTGATCTGGGCATAGGCATTGGCAATGGGGAATTGTATCCCCTGGTTGGCGCCGATGGGTTTGCCAAAGACCACCCGTTCGTTGGCATAGGCCGTGGCCTTTTCCGTGAACCAGCGGCCATCGCCAATGGCTTCCGAGGCAACCAGGACACGTTCGGCATTCATGCCATCCAGGATATAGCGGAAGCCCCTACCTTCCTCGCCGATCAGATTTTCCACCGGCACTTTCAAATCATCGAAGAACAGTTGGTTGGTATTGTGGTTGATCATGGTCGGGATGGGCGTGATTTCCAGTCCATTGCCAAGCCCTTCACGCAGATCGACGATCATTGTCGACAGGCCGTCCGTACGCTTGGCAACCTCTTCAACCGGCGTGGTCCGGCACAGCAGCAGCATCAGATCCGATTGCAGGGCCCGCGATGTCCAGACCTTCTGGCCGTTTACCACGTAATGATCACCCTGGCGCACGGCGCGGGTTTTCAACTGCGTCGTATCGGTGCCCGAGGTAGGTTCAGTGACGCCAAAGGCCTGCAGGCGAATATCACCATTGGCAATGCCGGGCAGGTATTTCCGCTTTTGTTCCTCACTGCCGTGGCGAAGCAAGGTTCCCATGATGTACATCTGCGCATGGCAGGCGGCTGCCGAACAGCCCGAGGCATGGATTTCCTCTAAAATGACCGAGCCGGCGCGGATCGGCAGGCCGGCGCCGCCATATTCCTCCGGTATCAAGGCTCCCAGATAGCCCGACTCGGTCATGGCGTTGACGAATTCATGCGGATATTCTGCGATTTCATCCTTGTCGTGCCAGTATTCCAACGGGAAATTAGCGCAAACCTTGCGCACGCCGTCGCGGATATCCGCGTAATCCTCGCCCAGGGTCATTTGGGTCAGGTCTGAATCTTCGGTCATTGCTCTACTCCTTTACCTAACGTTCTAGCGGCCCATGAAACGCGGTTTGCGCTTTTCGTTGAAGGCGATGACACCTTCGCGCCGGTCCTCGGTGGGGACTAGGCGGTTGTAGGCCTCGATCTCAATGCCCAGGGCGGTGGTTAAATCCGTGCCCATGCCAAGATTGACTGAGCGCTTGGCCTGACGCACGGCCAAGGGGCCGTTGCCGGCAATGCGCTCCGCCACCGCCAAGGCGGCAGGCATCAACCCGTCGGCAGGTACGACCTTGTTGACAATGCCCCATTCCAGCCCTTCCTGGGCCGTGAAGGGCGTGCCGGTATAAAGGATCTCTTTAGCCCGGCGGGAGCCGGTGGCGCGGGGCAGGTTTTGCGTACCGCCGCAACCCGGAATGATGCCCAAGGTAATTTCGGTCAAGGCAAAGCGCGCGCCCTCGGCGGCATAAATGAAATCGGCCGCCAGGGCCATCTCGCAACCACCGCCAAAGGCGGAGCCGTTGACGGCGGCGATAACCGGCACCGGGCAATCGATCATGTTGTAGGTGGCCTGTTCGAAAATGGCATGCTGCTTGCGCCAGGTTTCATCCGTCATGCCGTCGCGTTCCTTTAGATCGCCGCCGGCGCAGAATGCCTTGTCGCCGGAGCCGGTTAAGATCACGATGCGGGTGTCGCCCGGATCAAGCAGCATCGATGTGAACACATCCAGCATATCCAGGCCAAGTTGCGTGTTCATGGCGTTGCGCCGCTCGGGCCGGTTGAAGGTTACCCGCAGCACATGTTCCTGGGGCTGGTCCAGCAATAGGGTTTCGTAATTATCTTGCATGACGGTTTCCTGTTCTTGCGTTCACTTTTACAAGCTGGCGGGTCGAATGATGTTGATCAGTTCGCCGCCCGTAAGTAACGCTTCTATGTTGTCGCCGGTCTTGGCCCAGCGGCGTAGCTGCTGCCCTTCCGACCAGCCGGAAATATGCGGTGTCATCAAAACATTGTCCAGTTCGTGATAGGGCTGACGCGAGGGGTGGATGGCGGGGTTGTCCGGGCTGGGATAGTGATACCAGGTATCCAGAATGGCGCCGCCGATAACGCCGTTCTTGAGAGCGGTATAAAGCGCGTCTTCGTCGGCAATATGGCCACGGGCTACATTGATCACCACGGCGGAGGATTTCATGGCCGCCAGTTGCGCTTCGCCGATCATGCCCTGCGTCAGATCTGACAAGGGGCAGCAGATTACCAGGAAATCAACCTCGTTCAGAAGCTTAGGCAAATCGTCGTAGCCGCCAAGGAAATTCGGTTTCGGTTCCAACGGGCGCGGGGTTTGGGTCAGGGCTATGACTTTCATATCAAACGCCAGAGCCCGGCGCGCGATGGCGCGGCCAATATTGCCATAGCCCAGGCAGCCAACGGTCATGCCTGACAATTCCTCTCTGGGCTTGCCGCCTATGGATGGCGTGCCGCTCCAATCGCCGGTTTTGAACGCGGTATTGCGCCGGGCCAGACCAACCACCCATTCCAACATGCCGTTGAAGGTATATTCGGCGATCGCCACTTCGTGCTCATAGACATTGCAGATCGCGGCCGCGGCGGGCACGGCATCAACGTCAACCATGTCCAAACCCGCGAGGGGGACTTGCAGAGCCTTCAGATTGGGGGCGGGCGGCATCCCGGCGTCATAATTTCTGGAAATCATGAACTCGGCCCAGGCCATGTTCTCAGCCACCGTCCCGGCGCCGTCATCGGGGCTGACTTGCCGCAGGCTGATGCGGTCGCCAAAACGCGCGGGCAGAATTATCATGCCGCGCTGCGCGACTCCACCGTTCAACAAGACTTTCATGCGTGCTATCCCTGTGCTTTAACGCTCTGTGCTTTTATACACTGTGTTCCAACGTGCTAATTGCCAATGATGGAGGCTTACGGGCCAATGAGTAAAGACAAGATCAAAACCCGCGTTGAAACCGATAGCTTCGGTCCGATCAAGGTACCTGCCGACCGTTATTGGGGTGCGCAGACACAGCGCTCGCGGCAGAACTTCAAGATCGGTTGGGAACAGATGCCCTTGCCCACCATTCACGCCCTGGGCATTGTCAAACAGGCGGCGGCCGAAGCCAACATGGAATTGGGCGTAATGGACAAAAAACGTGGCCGGGCCATCGTCCGCGCCGCCAAGGAAGTCGCGGCTGGCAAGCTAGACGATCACTTCCCCCTTGTGGTTTGGCAGACCGGTTCAGGCACCCAAAGCAACATGAACGCCAACGAAGTGATTTCCAACCGGGCCATCGAAATTCTAGGCGGCACCATGGGCAGCAAGGCGCCGGTGCACCCCAACGATCACTGCAATATGAGCCAATCATCTAATGACACCTTCCCCACGGTGATGCATGTGGCGGCGGTCAACCAGATCGATCGGCTGTTGATCCCCGCCCTTGGTCATCTGCAAAAGGCGTTGGAAGCCAAATCCAAGGAATTCAACAAACTGATCAAGATTGGCCGCACCCATCTCCAGGACGCCACACCCCTAACTCTGGGACAGGAATTCTCCGGCTATGCCATGCAGATCAAGTATGGCATAGCCCGGGTCAAGGACACCTTGCCGCGTCTGTATCAGCTGGCCCAGGGTGGCACGGCGATAGGAACCGGTCTGAACGCCCCTGTTGGCTTCGATAAAAATGTCGCGGCGCAGATCGCCAAGATTACCGGTCTGCCGTTTAAGACCGCGCCGAATAAATTTGAGTCTCTCGCCGCCCATGACGCCATCGTCGAAACCTCGGGCGCCATGAATACCCTGGCCGCCAGCTTGATGAAGATCGCCTCGGATATCCGGCTGCTGGGTTCCGGACCGCGTTCGGGCCTGGGTGAATTGAGCCTGCCGGAGAACGAGCCGGGATCATCCATCATGCCGGGCAAGGTCAACCCGACCCAGTGCGAGGCCATGACCATGGTCTGTGCCCAGGTCATCGGCAATCACACTACGGTGACCGTGGCCGGCGCCAATGGCCATATGGAGCTGAATGTCTTCAAACCGGTGATGATCTATTCCCTGTTGCAGTCGATCCAATTGCTGGGTGACGCGGCCAACAGCTTCACCGACAATTGCGTGGTCGGGATCAAGGCCAACGAAGGCCGGATCGCCGACCTGATGGCGCAATCCCTGATGCTGGTCACCGCGCTGGCACCGCATATCGGCTATGACAACGCCGCCAAAATCGCCAAGCATGCCCACGTCAAGGGGCAAACCTTGAAAGAGGCGGCGGTGGAATTAAAGCTGGTGGCGGAAGCGGATTTCGACCGTTTCGTGCAGCCAAAGAAAATGCTCGGCCCGAAATAGGTTGACGGCAGGATGCCCGGCAAGGAAGACGAGCTGCTGCGCCGGTCCTTCCGCATCGCCGGGCATCAGACCAGCCTATCCATGGAGCGGGCCTTTTGGGATGAATTCCGTACCCTGGCCCAGGCAGATGGACGCAGCATGACCGATCTAATTGCTGAAATTGATACCCAGCGCACGGCGGGTTTAAGCCGTGCCGTGCGGGTTTACATACTGAAGCGCCTGCAAACTGCGGCGCGCTGCCAAGGAGAAGCCCCATGATTGTCGATCACCGCACCTACGATTTCCACCCGGGCAAGATCAAGGCCTGGATCGAGGTTTATAAGGAGTTCGGGCTGCCCGTACAGCAAAAGCACTTGGGCAGATTGCTTGGCTTCTTTACCACCGAGGTTGGCCCAATCAATCAGATCGTGTTCATGTGGGCCTATGACAGCATGGGTGATAGGGAAGAGCGGCGCGCTGCAATGGCTCAGGACCCCGACTGGGCCGCGTTCATTGCCAAGGGCGATGCCGTGGGCGCACTGAAGCAGCAGAATAACAAGATCATAGCGCCGACGGATTTCTCGCCTATTCAGTAAATCGGCTGGCTTACCTTTTCTTTAAGGCCTTGAAAAGGCCTTCAAGCAATTGCTGTTTGGGATCAACCTGTTGTAGTGGCTGGTTCTGGCTGGGCTGCGAGGGTCGCGGCGTTGACGGTTGCACATCGGATGGCTGTGCCGTGGCAGGCTGGGGTGCGCGTCTGCCACCGCCCGTGACCACGCCCAGTAACTTGCCAAGGCCCCCTGATTTGGCCTTGTCGCGCAGAAACTCCCGGCCCAGGCGGGCCAGCAGCCAGCGCTCCAACTTGGCCGTTTTCAGGTTGTGCCGGGGCTGATCGAGGGGACCATACAGATGGGCGCCCATGTCAGGCGCATTGCGATGTTCGGTCGGGCGTATGACGGCGCGCAAATCCAGTTGCCAGGCAGGCAGGTTTACCGCACCCTTGACCGTGGCTTCGCTGGCATCCATCCGGGCCAGCATACCCTGGGTCCGGGCCACGCCGTTCTTGATGGTCCAGTTGCCGTCGACTCTTTGGTAATTGGTCTCGCCGCCGGAAAAGGCCCGTTGTATCAGGTTGACGAAATCCGGCGTCTTGTTCAGGCGGCCCAGGCGCTCGGAGAAGCTTTTCATGTTAAAGCCTCGTAGCACGCCGTTTTCCGCATGCACCGTTGCCTTGCCGGACAGGGCATTGACCAGATCCCACTGACTCAAGCCGATGGTCTGAAACTGCCCGATGAAATCCAACCGACCTGTGACCTGATCCATTTCCAGCGCCGTGCGCATGGCTTCATTGATGTCGGCGCCATGCAATTGTATTGACAGGCCCAGACTGGGCAGAGGGCGAGAATTCAAGGTGGCCCGCAGCCCAACCTCACCCTTGAACAGCCGGCCCGTCAGTTCCTCGACCCGCAGGACGCCATTGTTCACGCTTACATGCAGGTTCGGTTCTTTGAAAGGGTAGCGTTGAAAGACCAGGCGTTTGGCGGCCAGTTTGATATCGGCGTCCACCGCCTGCAGGGCGTCGAGCTTGATGGCCTCGCGCGACCAGCGCTCATCGCCGCGCCCGCGCTTGGAGCGGCCTTGCCCTTGTCCGCCGTCGCGATTGCCGGCTGCATTCCGTTTGCCAGCACCTAAAAAGTGGTCCAGCACGACATCGCTGGCCTGTAGATTGGCTGTAACCATGGGACGGGGACCATCCAGGCCTATGCCGGCGTTGCCAGACAGCGTGATGGGGCCGAATTCACCGCTCAATTTGCTCAATTCGAAGGCATCGCCGCTGCCTTTAATCTTGCTGCTTAGCTTCATGCCGCCGGGGTTTTTCTGGTCAGGGGGATATTGACTGCCCAGGGCGGCGAGCAATGACACCAGATTCGTATGGGCGGCGGTGGCGTCTAGATCGAGTCGTGGCGCTTTATCCAGAGCATTGGCTGTGCCTTGGAGCTGTAGTTGTCCGCCCGCTATTTTTGCGCCTAAGTTCAACGCTAGGGAATCCATACCGCCCTTGGCCGTGCCCTGCACGGATACCGGCGTATCAGCGTGGGCTAGCGGTTTCAGGCCCAAATCGAAAGTTCTTGAAAGGGCTGCAAGGCTGCCATGGCGCAGATCCAGTTTCAGCTCCGCTTTTGCCTTGCCGGGCAGGCCGGCCGCGTTGCCGCTGACCTTGCCGCTCCATCCGGATAGGGTCGTTGCGATGTCGAAGTCCAGGCGCGCGGCATTGCCGTCGATCACGCCGTCCAGGGTTAGACCCTTCAGCCGTTTTGGCGGTACAGGCAACTCAATTCCCGCCAACCGTGCCAACCCGTCAACATATTTGGCCCGCAGCCGAATCCTGGCCCTGCCCTTGGGCTCGCCGGAAAATCCTTTCCCCGTGCCGCTAAGAGTAACATTCGCCCCGGCGAGATCTCGTGCGGCGGCCTTTCGGACCGTCAACTTGCCGCCCACCAGGCCAAGCTCAATGGATAAATTCCTTATGGGCACCGCGTTATAGGACAATTCGCCGATATTCAGATTAAGATTGCTGTCGAACTGTTCCAGCACGGCCAATTGGCCGCTGGCTGCGTTTGCCTTGCCATTCACCGTGCTCTTGGCGCCGTCCTTGCCTTGTGCCGCGCTGTTGTCTTGCACGGGGCTGGCGGGCAGATAGCCATCAAGGTTGATGCGGTCGATGTTTAGTGCCAGACCAAAAGACGGGCGGGCCTGCAGCAGAAACGTCGCGGCGCCCCCAACCGTTGTACTGTCCAGGCGCAGATTCATATTGCTGATCTGGGCCTGCTGGCGGTTTATATTGAAATCGGAGGTCAGGCTCATATTGGCCAGTCGTCCGGCTGGAATGGTGCCGGGATTGACGTCCAGCCAGCTCAACAAGCCGCGCAAATTATTTGATGCGAGTTCGACCTTGCCGTCAAAACGCGGGCCGTCGGCAAGATCTTTCGTCTGGCCCGACAGGCGCAGGTCGGAGCCTCCCGGCAACAGGGCCGAAAGCCGGTCCAGCCTTAGCACGCCGCCGCCCGCGCTGGCGGCCAGTTGCACCTGACTGAGGACGCCGCCGCGATATTTTAAACCTTCGATCGTGATCACCACGCTGCCCCGCAAACTGGCCGGGATTTTCGCCATCGCGGGCTCGACCGATGCCCCGGCATCTTCTCCCTTTTGTCTCGAGGTAGCGGATGAGGGAGGCGCTTCGGCTATGTCCCGTAATAGCCGGTCCAGATCAAGGCGTCCTATCGCCAGTGCCAGATCATAACTCGGCTCTTCCCCCAGACTTGCGCTGATGGCGCCGCTGGCCTGTAGAGGGCCAAAGGTCAAATCAATGTCGTTCAATGTGGCGGCCTTGGCGGATGCTTCGAGGGCGGCCTTCATCTGCAATGGCTGTTTCAGGATCTGCGTTGGGGCGCTATTTCTCTGCACGGCGATCTGCACATCAGCCAGGTTCGTCGCCGATAGCGTTAGCTGTCCGCTTACCCGTGGCTCCGTCGCCAGCGCCTCAATTCGGCCCGAGAAGGCGGCAACCGCTCCATCACCCTTGTTGCCGGCTAGTTTCAGACTAAGCCGCACGCCGATCGGTTTGCCATTCTCCAGGCCATCGATGGAAAGGTCGAACGCCAAGGGCAAATTCCGTGCCGTCGCCTGCCCGGTGAAATGAAACGGCCCCTGCAGCGAGGCGGCGGAGCCTTCCAGGTCCAAACCTTCCACCCGTTCCTTAATGCCCGCGCCGCCATCGCGATAAATCACGACGGCGTCTTCAACAGACAGCTTATCGAGGGAAAACTCCGTCTCCACCACGTCGCCGGGACCGCCCCCCGCTATCGCCGGTAGGGAGGCGCCGCCCGGCTTTTCGAATTGCCAATTGGCCCGCCCATCGGACAGGACCTCGAGGATCAGTAACGGTTTGATCAGGCGCACGGATGTAACCTGGATCTCGCCTGATATAAGCGGCGCGAGGGCAACCCTCACATCCAATGCCTTCAAGGTCAGCATATCAGCTGTACTGGTATCTGGCAGGCTAGCTAGCCTGACGTCGCGAACCGATAGGGCTGGGGCGGGCAGAAGTTTTAGGCTGATGTCGCCATCAATCGTTAGTTCCCGTCCGGTTAGATCCCGCACGGCCACGATGATCTCGGCCTTATGATCGTTCCAATTTATGAGGCCGGGGCCAATTAGAACGGCGGCGATCAACATCACGATCACGGTAAATAGGCCGGCGAGCAACTTTTTCACGGTAGACTCCCAGTGCCAACGTAAACCGTTGATGTACTATTTGGGTCATTATAAAGATCTTTGATATAATCTAGGCCATTAAGTGGGATAGCGGTGGAAATTTCTTTAACATATTATTTAGAATGTGCGGTTGGTGGAATATACCATTTGAATTGCGGCGTCTTATTATAGGGAGCGAAGGCATGGCCGAGGTCATCAATCTCAACCACTTTCGCAAAGTAAAGTTGAAGGCGGATAAAGATACTCAGGCGGCCTACAACCGGGCGCGCCATGGCCGCCGCAAGGGCGACCGGGCGCGCCAGGAGGATGAAAAACAACGCCGCCGGCAGGATTTGGAGGGCCGCGGCCTCGACGAAAGGGATCCTGATAACAGTGACGAGCCGGCTTGAATTCAATGGTGTAGTCTAATTTCGTTTGTCGTCATGCTCCTCTGCCTGGGCTTCCAGAAGGGCGCGGTTGTAGGCGCGTAAAACGTCGCCATGATGCACAATGCCAAGGATGCTGCGATCGGCAGTGTCGGCGATCACCGCCAAATGTTCCTCACCTGATACGTCCATCACCGCCAGGACTTCTTCCAAAGTGTCGCCAAGCAAGGGCGCCGGGGCGTGCGAGTGGGCTACATCACGGGCATTGATCAAACTGTCCAAACTAGGATCGAAGGCTATTTGTTTCAGGTCGGCGAAGGAAATCGTGCCAACAAGTTTGTCGGCATCATCGACCACGACAAAGGTGCCGTGGGGCAGCCGGCTGAACATGCTTTTGATTTCGGCGATCGGGGTGCGCTCGGATATCTTGTCGAAATCCTCGGCCAGAACATCCTGTACAGTCAAGGTTTGCAGCAAATGACGGGCTCGGCCGCCGCGCAGGTTCAAGCCCCAGTTTTCCAGTTGCCAGTGGAAGAAACTGCGGCCCTGAACCTGCTGCACGATCATCGTCGCAATTGAAGTTGCCGCCATCACGGCGACGGTGATCTGATAGTCGCCGGTTAATTCGAATACGATCAGAATTGTCGAAATAGGCGCGCCCAGTACGGCTGCTGCCACGGCGGACATGCCGACGATGGCATAGGCCCCATGCGAGGCGGCAAGATGGGGGAAAACTCCGGCGGCCATTAGGCCGAAAGCACCACCGGTCATGGCCCCAATAAAAAGGGATGGAGAGAACACGCCGCCGCCAAAACGGCAGCCAATACTGATCGCCGTGGCCGCCGTTTTCAACACGATCAGCAGCAATAGCAGCCACAGGGGGAGCAGTTCGTTCAGGGCGGCGTCAGTGGCTTCATAGCCGACACCTAGAATCTGGGGAAATTCCACCGCGATGGCGCCGATGGCTAAACCGCCCGCGGCGGGCTTTAGCCAATCGGGCACCTTCAGGCTTTTGACCACCCTCTCGGCATAAAATATCGACCACATGAAAATCATTGCGACGACCGCGCAAACCGCGCCCAGGAGCATGAAAGCGGGAAACTCCCACAAGGAATTGACGCCGAATTGGGGCAGTAAAAACGCAGGTTGTTCTCCCAGATGAGCCCGGCAGATAACTGTGCCGGCGACGGAGGCGATAACTACCGGGGCGAAGGCGGAAAGGGCATAATGGCCAACGACGACTTCCAGCGCGAAGAAGACGCCGGCGATGGGGGCGTTGAACGAAGCCGCGACGGACGCCGCGATGCCGCAGCCCAACAAAGTACGGCCCAGATGGGGCGAGAGGCCGAGGCGCCGGGTCGCGGCGCCAGCAATGGTGGCGCCCAAATGCACCATTGGACCCTCCCGCCCGGTCGAGGCGCCAGCGCCCAGGGAGACGACGCTTACAAAGGCCGCGGCCAGGCCATCACGCAGACGCATATGGCCATTACGCAGGGCCATGGCCTCGATCACATGGGCCACCCCCATGGGGCGTCCCCCCGGCATGATGAATTGCAGGAATAGGCCCACCACCAAACCGCCGGCGGCTGGCACCAACACGACTTGCCAAACTGGCAATTCCGTCACTCTGCCGATAAGTTTTTCAGCATATATCCCGTAGGATAGCCATTGCACGCCGCCAATACTCAGACGAAAGGCGATGGCGGCATAGGCGACCAGTACACCAACCAACGCTGCCACCACCGCCATCAACACCTGATCATTTTGCAGAAGACTGCGGGTGCGGGCGAATTGGCTGGCTAAATTCATTCCTAGTTCAGTGCTGCGGTTGGCCGCGGCGCCGGATGCCGATGGAGCGGCCGATACCATCTGGTTGAGGCAGATCCGCATGCGCTGTAAAAACGTGATCGATTCGCTGTTTCATCGACGCGGGAAAGGGGGCGGAGCAGCGGGCGTCAAGGTCCACATGCAAGGCAATTTGCTCCGACGTCGATGCCAGGAAATTCTGGGTAGCGTGATGCATCTCGAAATAATAATGCAGGCGCTTTTCGTCCGCGTCGATTAATTGAAAGGTAAAACGCAGAGCATCATCCAATGCCACTTCCTGTCGATAGGTAACATGAGTTTCCAATACGAAGGCGGAATGATTTCGCCGCTCTACGTAGTCTTGCCCGAGATCGATCAAATCGAAAAAGCGGTCCGTGGCATTGTCGAACATCAAGACGTAATAGGCCATGTTCAGGTGACCATTATAGTCGATCCATTCTGGTAATACAGTCGCTTGATGGATATTCAATGGTGCCGTGGGTACAGCGTCCAGTTCCAGTCTGAGGGGAATATGCAGGCCATGCAACGGTTTATGGGCCGTATCCGCGGTGTCCACCGCAGTGCTGCCGCCTTGAACCGTATCTTGGCGGTTATTCTGGGGCATGGCCCGATAGCCTAGCCGTGCCCAGTGCCAAGGCAAGGAATGCCGCAGACAATTTCCGCGGCCTTGGCCCGGAGGTTTCCGGGAAAAGCCATAAACCCGGAATGCCTAAGTAATTGCCTGCCAAATCGCCCAGGTCAAAGAATCGCTCAATATCAGATAAACATGTCATTCAAACAGAAACAAGCAGCCCACCGTGTAGTAGGCTGCTCATTTCTGAAAATGCCTTAGTGTCGTTTAGTTAGTGGCGGTCGAAGTGCTACTTGACGCATCCGTGGTGCTTATGGAATCGCTATCGCTTGCCGCCGCGGCAACGGCGATAGCAACGGCCGCGGCAACGGCAACACCCGCAGCCACTGCGCCAGCACTCAAGCCAGCACCGCTTTTTTCTTGACCAGCCGTGACGCCGGTTGCTGTGCCANTACCAGTTTTTGCAGCTTGCGACTGCGCATAAGCATAAGCTGGCGCTGCCGCTAGAGCCAATGCCAAACCAAACGCAGTCAATGTCTTTTTAACGAGCATCGCCAAAACCTCCAATTTTAAACACGTCAACATCTTACCAAGTTTAACAAAGCCAAGCAACTCCACTTCAGTAGCTTTAGGCAAAAAATATAGCTTTAAAAAGCAACTTCCCACCTGACTTCCGAAACCATTAAATGAATCTTACACTAAAAACAATAAGCGTAAAGTCGGAATTTAGTCGCAAACAAATAAACTCTACTTTCAACAGACGCACGTAAGTTACGGATTTTCCTGCACCTTCGCAAGGCCATTTCCGTCTCTGCAGCAACAAAATCACATATTGTGGCAACAATACAACAGAAAAATCACCCAAGCGCCGATGGAAAAGCCGCGCACGTTGTCCGTTTACGGCGTAGAGATTAATAATCTTGCTCGCAGGTATAATTTTGTTTAACGATGGCTGCGAACCCTAGCTCGCGGTGCTTTAGGATGCTTCGCTCTTGTCACGTCAATATTATGGTAAATTGGCTAATCAAACTTGCCGCATTGCTTGCTTGTGTGGTTCCGCCAAGCCTGGCTGCCGGCGGATTGGTGCCCGAGCAGCGCATTGAGTTGGCCTATGATGTATATCTCGGCGGATTTTTCGCAGGCTCGGTTGATCTGACGACGGAACAGATCAATGCCCGCTACCTGATCGCGACGACATCCCGGAGCCATGGCCTGCTGGATTTTCTGATTGAGTTACGCCGCCGGAACAAGAGCCAGGGACAATTCATGGATCATCAGGCCAGGCCATCCCGTTATGTAACCACGGGCGTTCGGGCGGGCGAGGCGCGTTCGGTTGAAATTGAGTACGGCGCTGACGGTGACGTACGCTTCACGACCCGGCCTAGCGCTGCGGAAGACAAACGTGAAGCCGTGCCACCGCACCATTTGCGCGGAACGATGGATCCCTTAAGCGCATTGTACCAAGCTATTTTGCGGTTTGGTAAAGGAGCCGGCTGCATGGGCCGAAGCAAGGTTTTCGATGGCCGGCGGCGTTATGACTTCCAATTCGAGACGATTGACGAAGGGCAAACGGACGGACCGTTTTATTCCGGCCTGGCGAGTATCTGCCGAGTGCGTCAGATTCCGATTGCAGGATTTTCAAAGCAGACCTGGTTGCCCCTTCTGACACGACCGAAATGGACCGATATCTGGCTCGCCAAGCTACGTGACAACCTACCGCCTCTGCCTGTACGGCTGCAGGCGGATGCTGGGCTTGGCGCCATGGTGGCACATCTGGTTGCCGTTGGTGGACGCAAGCAGCCGCCGGGTAGCGCGCAGCTTTCCAACCCCGAGGCGCGGCCGGAGTAAACCGCCGTCGTTACCTCGATCTTTTTCTTGATCCGGCATTATTGCCCGCGCAGAAAATCAAGAGCCGCGCGCATGGCGCCGGAATGACNCCATACATCATGGGNCGNGCCGCCATCGATAACAAGCGAGCGGGAGCGCTCCNGTGTCCTAAAGAAGGCGCTGCAATCACCAAGCTGCCCTTCGGTTCGATTCGGTTGGTACCAGGGATCGTTGCTANGCACGATGGCCAGTATCGCCTCGCCTTCCGGCGCCGCCAATCCGCGTATGAAAGGGGCACCGTGACAGGTCCATTGGGCGATGATCCGGGCCCGGAACTCTTCTCCCCGGTACAGGGCTGCCGCGACACCGCCCTCGGATGTGCCAACCAGAAACAGGCGGTCCTTGTCGATCCATGATAGCGGGGCCATGCGCTGTAGGGCATAAGAGATTTCCACCAGCCGGAAATCAAAAACAAAAATNTTCTGTCCGCCGGTTTGCTTCGACGGACTGCATTGCATGGGGCGATAACGGCGGGCGAAGCTGTTAGGGGCGATCACTGCGAAGCCCGCCTTGGCGAAGGCCTGCAAGGTATCCATACCGCCCTGGCCGGTGCAGCCGTGCATATAAAGGATCGTTGGATAACGCCATGTTGCGGTTAGTTTTGACAAATGACCGTGGATTAACTTACTCGACAATTTGCCTATCACGGGCGGTTGGCCCCTTTGTCCGGGCAGAACGATGGTCGCCTGGTCAAATGTCCTGGCGATGTCACTATCGTCTTCCGTTAGAACCGAAGGGTTCAGCAACTCGCTGCGATTTAACATTTCAGCGCCACAAGCGGTCAGGAACAAAGCCGGCAACAACAAAAGCAAGTCGCGTGCGACATTGCGCCAGGCTCCGGTCCGGGTGTGGCGGGCAGTACGCTTCCTCATTATTCAAATCCTTCCGTGGCGCCGACGGCGGCGCTGGCTCGGACCCACCAATCCGTTCGTCTCCCGCGCAGTATTTTCGCGGCGGCTTCGGCTTTTGCCAAATCGTCGAATAGCGCGAAACATGTCGCGCCCGAGCCTGACATTCGTGCCAGACGGCAGTCGGGCAGATTTTCCAAGGCTATTATGACCTCGCTGATAACGGGGGCAAGGTAGCGGGCCGCTGGTTCCAAATCGTTGCGGCGCAGGTTCAGCGACTGGGCCATGTCCCGGCTCCGGCCCGGCTTTTCCAGCCACGGCTGGCTGGGCTTGAAAGGGTGTTTCACCTGCTTAAACACAGCCGCTGTCGAGAGCGTCTGCATGGGATTGACCAGAACCAGTGCAAAGGGCGGTAACGGCGGCGCGGGCATGACATCGTGGCCGATGCCGGTCATCAGGCTGGGCCGGGCACTCAGGCACACGGGCACGTCGGCGCCTAGGCCAGCCGCCAGATCAAGTAATGCCCTATTATCCATGGGCAAATGCCACAATGCCCGTAGTGCCAACAGTGTCGCCGCCGCATCCGCCGAACCGCCGCCCAGGCCTGCTGCGACCGGCAAGAATTTGTATAGTCTTATGTTGGCCCGGGCCTCAANCCCTGCTGCCGTGGCCAATGCTGTTGCCGCTTGCCATNCCAAGTTNGTTTCATCCGCCGGCAGTCCGGGTGCAAAGGGACCGTCAATGTCGAGCCGCAACCCATCACAGATCCCGACCTCGATTTCATCGCCAATGTCGGCAAAGACGACGAGGCTATCCAGGCAGTGATAGCCGTCGGCCTGCCGTCCGGTAATATGGAGGTATAGGTTTATCTTGGCGCGCGCCCGCCATGATCTAGCCTCTGCCGATGCTGTTCGTGGTTCAGCCACCGTTTCCGCTTTTTCCGCCTGTATTTTGGCGAATCGGCTCGGGCGGGCCAAGTCCATCGCGCTGTTTAGCCTGAATGATGGGGATCAGCTTTTCCTCGGCGCCAAGGTCGATGGCATGGCTCCACTGAAAACGGGCCTCCAGTTTTCGGCCGGCCCGCCAATAGGCATCGCCCAGATGATCATTGATGATTGGATCCTGGGGCCGCAATTCCACCGCCCGCTCCAAATGCTGCACGGCCTTTCCGTATTCGCCGAGGCGAAAAAAGGCCCACCCCAGGCTATCAACCACATAGCCGTCATTAGGCCGTTTCGAAACAGCTCTTTCAATCATCTTGCGGGCCCGCTCCAGATTTATGCCCTGATCGATCCAGGAATAGCCCAGATAATTCAGAATGCTGGCTTCTTCGGGCCGAAAATCCAAAGCCTGCAGGAAATCAGCTTCTGCCGCCTTCCATTGCTTCGATCGTTCCAACGCGATGCCGCGCTCATACAGCAGAATCCAATGACGGTCCTTCAGGGCTCCCAGCCGTGCTAGAACTTCGCCATAGGCCGCGACGGCTTCCTCGAAGCGCTCTTGAGACCGCAGAATCCGGGCTGCCGTGATTAGGGCCGAGGTATCCTTGGGCCTTTCCTTGGCCATGCCGCGCAACAGGCTGACGGTTTCATCTATACGGTCCAGGCTTTTCATGTTGGCGGCTGTACGGATGCGGGCATTCCAATGAAATGGTGATTTCTTGGGCACCTGTTCATAGACGGTGATGGCTTCTTCAAAACGCTCCACGCTTTCCAGAACCTCGGCCAGCAGCATGCGCGCCGAGACCAGGTCCGGGCGCAGAAACAAAGCCAGATGCGCATAGATGCGGGCCGTCTCCCCACCCCGGGAGCTGGCAATGGCGAAACCTGCCGATAAAAAAGCCTCGGCCACGCCATCCGCGACCGATGTCATCGGGGGCCAGAGTATACCGCCCTTGCGCAATTGGTCCCGCGCCCGGCCGATTACCGGATTGGACGGCAGCCGTTTCAGAAAGTCATCGAACAACGCCAGTGCCTCGTCCTCGCGGCCGCTACGGCTCAAGAAGCCGCCATAATTCAGGGTTACTCGGGTAACGCGGCGGGCCTCGCTTTTCAAAGTTTCCTCGAAAGCCACCGCCGCGGCTGCCTCGTGGCCCGCGAAGTCACTAATCAGGGCGGTGTGATAGCTGCGAAACGGCGTGAATGCGGCGCGGCTGCGCAGTGCTCCGATGGATTTGATCGCGCTGTCGTATTGGTTGTCGCCGGCATCGACCCAGGCCAGCAACATCGGCTGCAATAGCGCCATGTAACTTTTGCGGGATGACTTTTTCAGATGCCGCCGGGCAGATTCAAAATTGCTTGATTGAATGGCATTTACCGCCAAGACCAGGTGCGCCATGGCGGTGTCGCTTTTCTGGGCGACCCTGCGTTCCGCCAATTCGAGCGCCCGCTGCATGCGCCCCTCGGCCAGCATCAAAAGCATTGTCCGATGCAACAAGGCCTGGTTGTTGGGCGAGGCGGCGAGGGCGATGTCGTAATAGTCCGCCGCGAGGCTGGAATCCATCNGATCGCTGGCCACACGGGCCGATAAATAATGTCCCAGCGGCGACGGCTTTGGCTGTACCGCCATGCTCGTGACCTTGCCGCCGGTGTCATTCTCGGGTGCGGCCCTGGTGCAGCCTGACAGTACCGGCAGCGCCACCGTCGTTAGCACTGTCGCCGCTACTAGCAAGACTGACGAGTTCTTTATGACGGGCGCAAGCGGGCGATATATTAGGCTACATATTTGGATAGTTTGGTCCACCCGTTCCCTCCGGCACCGTCCAGGTAATATTTTGCGTCGGGTCCTTGATATCACAGGTTTTGCAATGCAGGCAGTTCTGGGCACTGATTGTCAGCTGAGGATTACCGCTATCGTCGTCGGTTACGATTTCATAGACGCCGGCGGGACAAAAGCGCTGCTCGGGCGCATCATAAAGCGCCAAATTATGTTCCGCGGGCACTTTCTGATCGCTCAATTGCAGGTGAACCGGCTGATCCTCTTCATGATTCGTATTGGAAATGAAGACGGAGGACAATTTATCAAAACTGTAGACGCCATCAGGCTTCGGATAATCAATTGCCTTGCATTGCTCCTTCGGCTTCAGACTTTTGTGGTCTTCGTGCGGATGATCAAAGGTCCAGCCCACGTTGCCGCCAAAGAATTGATCGACCCCAGCATACAGGGTGCCGCCGATCAGGCCCCACTTGGCGAAGGCCGGGCGGAAATTCCGGGCCGCCGTCAATTCCTTCCAGACCCAGGATTCGCGCACTGTGGCAGGATAATCCTCCAACACCGCCACCGGCATCGCCTCGCCGGCGGCATTAGCCGCCTGGATCGCTTCGAAGGCCGCTTCCGCCGCCAGCATGCCGGTCTTGATGGCATTGTGGCTGCCTTTGATCTTGGGCACGTTCAGGAACCCGGCGCTGCAGCCGATCAGGGCACCACCGGGAAAGACCAGGCCAGGGATGGATTGCAGGCCGCCCTCGTTCAGGGCGCGGGCACCATAGGCGACGCGTTTGCCGCCCTCGAGATGCTTGGCGATGTCGGGATGCGTCTTATAACGCTGGAATTCGTCGAACGGCGAAAGATAGGGATTTTGGTAGTCCAGGCCGATGACGAAACCAATAGCCACCTGATTGTTTTCCAGATGATACAGGAACGAGCCACCGTATGTGGCATTGTCCATGGGCCAGCCGGCGGAATGCAGAACTAGGCCTTCCTGGTGCACCTCGTCGGGCACCTCCCAAAGCTCCTTCAGACCGATGCCATAGGTCTGTGGCTGACAATCGTTGGTCAGATCAAAACGTTTTAGCAGTTGTTGCGACAACGAGCCCCGGCAGCCTTCGCCCATCAATGTATATTTGGCATGTAGTTCCATGCCTGCCTCGAAGGCCGGTTTTTGCTCGCCCTGGGCATCGATACCCATGACCCCGGTGACTACGCCTTTGACCCGTCCGTCGTCATGGAACAACAATTCGGAGGCGGCGAAGCCCGGAAAAATCTCAACGCCCATGGCCTCCGCCTGCTCCGCCATCCAGCGGGCGACATTGCCGAGGGAGACGATGTAGTTGCCATGGTTATGGGCCGCCTTGGGCAGCATGAAGTTTGGCAACGGGATCGAATTGACCTCCGTTAGGAACATGAACTTTTCTTTTGTTACCGGAGTATTCAGGGGCGCGCGGCGTTCGGCCCAATCTGGGATCAATTCATCTAGCCCGATGGGCTCCATGACCGCGCCGGAAAGGATATGGGCACCTACCTCGGAACCCTTCTCCAATACGCAAACCGCAAGCTCAGTGCCGGCCGCCTCGGCCATCTGCATCAGGCGAATGGCCGCCGACAACCCCGCCGGACCCGCGCCAATGATCAGCACATCCACTTCCATTGATTCGCGTTCCATGGCGCTTGTCCTTACCTAGAATTCCACTTACCAAGATCTAATAGATTGTTTCTTCCGTTATGCCGCCGAACCAACGCCTGGGTCAATGCCTGCAATGGGCCGTCATGACGCTTCATGCTTTTTCGCGGCCCCAAGGCATGTTAAATTGCCGTCATGGAGCATACAGCCAATCATCTGGCAGCACTGAACTTCTATATTGACGGCGGCGTGGACGAGGTTATCGGCAGCAAGCCCGTTGACCGCTTCGCCGAGAGCAAGGCCGTGCCGGCCGAGGCTGCGCGGACTTCCGTTATGGCGCCTGCAGGCCCGCCGGTTTCCTCGCAACCATCTTCACAGTCATCTTCTCGGCCATCCGGTCAAGCACAGACGGAAGCGGAAGCCTCCGCCCGCACCCTGGCGGCTGGCGCCAGTGATCTGGCAACTCTGCGTGAGGTTATGATGGGCTTTGACCTTTGCCCTCTGAAAAAGACCGCCGCCAACACGGTATTTGGTGCGGGCAATCCTGCGGCCAGGGTGATGTTGATCGGCGAAGCCCCCGGTGCTGACGAGGACCGCCAGGGCAAACCATTCGTCGGGGTTTCGGGTCAATTGCTCGACCGCATGCTGGCTTCCATTGGACTGGACAGAAGCAGCGTATATATCACCAACATGCTGGCCTGGCGGCCGCCGGGCAATCGCAAGCCAACCCTGGAAGAGACCACCATGTGCCTGCCCTTCATTCGCCGGCATATTGAGCTGGTGGCGCCAAAAATTCTGGTCTTTGTTGGCGGCACCTCCGCCACTACTTTGCTGGAACGCCGCGACGGCATCACGCGTATGCGCGGGCGTTGGTTTGAGTATCCTTCCAATGGCGATCAGCCGATGACCATCGCCGCCATGCCGATTTTTCATCCGGCCTATCTACTGCGCAACCCAAGCCTGAAACGGCAGGCCTGGATCGACCTTCTGGCTATCAAGGCGCGGCTACAAGTTATGGCTTGACGAGTATATTTAGTGGTTTATCTTATCGCAGGCACTAAATATAGTAGGCGCCTGACTTGCCGGGCCGGATCCAATGGTCTATTTAGATACCCTATGTCGGAGAGTAAATTCCATATTCGTCGGCGCGGATGCCGCCGTCTGGCGGAATGCCTGGCTAGGCCTGGGCGGCGCCGAACCTTGGCCGTGGGTGTCTTGGCCACGGGCTTTTTCTGCATTGGATTGGTGACGGCTCAGGCCAATCAAACTGGTTCCGGGACAGTGGCGGAGCCGGGGGGGCTGGCGGTTCCGGCCCGCGACGTGGAGCTGCCGAAAATTCTGGGCCCAGCGGACATCAGGCGCTATCAGCGTATGTTTGTTCTGCAGGAGGGCGGTAAGTGGAAGGCGGCGGATCGTCTGATCAAGACCCTGGACGATGATCTGCTGCTGGGCCATGTGCTGTTCCAGCGTTATATGCACCCGACGAAATACCGCTCGCGCTATTCCGAACTGAAGGGCTGGCTGGCCCATTATGCCGATCATCCAGGCGCGGCCCGGGTGCATAAGCTGGCTCTGCGCCGGCGGCCCAAGAATTATCGGGCGCCGCGATCGCCAGTCGGACCACGGAGCGGTCATGGATACGCTGATCGGCGGCCCGAGCCGCATTACCGTTCGCCACGCAAACGCAATGCCGCCCAGCGTAGGGAGGTACGGCGAATTACATCACAAATACGCCGCAATGTGCGGCGGGAAATCCTTACGGTGTCGCAGCGATATTTGAACCGCAAGGACGTGGTCAAGTTGCTGGATACGATAGAGCGGGACGCCCTGCTGACCCGCGTCGCGGCTGGTTGGTTCTATCGTGGCAATGCTACGAAGGCCCTGGCCCTAGCCGGCCCGACGGCTAAGCGTTCGCGGCGTCATATCTCCAATGCCGACTGGATCGCCGGCCTGTCCGCCTGGCGTTTGAAACAAGCCGGCTTGGCGGCCCGTCATTTCGATGCACTGGCGCATTCTGCCATTGCCGACGAGTGGAATCGGGCCGCTGGTGCTTTCTGGGCGGCGCGCGCCTACCTGATGGCTCGTCAGCCGGAGCGGGTCAATCCGATGCTGCAAATGGCGGCGCGGTATCCCAGGACCTTTCACGGCCTGATCGCGGCCCGGCAATTGGGTGTCGAGCTGAATTTGCAATGGGCACCGCCGCCGCTGACGCCGCAAGGTTTGATGCAGGTTGACGGCATTGCCGGCGCCCGCCGCGCCATTGCCTTGGTCCAGGTGGGTCAGTTGCGCCGGGCGGAACGGCAGTTGCGCCGCTGTTATCTGATCAGCGGTGAAGCAAACGGCCCGGCACTGTTGGCCCTGGCCCACAAGCTGAACTTGCCCGCCATGCAGCTGCGTATGGCCCACGGCGTGCGCGGCAGCGACGACCGGCCCTATGACCAGGCCCTATTCCCCATGCCGCCCTGGCAGCCGAGCAAGGGATTTGCCATGGACCGAGCGATTTTGTTCGCTTTCATGCGTCAGGAATCAGGTTTTAATGTCCGTGCCAAAAGCCCCGTCGGCGCGCGTGGCCTGATGCAATTGATGCCGCGGACCGCCTCGTTCGTGGCGGGCGACCGTAGTTTGCGTTGGCGCAATAAGGCAAAACTGTTCGATCCGGAATTCAATCTGGATCTGGGTCAGAAATATCTCGGCTTTTTGCTAAATGATGATTTGGTCAAGGGGGATATGTTTCGCCTGGCCGTGGCCTACAACGCGGGCCCAGGTAATTTGAGCAAATGGCTGCGCAAGGCCAAGTTCGACAGCGATCCCTTGCTGTTCGTGGAAAGTATCCCCTGGCGTGAAAGTCGGCTATTCGTGGAACGGGTAATGACCAATTTCTGGATTTACCGTGAGCGCTTCTCGCAGGACAGCCCGTCCCTGGACGCGGTGGCAACCGGCCATTGGCCGATCTATTTCAACCTAGACAATGCAATAAAGGCAGTCGCACTTAATGTCCGGAATTGACGAGAAGATTACCTTTCGCCCCCTGAACATAGCCATTCTGACGGTTTCAGACAGCCGCACCATGGCTGAGGACAAATCGGGCGACATCCTTGTGGGCCGACTGAGCGATGCCGGTCACAACCTGGTGGACCGGGCCATCGTCAAGGACGACATACCCGCCATCACCACGCAGCTACGAACCTGGATCGAGGACGAGGCGGTGGAAACGGTGATCTCCACGGGCGGTACCGGGGTCACGGGACGGGATGTCACGCCGGAAGCCTTTGCCGGGGTCTATGAAAAAGAGATCGCCGGCTTTGGCGAGATATTCCGCCAGATCAGCCTCGATATCATCGGCACCTCAGCGATTCAGTCCCGTGCCACGGCGGGCGTGGCGGGCGGCACCTATCTGTTTGCCTTGCCCGGATCACCCGGTGCCTGCCGGGATGGTTGGGACCATATCCTCAAGGATCAGCTGGATATCCGCTTTCGCCCCTGTAATTTCGCCGAGATGATGCCCCGCCTGCAGGAGCATGTGAAGGCGAGCGCCTAAGGTAAGCGCGATAATCCTCCTCCGTATCCACATCCGATAGCGTCTCCAGCAACGCCACCCGTGCATTTGCGGGCAGTTTGGCCAAGGTATCGGCCAGCGTTCGTGGGCTGGACCAGCGGACGCCGTGAAACAGCCGTGCCGCCCATCGGACATGGCGCAGGCCGACCAGCCAGAAACCGCCGTCATCCGCCGGGCCAAAGACCGCGTCTGCGCGTTTCAGTGCCTGTAAGGCTTGCGCGATATGCCGCGCTGACAGATCGGGAATGTCGCCGCCCACCAAAATCACCGGGCCGTCGCCGGCCATCATGGCGCGAGCCATGCGCCGGCCTAAATTGCCCTGGCCCTGGGGCTGCCGTGCCAGATCGGGAGGCCAGCGCGCCGCACCCTGGTCGGGGCTGACCGCTAGGACCGTCTGCCAGCGCCGCTCATGACCAAAGCGCCGCCATAACCGGGTTAGCATGGCGTTATAAAAGCGCCAGGCAGCTAGCGAACCGATGCTTGCGCTGAGACGGGTTTTGACCGCGCCTAGTCGCGGCGCCTTGACGAATAGGATCAGGCGGCCTTGCTTCATCCGTATAGCCTCGCCAACAGGCGGGTCGGTAGGCCGATGAAATACAGACTCAGACAGAATAGATTGCGGACCGGGCGGCGTATGTAGCCGCCTTGTCTGTAACGCCGGGCCGAGGTGATTGCGGCCACTGGTAGTATGTCCAGGCGGCTCTTGCCGATGCGGCGTACCAGATCCACATCCTCCATCAAGGCCAAGTCGCGGAAGCCGCCAACTTGGCCATAGAAGCGCCGTGACAGCAGCAGGCCTTGATCGCCATAAGGCAGGCCGAATTTGGCGCAGCGCCAAGCCACGATGCGCTCCAACCGCTGGCCGCCGGAACTTGGATCATCCAGGGCGAAGCGAAAGGCCGCCGCCCGACCGGTGTTGCCACCGTCGGCCACGAAAGCTTCCACTGCAAACAGCCATTCCCGTTCCAAAACGGTATCGCCGTGCAGGAACAACAGCCATTCGCCGCCCGCCGCCACGGCGCCACGCTGCAACTGCCCGCCTCGTCCAGGCGGCCCCTTCAATACTTGGGCGCCGACCTCTTCCGCGATTTCCTTCGTGCTGTCGGTGGAGCCGCCATCACTGATGACGATCTCCTCAATAAGGCCCGATCCCTGGCCTGGGCGAAGCGCCGCCAGCGTGGCGGATAGACTGGGCGCTGCGTTGAGCGTGGGAATGATGACGGAAATCATGGCGAGCATCATAGCGCATTTTTGTCATCATATAATGTTCTTGATTTGTTCCTAAAAATCCATAGAGTCCTCCGGCTATGGATGACAGCAGCACACACCGCATGCACCCGGCCAGCAGCCGGGGCCGGGGGGCCATCTCCAACCGGTCGGGCCGGTACGAGGTGCACGAAAGGGAGTGGTGCGATGATGGCTGGGGCAGCCTGGACGCGGCCCCGCCGGTTCTGAGCACGGCCTTGAGCAAGGATAGCAGCCGCAAGGTGATCAGCTATAACACCTCGCCGGATATTGGCTTCGATCGTTCCATCAA
The DNA here is from genome assembly GCA_002731375.1 of Rhodospirillaceae bacterium. Lineage (GTDB taxonomy): Bacteria > Pseudomonadota > Alphaproteobacteria. Next base: position 19,264 of record PCBT01000023.1, on the reverse strand, counting down.
TCCCTATCGTGGCTGCGAGCATGGCTGCATCTATTGTTTCGCCCGGCCCACCCATGCCTGGCTGGGTTTGTCGCCAGGCTTGGATTTCGAAAGCAAACTTTCGTTCAAGCCCGATGCCCCGGCGGTGCTGGAGCGGGAGCTGTGGCGTAAGGGCTATAAATGCCAAACCATTGCCATGGGTACGAACACGGACCCCTATCAGCCGGTGGAGCGCCGCCTGACCGTGACGCGGGAGCTGTTGAAGGTGCTGTACCGCTTCAACCATCCGGTTTCCATTGTCACGAAATCCAATCTGATTTGCCGCGATATTGATATTTTAAAGGCCATGGCGGCGCGACGTCTGGTCAAGGTGGCGTTGTCCGTCACCACTCTGGAGCGGCATCTGGCCCGGCGCATGGAGCCGCGCGCGGCTACGCCGGAGCGGCGTCTGGGCGCCATTGCCGCCTTGGCCAAGGCAGGCATTCCCACCGCCATCATGGTGGCGCCGATGATCCCGGCCCTGACGGATATGGAGATGGAGGCGATTTTGGGCCGGGCCGCCGCCGCAGGAGCCCAGGGCGCAGGTTATATCCTGTTGCGTCTTCCTTTGGAGATAAAGGCCCTGTGGCGAGACTGGCTGGCGGAGCATTACCCCGACCGGGCCGAACGCATCATGCGCCATATCCGTGAGACCCGGTCCGGCAAGGACTATGACAGTCAGTTCCACCAGCGCATGGTGGGATCTGGGCCTTATGCCGAGTTGACCGCACAACGTTTTGAGCTGGCCTGCCGCCGCCTGGAGTTGAGCCCCGATGCCCGCGGCGGCTGGGAAGAACAGCTATTGGATTGCAGCCAGTTCCGCCTGCCCCTGGACCAGGACGATCAGATGTCGCTACTGTGATGGTATAGAGCCGTCATATGAGGAGTATTGCCATGCTTAACGTCGAGACGCCGCAGGATTTGAAACAGCATGTGGGCGAGGAAATGGGTGTCAGTGACTGGGTCACCATTGATCAGGCGCGGATCGATAAATTCGCCGAGGCGACGGGCGATCACCAATGGATCCATACGGATCCGGAACGGGCGGCCCGGGAGCTGCCCATCGGCAGCACCATCGCGCATGGTTATTTAACCTTGTCCCTGGTCTCGGAACTATCGACACAGAATTTGCAGATCGTGAAAAAGCGCACGGGTCTGAATTACGGCTCCAACAAGGTGCGCTTTACAGGCATGGTGCCGGCGGGCAGCCGGGTGCGCCTGCGCTCTGTTCTGAAGGCTGCTGAGGATGTCAAGGATAACGGCGTGCGCGTTATTTCCACGGTCACCATGGAGCGCGAGGGCGCGGAACGGCCAGTGATGGTGGCCGAAACCATCTCCATCGCCTATGCCTGAATAGCGCGTTTATACGTTGAAACGGAAGAGCAACAGATCGCCGTCCTGAACCCGGTAGTCGCGGCCTTCAGAGCGCATGCGCCCGGCATCCTTGGCACCCTGTTCGCCGTTGCATGACAGAAAGTCGTCATAGGCGATGGTCTCGGCCCTGATGAAGCCGCGCTCGAAATCACCATGGATGACGCCCGCGGCGCCCGGTGCCAGGGTGCCGTCGGTAATGGTCCAGGCGCGGACCTCCTCGGGGCCGGCGGTGAAATAGGTCAACAGATCTAGCAGCTCGTAGCCGGCTCGGATAACCTGATCCAGGCCAGCTTCCGCTAAACCTAGATCTTCGAGGAAAGCACTCTTTTCCTCGGCGTCATACAATTGCGCGATTTCCGCCTCGATATTGGCGGAGATCACAACTACGCCGGCCTTTTGCCGGGCCGCCATTTCCGTGACTATTTGGCTGTATTCGTTGCCGGTGCCGGCGGCCTCTTCATCCACGTTGCAGACATAAAGCACCGGCTTGGAGGTCAGCAATTGCAGCCGTTGAAAGGCCTTGGCCTCGTCCTTGGAGATCTCCACGTCACGGGCCGGGCGGCCATCCTGCAGCGCCGCGATGATATGTTCCATCAACTCCAGCTGCGCCGTGGCCTCATTGTCGCCGCCGCGTTGACGCTTGATGGCGCCCTGGGTGCGTTTCTCCAGGCTTTCCAGGTCGGACAGCATCAATTCCGTATCCACGGTTTCGGCATCGCCAATGGGGTCGATGCGGCCATCCACGTGGGTGACGTTCTCGTCCTCGAAACAGCGCAGCACATGCAGGATGGCATCGACCTCGCGGATATTGCCCAGGAACTGGTTGCCCAGGCCTTCGCCCTTCGAGGCGCCGCGCACCAGACCGGCGATGTCGACAAAGGCCAGAAGAGTAGGGACGATCTTTTTCGGCTGTGCGATATCGGCGATTAGTTGCAGGCGCGGGTCTGGCACGGGAACCTGGCCCACATTGGGTTCGATGGTGCAAAAGGGATAGTTCTCCGCTGCCGCGGCGGCGGTCTTGGTCAAGGCATTGAATAGGGTTGACTTGCCCACATTGGGCAGCCCGACGATACCGCATTTGAAACCCATTCCATGCTCCGCTACTTCACTTGCGCCCATCCAGGCGAGAATTATGGGAGAGGGCGGGGCATACCGCTCAGGCCGTGATTTGTCCAGCCCTGCTTGCGAAGCCCCAGCGAATGGCAATGCGCCGCTGTTTGATCTGTTGATTCTGGATGCTTTTTCCTCGGACGCCATTCCCCTGCATCTGGTTGCCCGTGAAGGTATGGCGGTCTATCTCTATCGCTTGGCGCCCGGCGGCCTGATAATGTTTTATCTTTCCAACCGGCATATAAACCTGCGTCCGGTGCTGGCCGATCTGGCAGCCGAAGCGGGCATCGCGGCCTATGTTTAGCGCAATCATGCGAAGAGCCGGGAAAAGTATCATTATGGCTCTTCCTGGGCCGCCATGGCGCGGACGGCAAAGGATCTAGCGCCGATACTGGCATTGGCTCCGAAAACCAGCCCCTGGCGCCCACTCAAGGCCAAGGTCGGCCGGCGGGTTTTGACCGACGACTATGGCAATCTGATCATCACACACACCTGGCTCCGCTGGTAGGGTGATCAATCCGTGGATTGAGGTTCCTTGGCGGATACCGGTTTATGCACCGGCGGTTTCAGGATCAGCGCGACCTTGGAGGCGAAGGCGGCATCATCCTTACCGCACAACAGCGGCGCGGCCTCGGCCATGGCATCCAACAAAGGGTCCAGCCATTTATCATCGGCCTTGGGAAAGTCGCGCAGGACATAGGCCATGACCTTGTTCTTGTCGCCCGGATGGCCAATGCCCAGACGCACGCGGCGAAAGTCCTTGCCAATGTGCGCCGCCATACTCTTTAGGCCGTTGTGTCCGGCCAGCCCGCCGCCATTCTTGACACGCAGCTTGCCCGGTTCCAGATCCAGCTCGTCATGAAAGACAATGATCTGGTCCGGTGTGAGCTTGAAGAACCGCGCGGCTTCACCGACGCTGCGCCCGGATTCGTTCATAAAGGTTTGCGGTTTTAGCGTCAGAATTTTCTGTCCGGCCAGGGTGCCTTCACTAACCAGGCCCTGAAAACGGCGGCGTTCAGGGGCAAAGCCATGGCGGCGGACGATTTCGTCCACCGCCATGAAGCCGATATTGTGCCGGTTGTCGGCATACTTGTTTCCGGGATTGCCCAACCCCACCAATAACAACATGGTGTTTGCTCCCAGAGTTTGCAGCCTGAGGTAGGCGGATTATTCTTCCTCGTCGCCCTCGGCGCTTTCCTCCGCGCCCTCTTCACCCTCGACGCCTTCCATGCCTTCTTCGCCTTCCTCGTCTTCGCCAAGTTCTTCCTCGACGGCCTGAATGGTCGGCGCAGCCAGGGTGACGATGGTGAAATCACGGTCGGTAATGGTCGGTACGACGCCCGCCGGCAGGGGAACGGCAGAGATATGGATGGAATCGCCGATTTCCGAGCCAGCCAGATCAACCTCGATGGAAGAGGGGATGGCGGAGGCCAAACAACGTACTTCGATCTGATGGCGAACGATATTCAGCACGGCGCCTTGGCGAAGGGCCTCTGACTCTTCTTCGTTCACGAACACCACGGGAATGGAGATGGTAATCTCCGTCGTGTTCGAAAGGCGTAGAAAATCGACGTGCAATGGCACGTCAGTGACCACATCCAGCTGCACATCGCGGGGCAACACCTGCTGCTTCCGATCACCGGCATGCAATTCGAACAGGGTGTTGAACAGCCCAGGGTTCTGCAGCAGCTTGTCCATCTGTTTGCGGTCGACCGTAATCGGCTGGGGCGGCTTCTTGTCACCATAGACCACGCCGGGCACCACACCCGTACGCCTTGCCGCCCGGGCGGCCCCCTTGCCGACCCGGTCACGTATTTCAACTGTAATCGTGTTATCTGACATTTCTATTCGCTCCGATAAAATATGGCGTCCGCGGAGTGGCTTTCAGCTTCGGAATAAAACCCGCAGCCTCCAGGGGTGCTGCGATGAATTCATCAAAAATCCGGCGCCAATGCCGTGCGTGCCGTTGGAAGCCGCCCATATAAGCGGATTTATGTGAAAACTCAAACCCTTTGACGCCCGGCGGCGGCAGATTATTCAAACATTATTCAAATAGGGACGAGACCGAGGTTTCCTCGCTGATCCGCCGGATCGCTTCACCCAATAGTGACGCGATGGGGATGGAGCGGATATTGCGGGCATGATGCATGGCATCGGTGGCGGCTATGGAATCTGTCACGGAAAGATGCTCCAACGCTGATGAGGTTACCCGCGCCACGGCGCCCCCTGATAGCACACCGTGGGTGACGTAGGCTGATACCTTTTTTGCGCCCACATTCATCAAGGCTTCCGCCGCATTACACAAAGTACCAGCGGAATCAACAATATCATCCACCAGCACGCAACTGCGCCCGTCCACATCACCAATAATGTTCATGACTTCGGACATTCCGGCCTTTTCTCGCCGTTTATCGACGATCGCCAGATCCGCGTTCAGCCGTTTGGCCAGGGCCCGCGTGCGGACCACGCCGCCCACATCGGGAGAGACCATGACCAGTTTTTCATCGCCTTTTTCCGCCGCGATTTGCCGCGTGAACACCGGGCCGGCGAATAGATTATCGGTTGGAATATCGAAAAAGCCCTGGATCTGGCCGGCATGCAAATCCATGGTCAAAACCCGGTTGGCCCCGGCGGTGGCGATCAGATTGGCCACCAGTTTGGCGGAAATCGGCGTCCGGGGGCCTGGCTTGCGGTCCTGACGGGCATAGCCGAAATAGGGCAAAACAGCTGTGATGCGCCGGGCTGAGGCGCGGCGCAGAGCATCGATGCAGACCAGCAGCTCCATCAGATTGTCATTCGCCGGCGACGAGGTGGACTGGACGATAAACACATCCTCGCCACGGACGTTTTCATGGATCTCCACGAAAACTTCCATATCGGAAAAGCGCCGCACATCCGCGTTGGTCAGCGGTGTTTCCAGATAGGCCGCGATGGCTTCTGCCAAGGGCCGATTACTGTTTCCTGCAAGTAGCTTCATGGCGCCTGGCGGCCTCCCCAAACGAACGCTTCACCGAATTGAAAACTCAACGGCAATCTCATGGAGTCATAATCAATCGTCGCACAGCGTGCAATCGGTCAGATTCTGGTGCGTTCTGAGTTACCCTCAACGGTGTTTGAACTGTGCGGTTCGCTTTTCCAGGAAGGCGGCCATGCCCTCTGCCTTGTCCTCGGTCGAAAAGGCGGAATGGAACATTCGCCGCTCGAATCGGACACCCTCTGCCAGGGTTGTTTCATAGGCGCGATTGACGCATTCCTTGGCGATCATCACCATGGGCTGGGATAACTTGCAAATTTTTTCGGCCACGCCCACGGCTTCATCCATCAGATCGTCCAACGGCACGACGCGGGAGGCCAGACCGGCCCGCTCCGCCTCTTCCGCCGTCATCATGCGGCCGGTCAATACCATTTCCATGGCCTTTGACTTGCCCACGAAACGGGTCAGGCGCTGGGTTCCGCCGGCGCCGGGCAAGATGCCCAGATTAATCTCCGGCTGGCCGAACTTGGCATTGTCGGCTGCGATGATGAAATCGCACATCATCGCCATCTCACAACCGCCACCCAGGGCGAAGCCGGCCACGGCGGCGATAATTGGCTTGCGCGTCTGGCTGACCCGTTCCCAGCCGGCGGTGACGAAATCTTCTCGATAAACGTCCATATAGCTCTTTGGCGCCATTTCTGAGATATCGGCGCCGGCGGCAAAAGCCTTGGAACTGCCCGTCAGCACAATGCAGCCGATGTTGTCGTCGCCCTCGAAGCCGTCCAGGGCCTGGCCCAGATCCGAGATCAACGCTGCGTTCAGGGCGTTCAATGCGTCCGGCCGGTCCAAGGTGATGATGCCGACACTGCCCTTGGTCTCCACCAGGATATTTTCGTATGCCATGAGCCTAGTCTCCTACTTGTTTATGTCCATGACCGGGCGCCCGCCGGCCCGCCATGCAGGCAATTCAATTCCAGGGCGTCGTCCTACTCGGTTCCCGGCGCAATAGCAAAGCGAACGGTCAGGATGGAGCCATTTTTTTTCGCGCTGATACGCAGTCCTTCGCCGTCCCTGACGAAGTATCCCTGTCTCACGCGCCGCCAGCCCAGTTGCGGCAGGGGCTCGTCATAAAACCGCCACAGCGACTCGAGACCAATCACAGGACCGTTCGTCGAACCGTTCTCACTCACCGCTACCGCCTGGACTAGGCGGCCATGGGTTTTGTCGAAAATCATCGTCGCTTCGGAAATTTCCCGTAGTCCCGGCATCAACGGCAGATCCGCGACCCCGGCCAGAAACGCGTCATCCGCCGCCTTTACGCCGGTCCCCGCGATTGCTGCGGTCAATAGCAGCCAAGGCGCCAAGAATACCGCCGCGAAAATCTTTTTGCTTATCATGGCCGCAATCTAGCACAATGGCGCAGCGTCGGAAGACAGTGGAAATGGGGCGTTTGCTTTTGCGATATTATAGGGTGCTGTCATCGATATTGCTTTTGGCCGTTGTCCTGTGGAGCCATGCCGGACCCGCGGGTGCTGATCTATTGGGTTCCGACCCCCTGATCGACGCGGTGGAGCGCGGCAATTTCCGCGCCGTGCAAAAAGCCTTGCTGGAGGGTTCCTCGGCCAATGTCCGTGGCGAACAAAGCCGTTCCGCATTGATGCTGGCGGCCAATTTGGGCGCGGTGGATATTGTTGAACTGCTATTGAGCCATGGTGCCATTGTTGATTTGGCCGAAGCGGAAGGCAACACCGCGCTGATTTATGCTGCCGTGAATAATTTTGATGACGTGATCGCCGTATTGTTGGCGGTGGGGGCGGCAATAGATCATGGCAACAGGCAGGGCGAAACCGCCTTGATGCGGGCCGCGCGGACAGGCAGCGGCAGCGCCGTTAGTGCCCTTTTGGCGGCCGGCGCCGATCCCAGCCTAACCGACTTCACCGGCCGTACCGCGCTTGATCTGGCCCGTGAAAACCGCCGCAACCGGGTTATCCAGATCTTTCGCAAAGCCGGTGTTGACCGCTAAAGCGCTCTATCTGAACAACGCGATCAGAATACATGGCTAGCGCGTTTCCCTGGCATTCGCGAATATTGCCGCGGCACAGACCAATGACACGGCGAGAAAACCAAAGACCCAGCGATATGCGATCTCTGGGCTCTGTCCGCCATCGTTGCTGAAGCTGCCTATAATCAGGCCTGACGCCGATTGTATTGACGCTATACCCAGAAACACAGCTAGATTTTGGAATGTCAGGCCGCGTCCGATCAGATGATCCGGCAAAACCGCACGGGCAAAAGCATGGTTCACCATGACATAGCTGCCGACAGCGGCAAACAGTAGTAACAGGACTGTAGCCGTCCAGAAGTCAGGTTTTTCAAGCGCCGCCAGTAAGGCCAGAATGGCGGCGGTTGCAAGAGCGCCCGCCACAATCAGCCATTTGCGCTGGCCGATATGATGGTCCAGTCTGCCGTAGAGTGAAACGCCGACAAGTACGGCAATGTTCAATGCCAGCAAGACATTGCCGCGCGCCACGCCGTCCAGCCCATGGACATCTGCCAGATACGGCCCACCCCAAAGCCCAACCACGGTCAGAACCGTCGCATAGCAGATAAACTGGATCGCCGAGACCAGCCAGAGCTCGCGATTGGCGAGAACCGACCGCAGGCCACTTAGAACCTCACCCCAGCTCTCACCCCGATCGCCGGTCCCGGCATGTTCCGGCGGCGCGTCACGGACAATGAAAAACAGCAGCAAGGCAAAGATGCCCGTCAACCCGGCCATAGCCAGGAAGGCGCCCCGCCAGCCGATCACTTCCACCGCCCAGGCAAGCGGCGTCGTCGCCAGAAGGGTGCCACCACCGCCAACCACGAACAGCATGGCGGTGAGCGCGGCAAAGCGTTCCTCGGGATACCAACGCGCGATCACCACCATGGAGCCCATCAACCCGGCGGCACAGCCAATCCCCAGCAGAATCCGCCCAATGGCCAAAACAGCACCACCCTCTGCGGTCGCGAAGGTAATGGCGCCCACCACCGCGACCGCGAAAAGCCACGTCATGGTTCGTCTTGCGCCATATCGGTCCAGCAGAACACCGGTCGGTATTTGTGCCGCGCCAAAGGCAAGAAAGAAAAGTCCGGTAATGCCGCCCATCGCTTCGGCGGAAAGCTCAAGTTCGGCCATCAACTCAGGCGCGATGGCGGCGTTAGCGACCCTGTAGAACTGGCTGGCAACATAAGTGCTGCAGAGCACGAGATAGATTTGCAGGGCTTGCCGCCGCTTCGGATCGGTCATCGCGACATGCCGATTGCTCAAACCTGTCCTGCTGAGACGCCGCCGTCGACCATATAAACCCCGCCGGTGCAAAAGGAGCCGTCATCGCTACCAAGGAATAGCATCAGCCGCGCCACTTCCTCCGGCTCGCCATAGCGCTGCAACGGTATGTTTCGCGCCATGGGCCGGTTCGCGCGGTCGCCGGCCGGCAGGCCCCGTTGGGTCTCGATTGAAGTCATCATGCGGGTGTCGATGGGTGCCGGATTGACCGTGTTGACGCGGATATTCTGCTCCGCGCCTTCCAGCGCGGCGGTCCGCATCAAGCCGATCACCGCATGTTTGGATGTAACATAGGCGGACATGCCGCCGGTTGCGCGAATCCCCGCCGTTGACGAGGTGATGACGATACTGCCGCCACCACGGGCGTTAATCGCGGGCATGATATATTTCAATCCGAGGAAGACGCCGCGCACATTGACGGCGAGGACCTTGTCGAACATGTCCTCGGTATATTCGCTGATCGGCTTGACCGTGCCTTCGATGCCTGCATTCAACAGCGCGATATCGACACCGCCAAAGCGTTCCACCGCCGCTGCGACATAAGCCTGCGTCTGGGCCGTGTCCGTTACGTCGGCAACGACGGCCACCGCCCGGTCCGAGCCGATCTCCGCCACCGCGTCTTGCAGCGCGTGGTCATCAAGATCAACCAAAATGATCCGCGCGCCTTCCGCCGCGAATAGCGTGGCCGCCGCCCGTCCGATGCCACCCGATCCGCCGGTTATGATCGCGACCTTGCTGTCCAACTTGCCGCTCAACTCAACCATGGCCAACTCCTTTGCGTTATGAATTAAAGCTCCCGCCGGACGATACCCTTCTCGACCAGCGCCTCGATCGCCGGTGCGTCAAAGCCGAGGTCATGAAGAATGCGGTCGGCCTCGCTGCCAAAAGCAGGAGTCGGCGCGCTCGGCTGAAAACCCTCGCCGTCAAGTTCCACCGGCGGTCCGAGCATGCGCACGGTTCCGGCGGCGGGATGCTCCATGTCATGGAATATCTGATTGGCATGAGCGTGTGGATCATCAAATAGCTCGATTGGGAAGCGCACCGCCGCGACTGGGATGCCGGCCTCGTTCAGGCGCGCGATCCATGTTTCCGCCGAGGTTTGCCGCATCATATCCTCGACCTGCTGTTTGAGTTCAGCGTAGTACGCCTCCCAGTGCGGCTCTTGCAATGATGTTTCCACCAGGCCCAAATCCTCGATACCAAGCACTTCGGCGAATTTCAGGCGCAGGGAGTGGCTGCCGCACGCCACCGCGATTGTGCGGTCGGTGGTCTCGAAAGTGCGGAAATATATTGCGGCCATGGACGGAAAGCGTGGGTTCGGAATTGCCGCGGCCTGTTCTTCGTAGGTTGCCTTCGCGGCCCGCTGCCCGTCCAGGCGGGCCAGCGCCTCGTCGTGCGCCGGGCGGTCGTCGTCCTCGGATCGAATGAGCTGGTTGTTGGCGAGGACCATTCCGGCATGCATCAATGAAACATCAACGATGCCGCCCTTGCCGCTGCGCTCGCGGCGCAATAGGGCCGAGGCGACGCCGAAAGACAGGCACATGGCGCTCATATAATCAGCGCTGACCGGATCGCCCGATGCCGGGCGACCATCGGCCATGCGTCCGTTGGCGGCCATCAAACCGGTGCGTGCCTGCACGACGATATCCATGCCGGCCAGGCCGGCGTCCGGGCCATGCTTGCCAAAGGCGGTTACCGAGGCGATGACCAGCCGCGGATTTTCAGCCAGCAAATCTTCTGGGCTCAAACCAAGCTCTTTCTCGAGGCCAGGGCGGAAGTTCATCAGCACCACGTCGGCCCAGGCCAGAATGCGCTCGATGACCGGGCGCGCGGCCGGATTGCTAAGATGCAGGGGAAGCGAGTGTTTGCCCCGGTTGCGGGAGAGAAAAATGCGGGATTCGCCTGGTGCAAGGGGATTGAACCTGCGCGTTGGGTCCCCGTCCGGTGCCTCGATCTTGAGCACCTCGGCCCCGCCGTCGGCCAGCATTTGTCCGCAAAAAGGTACTGCGATGAATTGTCCGAACTCGGCCACCCGTATGCCGTCGAAAGGCCTTGATGCGCTCATTGGGGCTCGTTCATTGTGTTAATCGCCGTGGACGAAGATACATACGTCATGCCGTCAATAGGTCGTCTCTCGCTGTAGTCTGATCCAATTCGGTAAAATCGTACGAGGCGTGCATTTGCCTGTCAAATACCTCGGACACGCTCCAGGACCGATACTCCGCCTATTCACCGTGCGCTGATCTAAAAGGGTCACTATCAAAGTCTCTTGGCATGAGGCAGGATAACCGCAACAAGGAGTGAGATATGAGCGATACGCCGTCGGAGCACGAACCATACGCGGGCAAGGACCTTGGTGAGATCCCGTTTATCTGCACACCAACCATGGTGGAGCATTATTGCGAAGGGCTGGCCGTCGATCAGGCGCGCTATCTCAGCCCTATGTTTTGGGAAAGACCAGCGGCACCCGCGATGATCGTCGGCGAAGTCGATGGTGGCTTTGACGGCGCACGGTTTGACAATGCGTTTGGCAATTTGTGGATGCGCCAGGAGTGGGCTTTCCATGCCCCGATTTTTCCGAACCGCGAATATCGCCGTACTTCCAGCGTGGCCGACGTCTATGAATGGCGCGGCCGCTCGGTGGTCAAGCAGGAGGTGAACCTGTATGAAGGCGAGGCGCTAGTCGTTCGCGGTATTCACCATCAAAGCTATCTGTTGGGTCAAAGTTCGGGGAAGGTTGCCTTGCGCGACCCGAAGAAAAAGGAAGGCGTCCGCAAGTTCGAGGTGCCTGATGGGGAAGCCATTGCAAGCGTCGCCCGCAACATCGATCTGGAAATGTGCGGCGTGTTTTTTCATGGCAACCGGAGCTACCACACCGACAAGGCGGCATCCGAGGAGCTCGGCTTCGAGGAAGTCGTGGTCGGCGGCAAAATGACCATGTCACTAATTGGCGAGATGCTGGAGCAGCGCTTTGGCCGTGGCTTTTACGAAGGCGGAACATTGGATGTTAAGTTCACCAATATCGTCTGGCCCGATGACCGCGTTACGGCGAAGGGCGTGATCACGTGCCAACAGGATGGACAGGCATTCATCAGCGTGTGGATGGAAAAGGATGATGGCACGGTGGTTATCGTCGGTTCCGCCTCGGCGGCCAGCTAGCGGATTTATGCGCCGGGAGATTTGATGTTGACTGGCGGATTGTGCCAAGCTTGACATTAAACAAACCGCAGCACCATTTCAGCTTCGAGGAAACACCTCCCAATGACTGAAAATATGATCGATAATGTGTCCGACTTTAGCTTCCTGCAAGGTGTCAAGGTAATCGATTTCACTCAGTTCGAGGCGGGTCCCTCTTGCACTGAAGCCCTGGCCTGGCTGGGCGCCGACGTGGTCAAGATCGAAAATCCGAAAATGGGCGATCCCGGCCGCCGACTGCGCCCCGGTAACCCGGACAACGATCCGTATTATTTCCACATGTTCAACGCCAATAAGAAATCGGTCGCCCTCAATCTGAAGTCGCCTGAAGGCCTGGAGCTGGCAAAGGACATGATCGGCAAGGCGGATGTCATGATGGAAAACTTCGCCCCCGGCGCGATTGAGCGGTTGGGCTTGTCCTACGACGTGGTAAAGGAGATCAACCCCGGCATCATCTATGCCCAGGTCAAGGGATTTGGCGAAGGCAGCCCGTTCGAGAAAAACCTTGCCTTCGATATGATCGCGCAGGCCTGCGGCGGCACCTTTAGCGTTACCGGAGACGCTGATGGTCCGCCGACTCGACCCGGTATCTCGCTGGGTGATACGGGCACCGGCATGTTGATGGCGATTACCATCCTGGGTGCGTTGTACAAGCGGCGGGAGACCGGCGAAGGTCACCACATGCAGGTCGCCATGCAGGACGCGATGCTGCACTACATGCGCATTGGCTTATCCACCCAGGGCTTGACCGGCAAGGCGGCGGAGCGCGGCGGTAGCAAGGTGCCGGGCATCGTCAACGCGCCCATGGGCCTGTATCCTTGCGCGCCGGGTGGGCCGAACGATTATGTCTATATCATGACCAGCCGGGCCAACCCGGATCATTGGGACCGTTTGCTAACCTTGGTCGGGCGTGAGGATTTGATCGGCGACGAGCGTTACCTGACCCCTGGTGACCGCGTGGAGCACGAGGCGGAAGTGGATGAAGTGATCACCGCTTGGACCCGTGGGCGGTCCAAGTACGATGCGATGACCGAGGTGGGCGAGGCCGGGATCCCCGCCGGCGCTGTCCTGGATACAGATGAGTTGAACAATGATGTCACCTTCGAGGAGCGCGGCGTCATGCAGACCATGGTCCATCCGGTACATCGCCCGTTCAAGATGCCGGGCTGGCCGGTCCGGGTGGACGGCCAGGCTACGCGGCTGAAATCATCACCAATGCTGGGCGAACATACGGACGAGGTGATTAGCGACTGGCTGGGGCTTAACGCCGCCGCGATCGATGCTTTGAAAACGGATGGAGCCGTGGGTTAGCTGTTTAGCCGCTGGGAGGCACGGATCTTTTTGCTGGCGGATTTCAATTGTCCGCAGGCAGCCATGATGTCACGTCCCCGTGGCGCCCGGATAGGGGCTGAATAGCCCGCATCGTTGAGGATTGAGGCAAAGCGGCGAATGCGATTGTTGGAGCTGCATTGATACGGTGCGCCGGGCCAGGGATTGAATGGGATCAGGTTGATCTTAGCCGGCAGGCCGCGCAACAGGCGTACCAGTTCGTTGGCATCTTCCAGGCTGTCGTTGACCTCCTGCAGCATGACATATTCAAAGGTGATGCGGCGGGAGTTGTTGGCGGATGGGTAGTCGCGGCAGGCCTGGATCAATTCCTTGATGGGATGCTTGCGGTTCAGGGGCACCAATTGATCACGAACCTTGTCATTCACCGCATGTAGCGATACCGCCAAATTAACCCGTAAGTCCCGCCCGCAGCGTTCCATGGCCGGAACCAGGCCAGCAGTGGACAGGGTGATGGAGCGGCGCGAGAGGGCGATGCCATCGCTATCCATGATGATATTCAAGGCCTGGGAGACATTGTCGTAGTTGAGCAGCGGCTCGCCCATGCCCATCATGACAATGGTGGAGATCTTGCGGTGCCCATGGGGGTTGGGCCAATCATCCAGGCAATCCCGCGCCAGCATGAATTGCCCCAGAATCTCGCCGGCGCTCAAATTCCGCACCAGCGGCATGGTCCCGGTATGGCAGAAATCGCAATTCAAGGTGCAGCCAACCTGGCTGGAAATGCATAGCGCGCCATGATCCAGATCCGGGATATAGACCATTTCAATTTCGTTGCCGTCGGCCAGCCGCAGCAGCCATTTGATCGTGCCATCGGCGGAATTCAGGGTCGTGGTGATGCTTGGGCGCTCGATATTGCAGCCTTCGTTCAGCTGTTGCCGCAATTCCTTGCCCAGGTCGCTCATCTGATCGAAGCTGGTGACGCCGCGATTGTACATCCAGCGCCAAAGCTGACTGACCCGCATCTTGCATTGCTGCGCAGGTACGCCAAGTCCGGCCACCGTCTCCAACAGCCCCGCGCGCGGCAGACCAATCAGGTTCAATCCGTACGCCGCCTTGGCCGTGTCCACCGGGTTTGGAGCAGTCAAGGTTGGTTCAGCCAGGGTGGGCATTGGCCGCCTACTTTACCTTGCAGGCCCTGTTGATCGCTTTGAGGGCGCGGGTGAAGCCTTTCAGGGAATAGCGGTCGGTGGTCTTGGTGCTGCGTTTGGACGTGCCGCGAATAACCATTTTCTTACCGGCCCGCATGGCCTTTACCAATCTCGCTTCGATCTTGGGATTTTCAACCCAGGCGGTGTCATCGACGGTGTAGAGTTTGAATGTCTTGCCGTCCACATTGATGGTTACATTGCTGCCGGGCTTGATGGGATAGCCCACATAGACCCCGACCTCGCCCTTGATTTTCTTATAGGGGCGATGGGTGATCAGGACCCAGATCGGACCGCGCTTGACCCCGGTCGGTTTGCTGTCGTTCGGCTGCCCCGCCATATAACAGGCCTTGCCCTTGCCTTCCTTTAGCGCAAAGGCGCCCCAAATACCCGGATTGCGCAGCAATGACTTCGGCGATTTGGATTTTGCCTGTGCCGTCACGGCGGCACCGAGCAGAACCGCGACCACGGTCAGACTGGTCAAAATGGTCATAAAATTTTTCATGGCGTCAACATAATGGTGCTTTGTGGCTTTTGCCAGATCAACCTCTGCTTAATCTTGTTTGGTGCGAAATTTTTGCGCGCCTTGAACATGGGGCGTCGTCGGCTCGCCGGCATTGCGGCTAAAGGTCGCCCGCTGGCCAAACCGTCCCAGGCTGACCGTGCGGTCATAAAGCACGATTGCCCCCGCCGTCGCCACATTGATGCAAAAGGCGGTGGGGATCTTGATCACATGGTCGCAATGGGCCAGCATTTCAGGCGACAGGCTGCCTCGTTCCGGTCCCAGGACATAGGCCGCGCGGACCGGATGCTTAAAGGTTGGCAGGTTGACCGCGCCATCGATCAGCTCGATGCCTACAAGCTGACAGCGTTCCGGCAGGACCATTGAGGCCACATCGTCGAATTCGTAGTAGGGCAATTGATGGGTTGAACGCGAGGTGTCGGACGAGGCTTGCCGCTGGCGGTAGCTGCCCTCCACCGTGAACAGAAAACCCGCCCCGAAGGCCTGGGCCGAGCGGAACAGATTGCCCGCGTTCATGGGCTTGCTCAAACGTTCCACCCCAATGCCAAAGTACCCGCGCATGATGTCCCTTCCAATGACCCGGAACCGAGAATAACGCCGATAGGCGACAAAGGCCCATGCTTTGTGTTAAGCCCAATTCAGAAATATTCTGGCTTGAAAGCGTAAGGAAAGACACTGATGAAAGCGATGTTGTGCAAGGAAAACGGCCCCATTGAAAGCTTGGTGCTGGAGGATTTTGAACTGCCACCACTGGGTGAAGGTGAGGTGCGGGTGCGCGTACGCAGCGCCGGGGTCAATTTTCCAGACATCTTGATCACGCAGGGGATCTATCAATTCAAGCCGGCGCATCCGTTTTCCCCAGGTTCCGAATGCGCCGGTGATGTGCTTTCGGTCGGTCCCGGTGTCACCAATTTCAAGGCCGGTGACCGGGTCATCGCCATGACTGGCCACGGCGCCTTCGCCGAGGAGGTCAATACCCTGGCCAGCAACTGCGTGCATCTGCCGGACGATATCAGCTACGAACTTGGTTCGGCCTTTGTTCTGACCTACGGCACCTCGATTTACGCTTTGTTGCAGATGGGCAAGCTGCAGAAAGATGAATGGCTGCTGGTACATGGCGCCGCGGGCGGAGTTGGCCTCTCGGCGGTGGAGATCGGCAAGGCCATGGGTGCCAAGGTGATCGGTACCGCCAGCAGTGATGAAAAGCTGAAAATAGTCACGGAACATGGCGCTGACGAGGTGATCAATTACAGTGACGGCCCTTTCAAGGATAAGGTCAAGGAAGTCTGCGGCAGCGCCGGGGCAGACGTCATCTATGATCCCGTCGGCGGTGACGTTTTCGATCAATCCCTGCGTTGCATTAATTGGGACGGTCGTTTGCTGGTCATCGGCTTTGCCTCCGGCCGTATTCCGGAGGCGCCGGCCAACCTGGCGCTGTTGAAGAATTGCTTCATCGTCGGTGTCTTCTGGGGTGCTTGGAACAAGCGCAATCCGGAAGGGCACGCCAAGAATATGGATATTTTGTTTCAGTGGCTGCGCGAGGGCAAGTTACGGCCCAATATCTCGCACCGCTTCCCCTTGGCCGAAGTGCCGGCTGCCCTGCAGGTCTTGGTCGACCGCAAGGTGGTGGGCAAGGCCGTGATCACGATTGATTAGTGGCCGACGGCGACGCAAAGGTTCGGGCCCAGTACGAGGCCTACCCCTATCCGGACCGAGAACCCGGTGATGAGGCCCATCGCCTGATCACCGGCTCACCCAGCCATTTGTTGGAGATCGAGCATTTCGTGTTAGCCGGTGGTCGATCCGATAACCTGCGGGCCCTGGTTGCGGGCGGCGGAACCGGCGACGGCGCCATCATGCTGGCGCAACAGCTGGCCGATCGGGGATCAGGCTCAGTAACTTATTTGGATATGTCCGCCGCCTCCCTGGCAATCGCCAAGAGCCGGGCGGAGGTGCGCGGCCTGGCCAACATCTCGTTCTATCATGGGTCCCTTCTGGACCTGCCGAATATGGATTGGGAGCCGTTCGATTACATCGATTGCTGCGGTGTGCTGCATCATCTTGCCGCGCCCGGCGAGGGCCTGGCCGCCTTGACCTCCGTCCTGGTGGAACAGGGTGGTTTGGGTCTGATGCTGTATGGCGAACTGGGCCGCACCGGGGTTTATCCGGCGCAACGGGCCATAGCCCGTTTGGTTGCTTCTGATCCAGCCGATGAAAGCCTCGATCTGGCCCGGCGGCTGGTGGCAGCCATGCCGGCGGGTAATTGGCTGAAGCGCAACGAGCATCTGTCGGATCATCTGGCGGGCGACGATGCCGGCTTTCACGATCTGCTGCTGCACAGCCGTGACCGTGCCTATCTGGTTGATGAAATAGCCAAATTGATGGCCAGCGCCGGTCTGCGCATTACCGGCTTCCTGCCCCCGGGCGCCTATGATCCCGGCCAGTACCTCGATGACCCGGAACTGCGGGCCCGGGCGGCGGACTTGCCGTTGTTGGAGCGCTGGGCTCTGGCCGAGGAATTATCGGGTGCGATGAAAACGCACGTCTTCTATGCCGTGCGCCAAGGCAACGAGACTGGCGGCGTGGCAACAGGCTTTGCTCCCTCGATGGTGCCCGTGCTGCGCGAGATGACGCCTGAACGCTTGGCCGCCAGCTTGGAGAAATCGCCCGGTCTAAGTGCCAAACTTGGTGGGCAGGAGCGGCAATTCGAATTGCCAGAAGGCGCGGCGGCCATTGTTGCCCTGATCGATGGTCGGCGCAGCTTGCGGCAAATTCATGGCCGTTTGCGTGCCGGCGGCGCGAAGCTGAGCTGGCCGGATTTCGAAGCCAAATTCGCAGCGATTTTCGATGTCCTCCATGCCCTCACCCTGCTGCTCTTCGCAGGCGGCAAGGCGGCCTAAAGATGCATACCGATGGTCTATTTGAAATAGCTCTGCTGGCAGCCGGCGCGCTGATCCTTGGCCTGGTGCTGCAGCGACTGCGCCAGCCGGCGATCGTCGGTTATATCGTCGCGGGCGTCGTTCTTGGCCCATCCGGGTTCGATTTGTTTCCCAACCGGGCGCCGATCGAAACCTTGGCCGAGTTGGGCGTGTTGCTGTTGCTGTTCGTGATCGGCATGGAGCTCTCGTTGCGTGCCTTTCGACGGGTGCTGCGACTGGCTGTGTTGGGCGCCGGGGCTCAGATTATCCTGTCTATCGCCGCCATGCTGGTGGTGGCCCAGGTGTTTCACTACTCCGTCGAGACAGCCGTTGTTATGGGTTTTGTCGTGGCCTTGTCTTCCACCGCCGTGGCGATCAAGCTGTTGGAGGATATTGGCGAATTGCGCACCGCGATCGGGCGGACCGCGATCGCGGTGCTGATTGCGCAGGATCTGGCCATCGTGCCCATGTTGTTGATTGTCGATGGACTGGCGGGCGGTGGCGGTATCCCGGTGGTGGGCTATGTAAAACTGTTTGCCGCTGTGGGCCTGTTGGCCGCCATGATCGCCTTGTTGACACGACGCTCCCGCGTCGGCGTGCCGTTTGCCCGCACCATGCGTGGCAACGTGGAACTGGCGGCGATCACGGCGTTGGCCTATTGCTTCGGCGCCGCGCTGGTCTCAGCCCTGATGGGGCTGTCGCCGGCCTATGGTGCCTTTCTGGCCGGTCTCTGGATCGGCAACTCTACCGCCCGCGCGCCGCTGCTGGCAGCGGCCCGGCCCATTCAGAGCGTCTTGCTGATGGTTTTTTTCGTTTCCATCGGGTTGCTGCTGGATCTGGATTTCATTTGGGATCATCTGGCCGAGGTCTCAAGCATCCTGTTGGTAGTGACGGTACTGAAAACCATCATGAACGTGACTGTGTTGCGCCTGTTGCGGGAGCCTTGGCCACGGGCCTGGATCGTGGGCGTTTCTATTGGTCAGATCGGCGAATTCTCGTTCGTGCTGGTGGCAGCTGCCGTCGGCTCCGGCTTGCTCCTGGATGATAATGGCCGGATCGCCGTTTCCGTCATCGCTTTGAGTTTGATGCTCTCGCCACTGTGGCTGATTTTCAGCCGGCGGCTGGAAGGCCTCGTGGGCAGTAATGTACAGACTTTGCACGAGTATCTGCATGACCTGTTTGCACCGGAAACAAAGGCCGTGGCCACCATGGCCCATCGTCCCATCGGTTTTTTCATGCACCTGGGCGCGGGCGGGCGTCGCGCGGTGGAGGATATGAGTGCCGGCGAGACCGACGACGATGACACCCGCCTTGATGCCGATGATG